>NZ_JBFRKI010000005.1:8651-154041 GCF_041469245.1 Vibrio sp. 10N.286.51.B11 | reverse complement strand
GTGTTGTAGCTAAAATCTTTGCATAAGATTTGACGAACCACTAGTAAAAAGGGCATCATTTGATGCCCTTTTTCTGCGCTAAAAAAAGAGTTGGATGTTTTGACATCGATTTTTGCTCTTAGCAAAGAATTAAACGGTCTTTTTGACTAAAATGACTGTTAGATGTGTTGTTTTGCAACGCAAAGGAATGTGCCCTGCAACAGCGGGGTTATTGTCGTCTATATTTAAGACTTATCACAGGTTGGTTTTATGAAAGCAAACGCTGAAACTCCTGATAGCTCAGGTGCAGCAGATACAATGAAGTGGATTGTCGCTTTTGTTCTGTTGGCTGCTGCTGTTGTGGGTAATTACCTGTATGGTGAATTGTCTGTTGTAATTCGCGCTGCAGGTGTAGTTGTGCTGATTGCTGCCGCACTAGGCGTTGCAGCAACAACAACTAAAGGTAAAGCTGCGATCGATTTTGCAAAAGAATCTCGTATGGAGATTCGTAAAGTTGTTTGGCCTACTCGCCAAGAAACTATGCAAACTACATTGATCGTTTTAGCTGTATGTATTGTTATGTCTCTAGTGCTTTGGGGAATTGACGGCATTATGGTCCGTCTAGTTTCTCTAGCAACTGGGGTGTAGAGGGTTCTGATTCATGAGTGAAGCTCCAAAAAAACGTTGGTATGTAGTTCAAGCCTTTTCTGGCTTTGAAGGTCGTGTTGCACAGTCGCTACGCGAGCATATTAAAATGCACAACATGGAAGAACTATTTGGCGATGTGCTAGTACCTACTGAAGAAGTAGTGGAAATGCGTGCAGGCCAACGCCGTAAAAGTGAACGTAAATTCTTCCCTGGCTACGTATTAGTTCAAATGATCATGAATGATGAATCATGGCACTTAGTACGCAGCATTCCGCGTGTTATGGGCTTCATTGGTGGTACCTCTGATCGTCCTGCACCAATCACTGATAAAGAAGCTGATGCTATCTTGAACCGTCTAGAGAAAGCGAGCGAGTCTCCACGTCCTAAGACAATGTTCGAAGCGGGTGAAGTGGTTCGTGTGAACGATGGTCCATTTGCTGACTTCAACGGTACTGTTGAAGAAGTAGATTACGAGAAAAGCCGCATTAAGGTATCTGTATCGATCTTTGGTCGTGCAACACCGGTTGAGCTTGAATTTGGTCAGGTTGAAAAACTGGACTAAAACTCTAAGTTTTGAACAAGCTGTGGATAAATACTTCATAAGTTGTTCAAAATAAAAGAGTATAAAAAATCACCTTTTTAGGGTTGTTAAAGGCGCGAATTATGATTATAATTTCGCGCCTTTTTGCTTCTGTGGAAGTAAAAAAGAGTTAATTGAATTTATGGGGAGCTCGCCTTGCGGCTAGCGCATGTACCCAAAATATTAGGAAATATCATGGCTAAGAAAGTTGAAGCTTATATCAAACTGCAAGTTGCAGCTGGTATGGCAAACCCAAGTCCACCGGTTGGTCCTGCTCTAGGTCAACACGGCGTGAACATCATGGAATTCTGTAAAGCGTTCAACGCAAAAACAGAATCTGTTGAGAAAGGTCTACCTACTCCAGTAGTTATTACTGTTTACAACGACCGTTCTTTCACGTTCGTAACTAAGACTCCACCTGCTGCTGTTCTTCTTAAGAAAGCTGCTGGCGTTAAGTCTGGTTCAGGTCGTCCAAACACTGAGAAAGTTGGTACTGTTACTGACGCTCAAGTTCAGGAAATCGCAGAAACTAAAGCTGCTGATATGACTGGTGCTGACATCGAAGCAATGAAACGTTCTATTGCTGGTACTGCTCGTTCAATGGGCCTAGTGGTAGAGGGATAAGATCATGGCTAAACTTACTAAGCGTATGCGCGTAATCCGCGACAAAGTTGACTCAACTAAAGAATACGAAATCAGCGAAGCTGTTGCTCTTCTTAAAGAACTAGCGACTGCTAAATTCGTTGAGTCTGTAGATGTTGCTGTTAACCTAGGCATCGATGCTCGTAAATCTGACCAAAACGTTCGTGGCGCAACTGTGCTACCTCACGGTACTGGCCGTGACATCCGCGTTGCTGTTTTCACTCAAGGTGCAAACGCAGAAGCTGCTAAAGCTGCTGGCGCAGATATCGTTGGTATGGAAGATCTTGCTGAGCAAGTGAAAAAAGGCGAAATGAACTTCGACGTAGTTGTTGCTTCTCCAGATGCAATGCGTGTTGTTGGTCAACTAGGTACAATCCTAGGTCCACGCGGCCTTATGCCAAACCCTAAAGTTGGTACTGTAACTCCTAACGTTGCTGAAGCGGTTAAGAACGCTAAAGCTGGTCAGGTTCGTTACCGTAACGACAAGAACGGCATCATCCACACTACTATCGGTAAAGCATCTTTCGAAGCTAACCAGCTTCAAGAGAACCTAGAAGCACTTCTAGTTGCTCTTAAGAAAGCTAAGCCTTCTTCAGCTAAGGGTTCTTACCTGAAGAAAGTAAGCATCTCTACTACGATGGGTGCTGGTGTTGCTGTTGATCAAGCTAGTCTTGATACTCAAGCAAACTAATTTGCTTAGGCGCAGATTTAGTGTATAATTCTGCGCCTAATATTTGTGGTTGGGTGGTTTTAAAGCAATTTGAAATCATCTATCCCAAGACCGTAGGCGCTGTCGATTTTCATTAGATTATTGATAGCTTAATAAAACCTACGTAGGCGATGTTGTGGTTTGAAGTGGATTTATTCATTTTTAAATAACATCGTAAACGCTCAATACATTTTGTATTGGGTGCTGTAATCACAACCAGAGGTTAATCCAAATGGCTTTAAATCTTCAAGACAAAAAAGCAATTGTTGCTGAAGTCAACGAAGCTGCCAGTGGTGCACTTTCTGCAGTTGTAGCTGATTCTCGTGGCGTTGAAGTTGGCGCAATGACTTCTCTACGTAAACAAGCTCGCGAAGCGGGTGTTTACATGAAAGTTGTTCGTAACACACTAGCACGCCGTGCGGTTCAGGGTACAGACTACGAGTGTCTAGTAGACACTTTCACTGGTCCAACTCTGATCGCGTTCTCTAACGAGCACCCAGGTGCTGCAGCGCGTCTTTTCAAAGACTTCGCTAAAGAGAACAAAGATTTCGAGATCAAAGCTGCTGCATTTGAAGGCGCAGTTACTGATGCTGAAGTACTAGCGACACTACCAACTTACGACGAAGCTATCGCACGCCTAATGATGTGCATGAAAGAAGCTTCTGCTGGCAAGCTGGTTCGTACTATCGCTGCACTACGTGACCAAAAAGAAGAAGCAGTGGCTTAAGCCTTGCTTTTCACTGGTTGCAAATTAAACTTATTGTTGACTTAAAAGAGAATTGTTATGTCTATTACTAACGAGCAAATCCTAGACGCAGTTGCAGAAATGTCTGTAATGCAAGTTGTTGAGCTTATCGAAGCTATGGAAGAGAAATTCGGCGTTTCAGCTGCAGCTGCAGTTGTAGCTGGTGGCGCAGCTGGCGGCGACGCTGCTGCTGAGCAAACTGAATTCGACGTTATCCTAACTGCTGCTGGCGCTAACAAAGTACAAGTTATCAAAGCTGTACGTGGCGCAACTGGCCTAGGTCTTAAAGAAGCTAAAGGTCTTGTAGACTCAGCTCCTGCAGCGCTTAAAGAAGGCGTTGACAAAGCTGAAGCTGAAGCTCTTAAAGCACAGCTAGAAGAAGCTGGCGCTTCTGTTGAAATCAAGTAATTATTACTTAATTTCATAGCCGCAAGGCTAATGGCTGGTGGTTTATTAACCACCGGCCTTTTTGCGCTGTAGGGCTATGACGAAATTTCCGCTGTTTAACCGTCATAATCCGAGCAAAAAAACAGTCATTTTTTCGAAATGATTGTTCACTACCACTAAACAGCTGTTTGTCACCACCCCCTCTGAAGAGTGTTTTGGGTGGTTTGGGTCACTTATCAGCGAGCTGAGGAACCCCATGGTTTACTCTTATACCGAGAAAAAGCGCATCCGTAAGGATTTTGGTACTCGTCCACAAGTTTTGGACATTCCATACCTGTTATCGATCCAGCTTGATTCTTTCGACAAATTCATCGAACAGGATCCAGAAGGTCAATACGGTCTTGAAGCTGCTTTCCGTTCTGTATTTCCAATTCAGAGCTACAACGGCAATTCTGAGCTGCAATACGTTAGCTACCGTCTTGGTGAGCCAGTTTTTGACGTTAAAGAATGTCAAATCCGCGGTGTTACTTACTCAAAGCCACTACGCGTAAAACTACGTCTAGTTATCTTTGATCGAGATGCACCAGCAGGTACTGTAAAAGACATTAAAGAACAAGAAGTCTACATGGGCGAAATTCCGCTTATGACAGACAATGGTACTTTCGTAATTAATGGTACCGAGAGGGTTATCGTATCCCAGCTGCACCGAAGCCCAGGCGTGTTCTTCGACAGTGATAAGGGTAAGACCCACTCATCAGGTAAAGTTCTTTATAACGCACGTGTAATTCCTTACCGTGGCTCATGGTTAGACTTTGAGTTCGATCCTAAGGATAACTTATTCGTACGTATCGACCGTCGTCGTAAGCTACCAGCATCGATTATTCTTCGTGCACTTGGTAAATCGACTGAAGAGATCCTAGATCTGTTCTTCGACAAGGTGAACTTCGAAGTTAAAGACCAAACTCTTCTTATGGAGTTGGTTCCTGATCGTCTACGTGGTGAAACTGCGTCATTCGACATCGAAGCAAACGGAAAAACTTACGTTGAGACTGGTCGTCGTGTTACTGCTCGTCATATCCGTCAACTTGAAAAAGATGGCGTTGAGCACATCGAAGTACCAGTAGAGTACATCGTTGGTAAAGTTGCATCTAAAGATTACATCAATGAAGCAACTGGCGAGATCATCGTTGGCGCGAACCAAGAGATTAGCCTAGAAGCACTTGCTAACCTGTCTCAAGCAGGTCACAAGTCTCTACAAACTCTGTTCACGAATGACCTAGATCACGGTCCATTCATGTCAGACACTCTACGTGCAGATAGCACAGTAGATCGCATCTCTGCATTGGTAGAAATCTACCGCATGATGCGTCCTGGCGAGCCACCAACGAAAGAAGCTGCAGAGTCTCTATTCGAAAGCCTATTCTTCTCTGAAGAACGTTACGACCTATCAACTGTAGGCCGTATGAAGTTCAACAGCTCTATCGAGCGTGAAGAAGAAGAAGAGCGCGGTACTCTGGATGAATCAGACATCATCGAAGTGATGAAGAAACTGATTGGTATCCGTAACGGTATTGGTGAAGTGGACGATATCGACCACCTTGGCAACCGTCGTATCCGTTCTGTAGGTGAAATGGCAGAAAACCAATTCCGTGTTGGTCTAGTTCGTGTAGAACGTGCCGTTAAAGAGCGCCTAAGCCTTGGTGACCTTGATGCAATCATGCCTCAAGATCTTATCAACGCTAAGCCGATCTCTGCTGCAGTTAAAGAATTCTTTGGCTCTTCACAGCTTTCACAGTTCATGGACCAAAACAACCCATTGTCAGAAGTTACGCACAAACGTCGTATCTCTGCTTTAGGTCCTGGTGGTCTTACTCGTGAGCGCGCAGGCTTCGAAGTACGTGACGTTCACGTAACTCACTACGGTCGTCTATGTCCGATCGAAACGCCTGAAGGTCCAAACATCGGTCTAATTAACTCACTATCTGCGTTTGCACGTTGTAACGATTACGGTTTCCTAGAAACTCCGTACCGTCGTGTAGTAGATGGTGTAGTAACAGAAGAAGTTGATTACCTGTCTGCAATCCAGGAAGGTCAATTCGTAATCGCGCAAGCAAACACCATTCTTACTGAAGAAGGTACGTTTGCAGATGAGCTAATCACAGCTCGTCAAAAAGGTGAATCTGGTCTTCACCCACGCGATCACGTTGACTACATGGACGTTGCGACAAACCAAGTAGTATCTATCGCTGCTTCGCTTATCCCGTTCCTAGAACACGATGATGCGAACCGTGCATTGATGGGTGCCAACATGCAACGTCAAGCTGTACCAACACTTAAGGCTGATAAGCCTCTAGTAGGTACTGGTATCGAACGTAACATCGCAGTTGACTCTGGTGTTACAGCGGTTGCTAAACGTGGTGGTCAAGTTCAGTCTGTAGACGCTTCTCGTATCGTAGTTAAGGTTAACGAAGATGAATTGGTACCTGGCGAAGCTGGTATCGATATCTACAACCTAACTAAGTACACGCGTTCGAACCAAAACACATGTATTAACCAACGTCCAACTGTACTTCCTGGTGAACCAGTTGCACGTGGCGATGTTCTTGCTGATGGTCCTTCAACAGACCTTGGTGAACTAGCTCTTGGCCAAAACATGCGTATCGCATTCATGCCTTGGAACGGTTACAACTTCGAAGACTCGATCTTAGTATCTGAGCGCGTAGTTCAAGAAGACCGTTTCACGACAATCCACATCCAAGAACTATCTTGTGTGGCTCGTGATACTAAGCTGGGTTCTGAAGAGATCACAGCTGATATTCCAAACGTAGGTGAGTCTGCTCTGTCTAAACTAGACGAGTCAGGTATCGTTTACATTGGTGCTGAAGTTAAGGGTGGCGACATCCTAGTTGGTAAAGTAACCCCTAAAGGTGAAACTCAACTGACTCCTGAAGAGAAGCTGCTGCGTGCTATCTTCGGTGAGAAAGCATCTGATGTTAAAGATACTTCTCTACGTGTACCAAACTCTGTTTCGGGTACTATCATCGATGTACAAGTCTTCACTCGCGATGGCGTAGAGAAAGACAAGCGTGCACTTGAAATCGAACAGATGCAGCTTAAAGAAGCTAAGAAAGACCTAACTGAAGAGTTCCAAATTCTTGAGGGTGGCCTTCTTAACCGTGTTAAAGCTGTACTTCTGTCTGGTGGTTACTCTGAAGCTAAGCTTGATACTATCGGTCGTAAGCAATGGCTAGAGCAAGTTCTAGAAGACGATGCGCTACAAACACAGCTTGAGCAACTTGCTGAGCAGTGGGATGAGCTAAAAGCAGACTTCGATAAGAAGTTTGAAACTAAGCGTCGTAAAATCACTCAAGGTGATGATCTAGCGCCTGGCGTTCTTAAGATTGTTAAAGTTTACCTAGCGGTTAAACGTCGTATCCAGCCTGGTGATAAGATGGCCGGTCGTCACGGTAACAAAGGTGTAATCTCTAAGATTAACCCTGTTGAAGACATGCCATACGATGAGAAAGGTCAGCCTGTAGACATCGTACTTAACCCGCTGGGTGTACCATCGCGTATGAACATCGGTCAGATCCTAGAAGTTCACTTAGGTTTGGCTGCGAAAGGTATCGGTGACAAGATCAACCAAATGGTTAAGGAACAACAAGAACTGCATAAGTTCCGTGAGTTCCTACAGAAGGTTTACGATCTTGGTGATACTCGTCAGAAAGTTGATATTGCTGAACTGTCTGATGATCAAGTTCGTACACTGATCAAGAACCTACGTGGCGGTCTACCGATTGCTACTCCTGTGTTCGACGGTGCTTCTGAGTCTCTAATCAAAGAACTACTTAAACTGGGTGATCTGCCAGAATCTGGTCAGCTTAAACTGTTTGATGGTCGTACTGGTGATTCGTTTGAGCGTCCTGTAACTGTTGGTTACATGTACATGCTGAAACTGAACCACTTGGTTGATGACAAGATGCATGCTCGTTCAACTGGTTCTTACAGCCTAGTAACTCAGCAACCACTTGGTGGTAAAGCTCAGTTCGGTGGTCAGCGTTTCGGTGAGATGGAAGTATGGGCACTAGAAGCATACGGTGCTGCATATACTCTACAAGAAATGCTAACAGTTAAGTCAGATGACGTTAACGGCCGTACTAAGATGTATAAGAACATCGTAGACGGTAACCATAGCATGGAACCTGGTATGCCTGAGTCGTTCAACGTACTGTTGAAAGAGATTCGCTCGCTAGGTATCAACATCGAGCTAGAAGACGAAGAGTAATCCCTCCTTCTTTTTAAAAGAAGATAGGATTATTTGGTAAAAGGGAGCTTGCTACAGCAGTGAGCTCCTTTAACTCCTTACAGGAGCTGAATGTGAAAGACTTATTAAACTTTCTAAAAGCACAGCATAAGACCGAAGAATTTGATGCAATCAAAATCGGTCTATCTTCACCAGACATGATCCGTTCATGGTCTTTTGGTGAAGTTAAAAAGCCGGAAACAATTAACTATCGTACGTTCAAACCTGAACGTGATGGTCTGTTCTGTGCACGTATTTTTGGTCCAGTTAAAGACTACGAATGTCTTTGTGGCAAATACAAGCGCCTGAAGCACCGTGGTGTTATCTGTGAGAAGTGTGGCGTTGAAGTTACACAAACTAAAGTTCGTCGTGACCGCATGGGCCACATCGAGCTAGCTTCACCAGTTGCTCACATCTGGTTCCTAAAATCACTGCCGTCTCGTATCGGTCTACTAATGGATATCCCTCTACGTGATATCGAACGTGTTCTTTACTTCGAGATGTACGTAGTAACTGAACCAGGTATGACTGATCTAGAAAAATCTCAGATGCTTACTGAAGAAGAGTATCTGGATCGCCTAGAAGAGTGGGGTGACGAATTTACTGCTAAGATGGGTGCTGAAGCGATCAAAGATCTGCTTGCAACAATGGACCTTCATCAAGAAGTGGAAGAAATGCGCGAAGAGTTAGAAACGACTAACTCAGAAACTAAGCGTAAAAAAGTTACTAAGCGCCTGAAGCTAGTTGAAGCGTTCATTGCATCGGGTAACGATCCGCAATGGATGATTCTGACTGTACTTCCGGTTCTGCCGCCAGATCTACGTCCTCTAGTACCACTAGATGGCGGTCGTTTTGCGACTTCAGATCTGAACGACCTTTACCGTCGTGTGATCAACCGTAACAACCGTTTGAAGCGCCTTCTAGAGCTAGCTGCTCCGGACATCATCGTACGTAACGAAAAGCGTATGCTGCAAGAGTCTGTTGATGCACTTCTAGATAACGGTCGTCGTGGTCGTGCTATCACTGGTTCTAACAAGCGTCCTCTGAAATCTCTTGCTGATATGATCAAGGGTAAACAAGGTCGTTTCCGTCAGAACCTTCTAGGTAAACGTGTAGACTACTCTGGCCGTTCTGTAATCACAGTAGGTCCATACCTTCGTCTACATCAGTGTGGTCTTCCTAAGAAGATGGCACTTGAGCTATTTAAGCCGTTCATCTACAGCAAGCTAGAAACTCGTGGCATGGCTACGACAATCAAAGCTGCTAAGAAGATGGTAGAGCGCGAAGAAGCTATCGTTTGGGATATCCTGGACGAAGTAATCCGCGAACACCCAGTACTGCTTAACCGTGCACCTACACTTCACCGTCTAGGTATCCAAGCGTTTGAACCAGTACTAATCGAAGGTAAAGCGATTCAGCTTCACCCACTAGTGTGTGCGGCATACAACGCCGACTTCGATGGTGACCAAATGGCGGTACACGTGCCTCTAACTCTAGAAGCACAGCTTGAAGCACGTACACTGATGATGTCGACGAATAACATTCTGTCGCCAGCGTCAGGTGATCCGATCATCGTACCTTCTCAGGACGTTGTATTGGGTCTTTACTACATGACACGTGACAAGATCAACGTGAAAGGCGAAGGTATGTACCTTGCTGGCCCTGCTGAGGCTGAAAAGGCATACCGTACTAAGACTGCTGAGCTACACGCTCGCGTTAAAGTACGTATCACCGAAACTGTAGTAGACGAAGATGGTAACAGCACTACTGAAACGAAGATGGTTGATACAACTGTCGGCCGTGCAATGCTATGGCAAATCGTTCCAGCTGGCCTACCGTACAGCATCGTTAACCAAAAGTTAGGTAAGAAGCAGATCTCTACTCTTCTTAACGAGTGTTACCGTAAGCTTGGTCTAAAAGATACAGTAGTATTTGCTGACCAAATCATGTACGCAGGTTTTGCATACGCTGCACTTTCTGGTGTTTCTGTAGGTATCGACGATATGGTTGTACCTCAAGCGAAATACGATGAAATTGAATCTGCTGAAGAAGAAGTTCGCGAAATCCAAGAGCAATTCCAATCTGGTCTTGTTACTGCGGGTGAGCGTTACAACAAAGTTATCGATATCTGGGCATCTACGAATGACCGCGTTGCGAAAGCAATGATGGATAACCTATCTTCTGAAACAGTTATCAACCGTGACGGCGAAGAAGAACAGCAAGAATCGTTCAACAGCATCTACATGATGGCCGACTCGGGCGCACGTGGTTCTGCAGCTCAGATTCGTCAGCTAGCAGGTATGCGTGGTCTGATGGCGCGTCCAGATGGTTCAATCATCGAAACGCCGATCACAGCGAACTTTAAAGAAGGTCTAAACGTCCTTCAGTACTTTATCTCAACGCACGGTGCTCGTAAGGGTCTTGCGGATACAGCACTGAAAACAGCAAACTCGGGTTACCTAACTCGTCGTCTAGTAGACGTTGCTCAAGACGTTGTAGTACACGAACATGACTGTGGCACGCATGAAGGTATCGACATGATGCCTCACATCGAAGGTGGTGACGTTAAAGTTGCACTTTCTGAGCTTGCTCTAGGTCGTGTAGTAGCTGAAGACGTTCTTAAGCCTGGTACTGAAGATGTACTGATTCCACGTAATACTCTGATTGATGAGAAGTGGTGTCAAATCATGGAAGACAACTCAGTAGATAGCATGAAAGTGCGCTCTGTTGTTACCTGTGATGCAGACTTCGGTTGTTGTGCACAGTGTTACGGTCGTGACCTAGCACGTGGTCACCTAGTGAACCAAGGTGAAGCAGTTGGTGTTATCGCTGCACAATCTATCGGTGAACCGGGTACACAGCTAACGATGCGTACGTTCCACATCGGTGGTGCGGCATCTACTGCAGCAGCAGAGAACAGCATCCAAGCTAAGACAACTGGTACTGTGAAACTTCACAATGCTAAGTTCGTAGTTAACAAAGATAAGAAACTGGTTATCACTTCTCGTGCATCTGAGATGACGATTATTGATGAATTCGGCCGTACTAAAGAGAAGCACAAACTTCCTTACGGTTCGATGCTAACCAAAGGCGACAACGCAGCAGTTACTGCTGGTGAAGTTGTAGCTAACTGGGAAGCGCATACCATGCCAATCATCACTGAAGTGGCAGGTCGTATCCAATTCGTAGATATGATCGATGGTATTACAGTTTCTCGTCAAACTGACGATCTAACGGGTCTTTCTTCAAGTGAAGTTACAGACGCAGCAGCTCGCCCAGCAGCAGGTAAAGATATGCGTCCAGCTATCAAACTTGTTGATGAGCAAGGTAACGACGTAATGATCCCTGGTACTGATATGCCAGCTCACTACTTCCTACCTGGCAAAGCGATTGTAAACATCGAAGATGGCGCTGAAGTTGGCATCGGTGACACACTATCTCGTATCCCTCAAAAATCGAGCGGAAACAAAGATATCACCGGTGGTCTACCACGCGTAGCTGACCTATTCGAAGCTCGTAAGCCTAAAGAGCCTGCGATCCTTGCTGAGCACACAGGTACTGTGTCTTTCGGTAAAGAAACGAAAGGTAAGCGTCGTCTAGTAATCACTCGTGAAGGCGGTGACGCTTACGAAGAGATGATTCCTAAGCATCGTCAATTGAACGTGTTCGAAGGTGAGAAGATTGAACGTGGTGATGTAATCGCCGACGGTCCTGAAACTCCACACGATATCCTGCGTCTACGTGGTATCCACGCAGTAACTCAGTACATCGCGAACGAAGTTCAAGAAGTTTACCGCTTACAAGGCGTAAAGATTAACGATAAGCACATCGAGACTATCGTTCGTCAAATGCTACGTAAGTGTACAATCACTCATTCTGGTGACTCTCCGTTCCTACCTGGCGAACAAGTTGAGTACCACAATGTTAAGATTGCTAACCGTAAGCTAGAAGCTGAAGGTAAAGAACTAGTACGTTTCGAACGTGATCTACTAGGTATTACTAAAGCATCTCTTGCAACTGAGTCATTCATCTCAGCTGCATCGTTCCAAGAAACGACTCGCGTACTAACAGAAGCTGCGGTTTCTGGTAAGCGTGATGACCTTCGCGGTCTGAAAGAGAACGTAATTGTTGGTCGTCTGATCCCAGCTGGTACTGGTTTCGCATACCACCAAGAGCGTCAAAAACAACGTGAAGAAGAGCAAGAAGGTCCTTCAGCTGAACAAGCTACTGACAATCTAGCAGCACTTCTAAACGCTGGCTTCTCTTCAGAAGAGTAAGCTCTACGAGTAGTCTCTAAGAGATAAGAAAAAGGCACCTTCGGGTGCCTTTTTTGTATCTGGCGTATTGGTATTTAGCTATGACTTATAAAGTGATAGGTGTGCTTATCTAGCTGGTGAGGTTGGATTTATGTCCTGAAGAGTGCTCTTTGAGGCCAGTAAGATAAAGGGTAGAGATGATTAGGCTGATTAGGGCTGTAACCATATGCTTATGGCTAAAGGTCAGGGCGAGCGAGTAAGCTCTGTCTGAAAGGTTCTGGGTAGTTTGGATAACCTTACAGACAAAACAAAAAGCTTGCACAGAGGCAAGCTTATTAAGGATTCGGCTAACTAAGCGCCTGGTGGAATCGCTAAACTGTCTGCAATAAGCTGGATAAGATTATCTTCTACTTCAAAACGTAGTTCGAGTAGTTCACCTATTTTGGACATATCTCCTTCGAAGTTAGGCAACTCATCGTCTGCATTTACTTTAACGTACTTATCATTGAATTCTAGAAGCGGCTCGGTTGTAAGTACGATCTTCGCGTAAGTTGTATCAATCTCGTCATTGGTTTTAAAGCCTGTTGCTTGCCATTTTTTCATGACCATATCGTAGATCTTAAAATGACCCTCTGAGATATAATCGACAACATGATCACAGAATGAGCTTATTTCTTTAGGGGAAGGGAGTTCAACAACGTTTGATTGCCCGTTGCTAGCTGGCTGCAGGGCACCTAGCTTACAATACTCAACGATTAGAGACTGTCGAGTTTCGAGCCAATGATCGATGACCTCATTAGAGCCACCCCATTGTTCTTGTATTTGTTTGAATTTATTTAGCATGACCATGTCCTCATGATCTGATCACAACCTTGTGATCAAGTAATTGCCTAAGCAGGGTCCGTTTTATTGGTAGCTACTAAAATTAATAGCTTGAAATATTCTCTGCTACAACTCTAGTATGAAATTAGATTGCCAGTAAAATGAACGAACTGCAAGCAATGAGGCATAGGGATGTTAAAAAAAAGTGATAACAAAATGACAGAGCAAGCTTATTGGTGCGTCGTTTCTGGTAGTGATATTTGGGTTAATAATGATCAGTTTCCGTTTGGCTCTGCTGAAGAGCTTGGGCTGAGTGTGGAGCATGCAATCTGTATTGGTCAGCATCAAGGTCGCAAGGTGTATTGGCTCAACGATTGTGATGTGGAGAATGAGCTGAACATGGTTAGCCTAAGAGAGTTACTGCACTGGCCTGAAGTGAGTTTCTTGACTGCAAGCAAAGCCATCCAATATGGGCATATGACTCAAAGTATGCGTTTTTGCCCTCAGTGTGGTGGTCGAAATCATCTCAATCATAACCAGGTGGCGATGCAGTGTGGAGATTGCCGCACACTTCATTACCCTCGTATCTTCCCATGCATCATTGTCGCTGTACGAAACGACAACAAGATATTGCTTGCGCAGCACCCAAGACATAAAACAGGCATGTATACCGTGATAGCGGGCTTCCTAGAGGTTGGAGAGACCTTAGAGCAGTGTGTGGCAAGAGAAGTCAAAGAAGAAACGGGTATCGATGTCGATAATATTCGTTATTTTGGCAGCCAACCATGGGCGTTTCCATCGAGTATGATGATGGGCTTTCTCGCAGATTATGCTGGTGGTACGCTTAAGCCTGACTACAGCGAGCTATCGGATGCTCAATGGTTTGACGTAACAAGCCTACCTGATGTTGCTCCTGTTGGAACTATTGCGAGACAGTTGATTGAGAAAACCGTTGATGACGTGATAAAAGATGGTGTGACGGAGCAGATGCTAGAGCACTAATTTGCCTGTGATAGTATTTGGCCTATGGGTGGTCAAAAGCTAAAAAAAAACCCTCCACAAGTGGAGGGGGTAAGTAAGATGTCGTTATGAGATGCTGAGTAGTGACTACTCAGATGTTATAATTGTAATTTTCGCTAGCGAACAAATTTTTAACATGCTCCCGTAATTGGGTGCAAATTAAGCATTGATTTAAAAGTTAATAACTTGATCTAGGTTGCAAAGCACACAGCTTTTACCCTTCAATCAGTGTTAGAATACTTGCCATCAAAACTAGACAAGATTGAATTGGAATTTAACGGAATGACCGAATTAAAAAACGATCGCTATTTACGCGCACTTTTAAAACAGCCTGTTGATTACACACCGGTATGGATGATGCGCCAAGCTGGCCGCTATCTTCCTGAATACAAAGCAACGCGCGCTGAAGCGGGCGATTTCATGTCTTTGTGCAAAAACGCGGAACTGGCATCAGAAGTAACACTTCAACCTTTACGTCGTTTCCCGCTTGATGCGGCAATCTTGTTCTCAGACATCCTAACTATCCCTGATGCAATGGGCTTAGGTTTGTACTTTGAAACAGGTGAAGGTCCTAAGTTTGAGCGTCCTATCACGTGTAAAGCTGACGTAGAGAAGATTGGCCTACCTGATCCAGAAGGCGAGCTTCAATACGTAATGAATGCGGTTCGTCAGATCCGTAAAGACCTGAAAGGCGAAGTGCCACTGATTGGTTTCTCTGGTAGCCCATGGACTCTAGCGACATACATGGTTGAAGGTGGAAGCTCTAAAGCATTCACTAAGATCAAGAAGATGATGTACGCAGAACCACAAACGCTGCACCTGCTTCTAGATAAGCTGGCTGACAGTGTTATCGAATACCTGAACGCGCAAATTAAAGCGGGTGCTCAATCGGTAATGGTATTTGATACATGGGGTGGTGTACTGACTCCTCGTGACTACAACCTATTCTCACTGCAATACATGCACAAAATCGTTGATGGCCTAATCCGTGAAAACGAAGGTCGTCGAGTACCGGTTACTCTGTTCACTAAGAACGGTGGCATGTGGCTTGAGTCTATCGCAGCAACAGGTTGTGATGCGGTTGGTCTAGACTGGACTATCAACATCGCAGATGCAAAAGCTCGCATCGGCGACAAAGTTGCTCTGCAAGGTAACATGGATCCTTCAATGCTTTACGCTCAGCCTGAACGTATTCGCGAAGAAGTGGGCAGCATCCTTGAAGGCTTCGGCGACGGTGGTACAGGTCATGTATTTAACCTAGGCCACGGTATCCACTTAGATGTACCGCCAGAGAACGCTGGTGTATTCGTTGACGCTGTTCACGAATTGTCTAAGCCTTACCACAAGTAATTCTGAGTAAGATTATTGAAAGCGCTGTTGGGAAACCAACAGCGCTTTTTTATTGCCTGAAATTGGCATTTGATGGCGGTTTAATCTTGTTGTGTGCAGTTAATTAGGTATTTGGATCATGGTAGGCCAAATGCTCAGAGATGTGTTTCCTGATATAAGGAATGACTTCACTTTCAAACCAAGGGTTCTTCTTGAGCCAGATATTATTGCGTGGCGAAGGGTGGGGTAATGGCAAAAACTCAGGCGCCCACCTTTGCCAATCACGCACGGTTTCGGTCAATGTGCTGGTGGTCTTGTTTGTTAGGTAATGGTTTTGTGCGTACTGGCCAATCAGCAGTGTCATTTGAATATTGGGTAGAGATTGCAGCACTTTGTTATGCCAAAGCTCCGCGCACTCTTTGCGTGGTGGAAGATCACCACTTTTCCCTTTCCCCGGATAACAAAACCCCATAGGCACAATCGCGACTTTTTGCTCGTCGTAAAAAGTATCGCTATCTATCCCTAACCATCCTCTTAATCGTTCGCCACTCGCGTCATTCCAAGGGGTCGACGACTCATGCACCTTGATACCCGGCGCTTGACCTATGATCAGCAAGCGCGCGTTTGGATGCGCTTGAATCACCGGGTTAGCACCGTGTGATAGGTGAGGCTCACAAGCTCGGCATTGTCGAATCTCTTTAAGTAACGAAGAGGACATCAGTAACCTTTATCAAAATCGATGACATGATTAAGTGTAAAGCCATCTCGCCACTGTTTGTAATTCTCTGCGAAGATCTCGACTACTTGTCTTGGCTCACTGAGTGCAGCGATGTGTGGAGTGATGGTGACTTGCGGTAGTTTCCAGAAAGGATGTTCCTGAGAGAGGGGTTCACTTTCAAACACATCTAAAAATGCGTGTTCTACCCATCTGTTTTTTATGGCGAGCAACAAGGCTTTATTGTCGATGCTTTCCCCTCGACCGACATTAAACAGCAACACATTAGAGCAGTAACCTAACGTGGTTTGGTTCAACAGCTGATAGGTTTCAGCGGTTGATGGCAAGGTGTTGACCACAATATCGGCCTGCTTAAGGGCAGCCTCTATCTCATTGATGTGGAAAGTCTCTTTAAAGGTTTCTTGTTTGGATGGGATGCCGGTACGGTTGACACCTATGGTATGAATACCAAAAGCCGCCGCGGTTTTTGCCAAATGACTGCCGATTGAACCTGTTCCTAAAATCACCATAGTTTTGTCAGTTAGGCTAGTATAAAGCTGTGGCTGCCAGTTTCGTTGTTGTTGATGCTGGTGGTAATGAGGGAAGTGTCTACAGTGACTGATTGTGTAACCCAATACGTATTCTGCGATAGCCGGACCAAAGATGCCTTTGACGTTGGTTAGCGTATAGTCCTGACGCAGATCTGGCTGAGTGAGTTTATTGATTCCGGCATAGGTACTCTGTACCCAGTCTAGCTCTTTAAACTCGCCGAGGCGCTCTGCGATTAGAGGTGGTGACGCCAAGACAATCTGTGCTGATTTGGGGTTTTGAGTGATTTCTAGGTCGGGTAAATCCTGGTTTAGAATCAGTTGCGTATAGGTATCGTCATGCTCAGTAAGAATATAGAGCTTATTCGTAAAATTGTTCATCGGCTTACCTTTTCCCCCCAGGGTTTATCAAGTACACTTTCGCTGTCTTTTTCTGCAATTATTGAGTGACTATGCTTCAGAATCCACTGCAGGTTCGTCTTGAAAAGTTAGAACCTTGGCAACAAATTACCTTTATGGCGTGTCTATGTGAGCGTATGTACCCTAACTATGCCATGTTTTGTGAGAATACAGAATTTGCGGAAGCTCGAATCTATCGTGATGTTTTGGATAGCATTTGGGAAATCCTGACGGTTAAAACAGCAAAGGTGAACTTTGAGCGTCAACTTGAGAAGGTTGAAGAGCTATTCCCTAGCGGTGATGATTTTGATTTTTATGGTGTTTACCCAGCAATGGACGCATGCCAAGGCCTAGCAACGCTAATTCATGGTCTGCTTGACCGTGAACATATGTTGGAAGCGGTAATTAAAGTGAGTCAACAATCGGTGAAGACGGTTGCTGAGCTTGAGTTTGCTCAAGGCGCTGAAGAAGTGACGAACGAAAACCAGAAAGAAAACGAAGCGGTGTGTGAAGAGTGGGACGTTCAGTGGGCCATTTTCCGACCTCTACGTGAAACGACTGAGCGTGACTTAGAGCTGATCAAAGACCTACGCCACGAACTGCGTGAAGACCCAGTCAGTAACATTGGTGTTGCGCTATAATTCGCAATTGCACCAAGGTACGAATAAAAACAAAGGCTCCCTAGGGAGCCTTTGTGGTATCTGACGGTATCAAATTGAGATTAAGCGTCTTTTTTGTCTTCGTTCTGCACTTTGTCTTTTGATGCGTCGTCGTCATTCGTTGATTTTGCATCTGAAGAGTCGTTGTCTGCTGGAGTTTCTTCCTCTAGCTCGTCCTCGTCATCGCGGTTTTCGATAACACCGTGTGTCTCTTTCCACTTCTCCCAGCGTTGGAACGCCAGTTCTTGCATATCAGTCGTCTTATCCGCTTCATCGACAATCTCTTCGCCCACTAGGTGCTCAAAGATGTCTTCTAGGGTGATGATGCCCTGAATAGTGCCGTATTCGTCCACAACTAAAGACAGTTGCAGGCGGTTTGCCATCATCTGGTCAAAGGCTTTAGCCAAGCCCATGTTGTTCAGCAACACGTGGATAGGGCGCATTACTTCACCCAGAGCTTTCTCACCACAACCGGCTTGCTGCAATCTAAACAGCTCTAAGCGGTGAACAAAACCGATGATGTTGTCACTCTGCTCGCTGTAAACCAGCGGGCGTGAGAATGGCGTGTCTTTATGTTGTTCTAGGAAGGTATTGACACTCATTTCCGCATCAACACGGAATACCACTGGGCGCGGCGTCATTATTTGAGTCACGGGTACATCTTGAATACCCAGTAGGTTGCTCAGGATTTTTGATTCGCCTTCTGCAAACTCGCCGCTCTCTTTTGCCAAAATCGCCATTGCAGATAGCTCATCACGCATTTTTGGTGCTTGGTGGCCACGAGCAAGACGTTTGGTGATCTGTTCTGAGAACCAGACAAACGGTGTTAGGAAGAACACCATCCAGCGCAGCACGCTTGCCGAAGCAGGGGCAAGTTGACGCCAGTAGGTTGCACCAATGGTCTTTGGAACAATCTCAGATAATACCAAGATACCTAGCGTTAGCACGGCAGAGAAGACACCTAACCATTGGCTACCAAAAACGACAGCCGCTTGTGCACCTGCTGTCGCAGCACCGATAGTATGGGCGATGGTGTTGAGCGTTAAAATTGACGCAAGCGGGCGGTCAATATCTGTTTTCAGTTTGTCTAAAGACTCTGCTGCAGGGTGCCCATTTTGTTTTAGTTGAGCAATGTAGCTCGGACTAATACTCAAAAGTACAGCTTCCAAAACAGAACAAATGAAAGAAACTCCAATAGCAATGGAGACGTAAATAGATAGCAGCAGCATGTTTGCCCTTAAATTAAATTGTACGCTTTAGCAGCGATTCAGCGTGGATTATAGTGAAAAAGTAGTGGCTAGGTCATCATTAATTTTGCTCTCAGCCCCTTTTAAACAAGGGCTTGCTTAATAAAATCAGTAACAAATTGTGAGTTATTACTCATATTATGGCTAAAACTACGGCATTAGAGCTAAAGATCGACGACAAACCTTTGCCAGATGGGGCATTTATGTTTTAGAGTGAATTGAATTCAAAAATACAAAGAAGGGAAACCTAAAATGAACAAGACTCAATTAATCGACTTTATTGCTGAAAAAGCGGACCTTTCTAAAGCACAAGCTAAAGCTGCTCTAGAAGCGACTCTTGGCGGTGTTACAGATGCTCTTAAAGATGGCGATCAAGTTCAGCTAATTGGTTTTGGTACTTTTAAAGTAAACCACCGTGCAGCTCGCACTGGTCGTAACCCAAAAACTGGTGATGAGATCCAAATCGCTGCTGCAAATGTTCCAGCATTTGTTGCAGGTAAAGCGCTGAAAGATTCAGTGAAATAATCTAAACTGTACCGAGGTAGTCGTATTCCACCTCGGTACAGGTTTTTATGAAAAAAGCATTTCTTCTCGTTTCACTATTATCTACATTTCTTATTGGCTGTTCTTCAACAAGCCCTCGCAAAAACCTAGAGCAATTTGAAACTCACACTGGCGGCCAAGTCATGGGCGACGCGACGAGTTTCTACTGGGTTACAAACAAGCTAACACAACCTCATACTTCAGCTGACTACGTCACTGTCGGCGATTACGGCTGGTACCAAACTGATTATGCTTGGTCAGAAGGCGTGCTTCGAGAATTCATTCGTGAAGGCGAGCAGCGTAACTCTTCTAATGAGCTGGTTCCCTATCGAGTCCATGTGCGTTTCAATAAGTCAGGCGAAGCTGTGTATCAACAGTATCGTATTGATAGCAAAATCTTACCTATCCAAGCCAAGCAGCTTGAAAACTATCAGAAAGAAGCGACGTCGGTTCTAGAGACCACAACGAAGCAGCATGATGAAGGGCTTAGGCTGATTCAGGGTTACTGGAATGGCAGCTCTTTTAAAACGTGCGCTGGTGGTGAGTTTGATCGCATTGAATTTAACCAGACCTTGCCAGGCTTCGTGATTGACCGATTGGCGTCTGTGGAAAGCTATGCGGCGTTTCTTGGCAGTGATTCACTGGGTAAGATGAGCGTGGAAGAGTTACTGATGCTGGCTGAAGACAGCCATGATTGTGTCGTTAGGCCATCATTGTTGAAAGAATAGCGAGTAATCAAAGAATTAAGAGTATTTGGCCTACTGTAGGCTAAGTGCCTATTTGTCTGTACAAATACAGATTCTTGTGTAAATGAGATAATAAAAAGGCGCCTATTGAGGCGCCTTTTTCTGTTATTCACTTGCTGTCATTTGCTTACTGTTATTGGAAAGTAAGCGAGCAACAAGATTGTTTACTGCTCTTGTTCGCGCGCAATCGCACGGTAACCAATATCATTGCGGTGGAACATACCATTCCAGCTAACTTGCTTCGTCAACGCGTAAGCGCGCTCTTGAGCCTCAGAAACCGTATTGCCCAGTGCTGTTGCACAAAGTACACGACCGCCGTTTGTCACAACGTCGCCAGCTTCATTATTTGTCGTACCCGCGTGGAAAACCTTTTGGCCTTCAACTTCGCTTGTTGGTAGTGAAATAACGTCACCTTTTGCGTAGTCAGCAGGGTAACCGCCAGCCGCAAGAACAACACCGATAGAAGCGCGTGGATCCCACTTCGATTCTGCTTCGTCGAGCTTCTCGTCGATAGCCATTAGGCAAAGTTCAACAAGGTCTGACTCCATACGCATCATGATAGGTTGCGTTTCAGGGTCGCCAAAGCGGCAGTTGTATTCGATAACTTTAGGTGTGCCGTCAGCATCGATCATTAGGCCAGCGTAAAGGAAACCTGTGTAAGGTGCGCCTTCTGCGTCCATACCACGTACCGTTGGGTAGATAACTTCCTCAAGGATACGGTTGTGGATTTCTGGAGTTACAACCGGCGCAGGAGAGTAAGCACCCATGCCGCCCGTGTTAGGGCCTGTGTCTTTGTCGCCAACACGTTTGTGATCTTGGCTGGTGGCCATAGGGAGAACGCTAGAGCCATCGACCATTACGATAAAGCTTGCCTCTTCGCCTTCAAGGAACTCTTCGATAACCACACGGCTGCCTGCTTCGCCAAATGCGTTGCCTGCTAGCATGTCTTTGATTGCGTCTTCTGCTTCTTCCAGTGTCATCGCAACGATAACGCCTTTACCAGCCGCAAGGCCGTCAGCTTTAACTACAATTGGCGCGCCTTGCTCACGAACGTAAGCGAGAGCTGGCTCAATTTCAGTGAAGTTAGCGTAAGAACCTGTTGGGATGTCATGACGAGCTAGGAAGTCTTTGGTGAATGCTTTAGAACCTTCAAGTTGCGCTGCTGCTTGAGTTGGACCAAAGATAGGTAGACCTACTTCTCGAAATGCGTCAACCACACCAATGACTAACGGTGCTTCAGGGCCAACGATGGTCAGTTCGATTTCTTTCTCTTGAGCAAACGCGACTAACCCAGCGATGTCTTCAACGCCGATGTTTACGTTCTCAAGTTTAGGCTCAAGTGCGGTGCCTGCGTTACCTGGAGCGATGAATACTTTTTCAACGTTTGGGTTTTGTGCTGCTTTCCAACCTAGTGCATGCTCACGACCGCCAGCACCAATAATCAATACATTCATGTTTTAAACCTTCAATCAAAATTGATAGTAGTAGAACTAAAAAATGTCTGAGCAACACTAAATGATAGTGTTGCTCATCTCGGAGCGCAGCGTTCTCGTTTCCCGTAGCGAAGCGCTCTCGTATCTTTTCTTTCTAGTGGCGGAAGTGACGCATGCCCGTAAAGATCATCGCCATGCCGTGTTCGTCTGCTGCTGCGATAACTTCGTCATCACGCATAGAACCACCCGGTTGGATAACACACTTGATGCCAGCTTCTGCTGCCGCGTCGATACCGTCACGGAATGGGAAGAACGCGTCAGATGCCATTACACAACCTTCAACCTTTAGACCTTCGTCTGCAGCTTTGATGCCTGCGATTTTCGCAGAGTAAACGCGGCTCATTTGGCCAGCGCCAACACCAATTGTCATGTCGCCTTTCGAGTAAACGATAGCGTTAGATTTAACGTATTTCGCTACTTTCCAGCAGAATAGAGCATCTTTCAATTCTTCAGCTGTTGGCTGGCGCTTAGAAACCACTTTCAGGTCATCTTCAGATACCATGCCTTGGTCGCGGTCTTGAACTAGCAAACCACCGTTAACGCGTTTAACGTCAAAGCCAGTTGTCTTCGTTGTCCACTCACCACACTCAAGTAGGCGAAGGTTTTTCTTAGCCGCTACGATTGCTACTGCTTCAGCAGAAACTGATGGTGCAATGATAACTTCAACGAATTGACGCTCAGTGATAGCCGTTGCTGTTGCAGCGTCTAGCTCACGGTTGAAAGCGATGATGCCGCCAAATGCAGACGTTGGGTCTGTTTTGAATGCACGGTCGTAAGCTTCTAGGATGTCTTCACCTAGTGCAACACCACATGGGTTAGCGTGCTTAACGATCACACATGCTGGCTGGTCGAACTCTTTCACACACTCAAGTGCTGCGTCGGTGTCAGCGATGTTGTTGTAAGAAAGGGCTTTACCTTGAATCTGGCGAGCTGTAGAAACTGATGCTTCTTCAGGGTTTGCTTCAACGTAGAATGCGGCTGCCTGGTGGCTGTTCTCACCGTAGCGCATGTCTTGCTTTTTCTCGAACTGTTGGTTGAACGTGCGAGGGAATTTGCTCTTGTTTTCAGGAGAAGGTTCGTCACCTTCTTTGTTCTCACCGTAAGATGGAACCATAGTGCCGAAGTAGTTTGCGATCATGCCGTCGTAAGAAGCGGTGTGCTCGAATGCTGCGATAGCGAGGTCGAAGCGAGTCTCTAGTGTTAGAGATTTATCGTTCGTGTCCATTTCAGCGACAACGCGCTCGTAGTCGTGTGCGTTAACAACGATCGTTACGTCTTTGTGGTTTTTCGCTGCAGAGCGAACCATTGTAGGGCCGCCGATGTCGATGTTCTCAACAGCATCAGCAAGGGTACAACCTTCTTTAGCAACGGTTTCTGCGAATGGGTATAGGTTTACAACAACCATATCGATAGGGTTGATACCGTGAGTTTCCATAACGTCATCATCTTGGCCACGACGGCCTAGAACACCACCATGAACTTTTGGGTGCAGAGTCTTAACACGGCCATCCATCATTTCTGGGAAACCAGTGTAGTCAGATACTTCTGTAACAGAGATGCCTTTTTCAGCAAGCAGGCGAGCAGTGCCACCGGTAGATAGGATATCTACACCACGGTTAGCAAGAGCTTGTGCAAATTCAACGATACCAGTTTTGTCTGATACGCTGATTAGAGCGCGGCGAATTGGACGAGCGTTATTCATGCTTCCATCTTCCTCAAATTCATGGGGTTAAAATAAAGATATTTGCCAAAAAAGAACTTGTTTCTATCTTCTTAGCGTGGATTATCTTAGATACCAGTAAGAGATAAAATATTGGCCAGTTTTGGTAAAGACCTTTTGGGTTAGTCTTATGATTAAGCTATAAGATAACCAACTCCAAATTTGATGGCGCAGATTCTAACTAATTTATTACAAAAAAGCTCGCGCAATCGTTTGGCATCTCAAAATTAATTATGAAAAGTGCCATTTCAGCCTGAAAAGTAACGATAAGGTTAATTGTGGAATGGACGAAACAGTAGGAAAAAACATGTTTCAGATCGGTGAATTAGCGAAGCGATGCGGTGTGACAGCCGATACCTTGCGATTTTATGAGAAGAATAACCTGATCGCGCCAGCCAGTCGCAGTGACTCGGGTTATCGCCTATATGATGAAAATAACCAGAAACAGGTGACGTTTATTCTCAAATCTAAAGCGTTGGGGCTGAGTTTGGACGAGATTAAAGAATTGCTTGAGATTCGCCTCGAGGCCACACAGCACAGTTGCGCTGAAGTGAAGTCGATTACCTCAGCAAAATTAGAGATGATTGATGAGAAGATTACCGAGTTAACTAAGATTCGCACCGCACTTAAAAAGATTAATGATGCGTGTTGTGGTCACGTAGACGATGATGCAAGCCATTGTTCGATTCTAGCAGCCTTGGACTCAGCAAACGTCGACAAAGGTCGCTGCTGTCGCACTGGAGAGTAATCAGCGACTATCACGGATCGACAAGCCAAAAAAAAGCCAAACTCAACAATGAGCTTGGCTTTCAATTCAATAAATTACGAAAGAACGATTAGTTCATGCCGTATTATCAAATAAGCCATTACCCTCAAACTCATTATATCTCACTTTAGTTCTCCTAATGCCCCTTGTAGCAACGGTTTGCTATCCTATTGTGTCTCACCTTCTCCCGTAATATCCTCAGATGTATCAGCAATTGTGTGGTATTTGTTGTGGTAGCTAATCCCTATCGCTAGCAAGTTTCAAAACAATTCTAATATTTAATATGACTCTTATGACTCTTATGACTAGGCCTTTAAATATAAGGGCTTAGAGGCGTCATAAGACTTGTTTTTCTTGTGACGGATAATGAAAGGCTTATGACATGGCAATCAGTGACAGCAAGCTAAAAGCACTCAGTGGAAAGAAACACGACAACGCTAACCCTATAAAGATTGCAGATCGAGACGGGCTTTACGCGTTCCACTACAAAACAGGGAAAGTTTCGTTTGTACTTCGCTATAGATACAACAAAAAGCAATACGAATTAAAACTAGGCTCCTATCCCGCAACATCGCTGCTAGAAGCGAGAACGGCAGCTACCGAGCATCAAAAGCATTTAGATAAAGGTTTAGATCCAAAGGTGCAGGCACAACTCCAACGAGAGAAGACATTGGAAGCGGTAACGGTCAGGGATGCTCTCGAGCACTGGATAGATAATGATGCAGTTAAAAAACGTGCAAACTTTGAAAAGCACCGAGCTCAATTCAAAAAGCACATATATCCGTTCATTGGTCGTTTGCCTTTAGAGCTGTGTGAAACGCGGCACTGGGTTCAAGTCTTTGACGATATTACTAACGGAGCGCACTCTCGCCCCGCCCCAAAAGCAAGCGGGTATATTCTTCAAAATGCGAAACAAGCCCTTAGATTTTGCCGAAACCGCCAGTTTGCTTATTCGACAGCACTGGAAGATTTGAACATTGCTGATATTGGCGAACACCAAAATAAAAAAGATCGCGTTTTGTCGTGGCCTGAGCTTATGGAGGCCTGGGAATGGTGTGATAACGGAAAAAACCATTGGTACTACAGAAATCTAGTTCGTTTATTGGTTGTTTTTGGCTGCAGAACTCAAGAGTTGCGTTTATCAAAAATCAAAGAATGGGATTTGGATTCGATGCTTTGGACTGTTCCGAAATCTAACAGTAAAACGGGTTCTGAAATTAAACGTCCAATCCCGATAGAGCTAGAAAGTGTTATTCGAACGCTAGTTGAAAACTCAAAAAATGAATTTCTTTTGGGTGAAGAAAAACGACCAGAGGCTGTATCTGCTTATGGTGCAGGAATTAGCAAAAAACTAGGTCATGAAAAGTGGAATTTACATGATTTACGCAGAAGTTTTGCTACCCACCTAAATGATATGGAGATAGAGCCTTATGTGGTTGAGCAGATGCTAGGACACGCCTTAGGTGGGGTGATGGCTATTTACAACAGATCGCAGCATATAGAGAAAAAAAGAGCAGCTTTAGACCTTTGGTTATCAAAACTAACTGACACAAAGCAACAATCAAACGTGGTGGGGTTTAAATAGTGGCGGTTTTCATAAAAAAAACAAAAAAATAAACGTCAACATTTTCAGTTACTTAAATTTTCAATGAAAAGTAAAACTTTACTTATGTGTGTTTTTTCAATTGGTTACGATTTGGAGGCGATTGAACGAGCCCTCAAAGTGCGCATAATTAGACACACGCAGACTGATTGGAATTTACTGAGATAATAACTATGAATACAGAAAAATTACTCACATACGCAGACCTTTGTCCGATGCTAAATCGAAGTTACAAAAGCATTTGGAGATGGGTACAGAATGGCACGTTCCCGCAACCGGTAAAGCACCTTGGCCGTACAATTGGTTGGAAGCAATTGGATATTGAAAACTGGATTAAAGAAAGTAGTGAATCTTAGGTTAGATAATCACTTATGAATTAATCTTTATTTTTAAGTTGTTGATTATTAATTGAAATTATTGATTTTTGGGATTTAAAAACGAAGTGGCTACCATGTTAAATACCAAAAACTTTGAATTTATCGAATGAACGAAGTCAATCAAGCGCCAGAAAGAAAAAACGCCCAACAAATAAATGCTGAGCGTCCTTAAAAAATCATTGGCTAACGGTAGATTCCAGCAAGATTCGAACCATTAGCCAACGCTAAGAGTATAGAAAATTATGGCTAAAAACGCACGGACTTCCGTAAGTGGTGATCAGCGAAAGTTTGAAAAGGCTATTCATGATGGCATTTGCTCGGATATGAATATTGCATTTGGTGACGCTAAAGAAATTGATGTGAGCTTAATACAGGATGAACACTACAAACGGGTAATTTCAACCTATGTAGACTTATTTGAGCGCCCACACGTTCGCCCAACAGGGCAGGATGTAGCAAAGGAAATTCAAATTAGGCTTACTCGAAGCGGTATGGCTATGGAGGATGCGGAACGCATAGCTGACAGGGTTGAAGACTTTCACGGTATAGAGCCGGATACACTTTTAATCAGGCGAGCACTAAAAGGGCTGAGAACGGACACCACCGCACCTACGTACTTACACGAAATTAGCGAAAGCGCTCATCCGGTAGCTTATGACGCACTGCTTATCCTCTGTAGGGAATCTACAGGGGCAACGGTTTTAAATGAAATTACTCCTGAAATTATTTCCATTTTCAATTCTACGCATTCTGTTGTTTTGCATGGAAGTAAAACGCTTATTTGCGAGAGAGCTACCGATCATAAAGGTGGTGTGAGTTACGCATTCTCCAAGCCGGAAGACAAAAGGCAGTTTTACGGAAATCTCAACTTTTCATACCAACAGGGCGAACAAACTAAAAAGGCAAATTGTTATGGCGTCTGGATGAAAGACTTCTCACGCAGCACCTTTCACGGTGTGGTATTTGACCCGTCCGGACGCGCTAGCAATCGTTTTTTAAATATGTGGCAAGGTTTTGCGGTTAAACCCGCCGATGGTGACGATCTCCTAGACCGGATTATGTGGCATTTAAAGCATATTATTTGTTGTGGTAATGATGAGCATTTTAGATTTTTACTGGCGTGGATGGCTCACCTGATCCAAAAACCTGAGGAAAAAAGTGGCATTTGTGTCGCTCTAAAATCAGACGCAAGGGGAACGGGTAAAAGCACCGTGTCTAGGCTGTTAAGTCGATTGTTGGGGCAGCACGCAATCACTGTGCAGGATTCTAAGCATTTACTGGGGGCGTTTAATAGCCATTTAGCTAACAAGCTGTTAGTGACGATTGAGGAGGCATTTTGGAGTGGATCACCTAAGGATGCCGGCAAGATAAGAACATTAATCACTGAGAGCACGATATCTATTGAGGCAAAAGGAAAGGACGCTATTGAGGTTGACAGCTTTCATCGCTTTTTAATGATTACTAACAATGATTGGGTAGTACCTCAAACTGCTAATGAAAGACGCTTTTTTGTGTTGGAGGTTTCGGACGAAAAGGCCAATAACCGCGATTATTTTAAGCCGCTTAATGCTGACATTGAAGATGAGCAAACCATAGGGCAGTTTTTGAACTTCCTACAAGATTACGATTTATCGAGCTTCGATTTAAGAAAAGCACCAAGGACTGAGGCGACACAACAACAAGTTATGGAGTCGCTAGAACCACATGAGGAATGGCTGTCTGGAATCATAGAAAATGGCGAAATAATTGACGGGAACCAGTCATACGATCTTGAGGGTGGGGCAATCGTTCCCAAAGGCAGTTTTTTTGAATCTTATACAGGGTATTGCCAGAAATTGAGTGTTTCAGGCCATCGAATAATAAACGAGAAAAAGCTAGGGCGGTACTTGATTGGGACAGTGAGTTTGACCGATGGAGGAAGACCCACAATCAACGGTAAGCGCACCACTTGTTACAAAGTGCCATTGCTAGAAGAAATGAAAAGCGCATTTGATAAAGCTTATGAGTACCAATAATTGAGAGCGGGTAAATTGATTATGAGTGATAAGGGAAGTTTAAAGTCGTTACTGGTTGAGCGAAACGCACGAAAGACAGTGAAGATGGCAAAGCAAAGCAGGCTATTTAGTGGTTGCGAGTATTGCGACACAAAAGCGGTTATTAAGGATTATGTTGCGGGCGATTCTCAGAACGATGAAATGATGGAAAAACTAATAACTGTGTTTGAGACCGGCATTAACTCAGCACCCTATGAACGCGCCACAATTTACGCAACTGCGGATATTGCTCAGGCATTAAAGGATATGGGTAAATCATATGATGTAAGCCTGATTATGATTGATGTTGGATTTGACCCGTTTTGCGATCATGGATGGCGAAAAATCGTTTAAAAATAGCGAAATGGGAATATCAACCCTACGAAGTTGGGAATGTAAAAAGGCTGATTTTTAGAGTCTTAATTCCCATTCTAATAACAATAATATTGATTTTCAGATAACGAAATTAGCAAAAACAGCAAATATCACTACACAAACACAGAATATTGATTTTCACATGAATTATTGCCCACTAACTAACTACAAGGCATTGGTTAGATCTACTGGCAAAAAAAAACACAGGATTACCATTTTGAAGCTATTAACCATTGAACAAGCGCGAGCAAAAGCAATCTCAGAACTGGCAGCTAAACTGGGCTTTGCTGTTGCTCACAATGTGGATTTAGACGCGCCTTCTCATATGCAGGAAAAGGACTCAAGTCGCGCAAAGGCTGCATTAATTGCAGGAATAGAAAAACTGATTGAGATTAACGCTCGCGACTTGCTGACTGATCACGTTCACAGTAACTACCAAGCTCGAATTGCAGAATTAGAGGGTTCGCTAAGGGAGGCAAACAAGAATCACGAAATGGAATTACAGAAGCTAATCGAGGAAGTGGAGGGTTTGAAATGAGCAAAAAGGACAAATTACTAGAGCTGCTTAATATGTCAAAGGCCGCTGACGATGCAATTATTCAGATTATGGTCGCAAGGCATCCCAATTTCTCTTCTAAGGAACTTAAAGGTAAAAAGCTACGCCAGTGTATCGATGAGTACCTAAAAGCCGTATACGAGCGCGCAGGGCAGGAAGAGTTCAACTTAATCATGAATTATCGTGACCCATCGATTAACACGGGCGGGTTAACTGGAGTTTTACGTAGACTAAAGTAACCGACCCAAGCACAGAAACCCCAAACAAGGAAAACACATCATGAGTAATTCATATCCGCCAAAATCGAGCACTGGAAAAGATATGACCAATCCGGCCTATAAGAAAATGAACGACCACTTAGCCAACTTTTTCCCTAAATCGGTGAAGTCCGTACCACCCGAAGAAAAGAGCTAAAATACAAATTATTGAATTGAGAGAGGCGCTAGGAACGGCGCTTTTTTTGTGCCTGTCATGTTTTGGTCACGTTTCTAATATGACGGGCGTCATAAGAGCGTGTTTTTGAAACCCTTGCTACATAAGGGCTGGTCACATTAGTCACCTTTTCCACCTTATTTTTTGAAAAAAACGCGGGGGATTTTTTTGATGAGTTTGGGAGGTCGCATGATAAAAATTAATGCGCAGTTTTTAGTGTAAAAAAACGGAATTGGTAGTTTGTGTGGTAGCTATAAAATAAAAAAGCCACTCAGTAAAATGAATGGCCTTTAAAAACAATAACTTATGAATTTTTTATTAATTCATGCCGTATTTTTTAAGTTTCTTGCGAAGAGTACCGCGGTTAATACCCATCATGGTTGCTGCGCGAGTTTGGTTACCGCGAGTGTACTGCATGATAGTGTCTAGTAGTGGCTGTTCAACTTCAGCTAATACTAATTCGTATAACTCGCTGACTTCTTGACCGTTTAATTGAGCAAGGTAATTTTTCAATGATGCTTTAACTGAGTCACGTAGTGGCTTCTGCGTGATTTGGTCTTGTGATGTAACTGTAGTTACTGTCAATGCTTCTGAAGTCAGATTTTGTTCGAACATATTCGGTCTAGCTCTTCTCGTAATTATGGTGCAACGTTATCAAAAAAACCTTCTAGCGCTTCAAGCTGCAGATCACCTGCTTCGAATGCGTTGAAGGTACGGCGAAACTCACTCGCTTGTTCATGTTCTTTTAGATACCAACCCACATGCTTACGAGCGATGCGAGGGCCTAAAAACTCTCCATAAAATTCATGTAGAGCGTGCACATGACCAAGCATGATGTCTTTCACTTCCGAAATCGGGAGTGGGTCCATCGTGGTGCCGTTTTCCAAATAGTGTAGGATTTCGTTAAAAATCCAAGGACGTCCTTGGGCAGGTCGACCTATCATTAAAGCATCAGCGCCGGTGTACTCCAGCACAAACTTCGCTTTTTCCGGACTATCGATATCACCGTTAGCGATAACCGGAATAGATACTGCTTGTTTCGCTGCTTTAATGTGTTTGTATTCTGCCTCACCTTTGTACATACAAGCGCGAGTTCTTCCATGGAGCGCAAGAGCTTGTATGCCGCAGTCTTCGGCTATTTTCGCGATTTGGACACAGTTTCTATTGTCTGTATCCCAGCCTGTGCGCGTTTTCAACGTTACTGGAACGTCGACAGCATTTACCACCGCTTTCAGAATGTCTTCAATGAGTTCTGGATGCTGCAGTAAGGCTGAGCCCGCAAGCTTCTTATTCACTTTTTTGGCTGGACAACCCATGTTGATATCGATGATTTGCGCACCGTTATCGACATTAAATTGAGCAGCCTCGGCCATAAGCTGTGGATCTGCACCAGCGATTTGTACTGAACGAATGCCCGATTCGCCTTCATGTACCATACGCTGCTGAGACTTTGACGTTTTCCAAACTTTCGGATTGGAGGACATCATTTCACTGACTGCCATCCCCGCACCGTAGCGAAGACACAACTCACGGAATGGTCTATCCGTTACGCCAGCCATAGGAGCGACGATTAGATTGTTCTTAAGTTGATAATTTCCGATTTTCAAAAATGTCATCACAGTTCTGTACCAGCAAGGGCGCGCATTTTACGCATTTTTTCGCTGCGTGAAAAGACTAATATTTGAGCATTTACAATTTGTTTTTGTAATTTGTTTAAATTTCAGTCAATTAGCGCCCAAAGTCTTGTCTAGCCTTGCTTGCGACCTGAGATTCGACACCATTCTTGGTGTTCGATGATCGGTTCAATGTGAAGCTCATCACGATAATAAGTGGCAACATCTTCTGCTTGTGTATCTAAAACACCCGACATCGCAAGTACACCATTTGGCTTAACTAGGCCCTTGATGATGCCAGAAAGGTCGCGTAATGGACCCGCAAGAATGTTGGCAACAACAACGTCTGCTAGCAAACCTTCCGGTTGATCTTGTGGCAAGAACACCTCTAGTTGCTCAGCAACGCCATTGCGTTGTGCGTTGTCTTTTGATGCAAGCAGAGCTTGAGGATCAATGTCGATCCCGATAACTTTTGCTGCGCCTAGTTTGATCGCAGCGATCGCTAGGATGCCTGAGCCACAACCGAAGTCGATCACGGTTTTGCCTGCAAGGTCTAAGCCTTCAAGCCACTCAAGACACAATGCCGTTGTCGGGTGAGTACCTGTACCAAATGCAAGGCCAGGGTCTAGCATTACGTTAACAGCGTCAGGTTCAGGGATATCGCGCCAGCTAGGGCAGATCCATAAACGCTCACCAAACTTCATTGGGTGGAAGTTGTCCATCCATTCACGCTCCCAATCCTTGTCTTCAATTTGCTCTACTTTATGAGCAAAGTCTGCAGGGAACATGTTGCTTGCTTTAATCTGCGCTAGAACGACACCAGTATCAGTCTCAGCGTCGTAAAGCGCGAGAATGTCAGTATCACCCCAAAGGCGAGTTTCGCCTGGCAGAGGCTCAAATACAGGGGTATCTTGTGCATCCAGGAAAGTTACAGAAAGAGCACCAGTCTCTTCCATTAACATGTCGCCGATTTGTTCGGCATTTTCATTGGTAGCATTAAGCTTGATTTGAATCCAAGGCATGGCTGCATCTTCTATATGAGAAAAATTGGATGGCGAGTCTAGCAGAAAATATGAGCAAATTCACCAAAACCCCACGGAATATAATGGGGATTAAAGATTGATTTTTTCGGCGGTTCAAAAACAAAAATGCTCACCGAAGTGAGCATTTTGACTGTTCTTAAACGAACGGATTATGACAAACCAAGTTTCTTCTCAAGGTAGTGGATGTTTGCACCACCGTGTTGGAAGTTTTCGTCGTTCATAATAGACAGTTGAAGCTCAGTATTAACGTTAATACCTTCAACAATCATTTCACCCAATGCGTTCTTCATACGAGCGATAGCAACATCACGGTTCTCACCGTAAGTGATCAGCTTACCAATCATTGAATCGTAGTGTGGTGGCACTGTGTAACCCGTGTAGATGTGAGATTCCCAACGTACGCCCATGCCGCCTGGTGCGTGGAAACGTTCAATCTTACCTGGTGAAGGTAGGAAACGAACTGGATCTTCAGCATTGATACGACATTCGATTGAGTGGCCACGCAGCTTAATGTCATCCTGAGTGAATGATAGAGGCTGACCAGCTGCAATACGTAGCTGTTCTTTCACTAGGTCGATACCCGTTACCATTTCAGTAATCGTGTGTTCAACCTGGATACGAGTGTTCATTTCGATGAAGTAGAATTCACCGTTCTCGTATAGGAATTCAAATGTACCTGCACCGCGGTAACCGATCTCAATACATGCACGAGTACAACGTTCGCCAATGTACTTACGCATCTCTTCAGTGATACCTGGAGCTGGCGCTTCTTCCACAACTTTCTGGTGACGACGTTGCATTGAACAGTCACGCTCACCTAGGTGGATAGCATTACCTTGGCCATCTGCAAGCACTTGTACTTCAATGTGACGTGGGTTTTCTAGGAATTTCTCCATGTAAACCATGTCGTTGTTGAAACATGCTTTTGCTTCAGCACGAGTCATCGCGATAGCTTCTGTTAATTCTGCTTCAGAACGAACAACACGCATACCACGACCGCCGCCGCCGCCAGATGCCTTGATGATAACTGGGAAGCCAATGCGTTTAGCGTGCGCTTTGTTTTTCACTTCATCATCATCAAGAGGGCCGTCAGAACCTGGTACACAAGGTACGCCAGCTTTCTTCATTGACGTGATAGCTGACACTTTGTCACCCATCATGCGAATGGTTTCAGCTTTAGGGCCAACGAAGATAAAGCCACTGCGCTCTACCTGTTCTGCAAAGTCTGCATTTTCAGATAGGAAGCCGTAGCCAGGGTGAACAGCTACTGCACCTGTAACTTCAGCTGCGCTGATGATACGAGGGATGTTTAGGTAGCTATCGATACCACGAGCTGGACCGATACAAATGGTTTCGTCTGCAAGCAGTACGTGCTTAAGGTCACGGTCAGCAGTTGAGTGAACCGCTACCGTTTTAATGCCAAGCTCTTTACATGCACGCAGAATACGTAGTGCAATCTCACCACGGTTCGCGATTACTAATTTATCTAACATAATGAGTGCTCTCTATTATTCGATAATTACTAGAGCTTGGTCGAATTCTACTGGTTGACCGTCTTCAACTAGGATAGCTGTTACAACACCAGATTTATCAGCTTCGATTTGGTTCATCATTTTCATTGCTTCAACGATACATAGCGTTTCGCCAGCAGTTACAGATTGACCAACTTTAACGAATGGTTTTGCGTCTGGGCTTGGAGCGCCGTAGAAAGTACCAACCATTGGAGAAAGAACTTGGTGACCAGCTGGAACTGCAGGAGCTGCTGCTTCTGCTGCTACAGGTGCCGCCGCAGGAGCTGCTGCCGCTACAGGTGCTGGAGCAGCTGCATATTGAACAGGTGCTACAGGTGCAGTGCTGTTACGACTGATTCGTACTGACTCTTCACCTTCAGAGATTTCTAGCTCAGAAATACCAGACTCTTCAACCAATTCGATTAGCTTTTTGATTTTGCGAATATCCATTGTTTCTTTCTCTTTATCTGTTAATTGAACTTACTCTATGACTGAGTAGGTTAGTAATAGTTCGTTGTTTATGTTTACTTTGAGTTGAGCTTGCTGAGCGCAGCGGTCAAAGCAAATTGATAACCTTGGGCACCTAAGCCACAAATCACACCTTCTGCTTTATCAGATAGGTAAGAGTGGTGACGGAATGGTTCACGCGCGTGAACATTCGATAGATGAACCTCAATAAATGGTATGGCAACGCCAAGTAGTGCATCACGCAGTGCCACACTGGTATGTGTAAAGGCTGCTGGGTTGATAATAATAAAATCAACATTTTGATAAGCACTATGGATAGCTTCAATCAGTTCGTACTCACGATTTGACTGTAAGTGAGATAGCTCAACATCGTGTGCTTTCGCTTGCTCGGTCAGTGAGCTAATAATCTGGTCAAGTGTTTGAGAACCGTAGTGTGCGGGCTCTCTAAGGCCTAACAGGTTAAGGTTTGGGCCATTTAAAACTAGAATGCGAAACTTTGTAGACATCGTGGGGCTATCTTCCTTTATCGTGTTTACGAACGTGAATGTTGCCATTTTATTGAAAATTTGCGGTTAATTTCCAGTGAGAAAAACCCAAATTTAAAAATTAGAACCAGATTATAGCTAATTCAGCGCAAATCGCAGCAATTTACTGGTCTAATCTCCTATTGATACAGCTTGGAATTGTTACCAACTTAACAAAAAAGCGTCTTAGCCTTAATTTGGGGCGGGATATTTGAGATCAAGATCAGCCATAAAAAAAACCGCCACATAGGTGACGGTTTAGAAAGTGCTGTTTTAAACAGTGATTAGCTGCTGTGACTGGTTGCTTATGCCAGTTCTGCTTTCTCGGCAATCAGCTTATCAACCACACTTGGGTCGGCCAGTGTCGAGGTATCACCTAGGTTACCTGTATCGCCAGTCGCGATTTTACGCAGGATACGACGCATGATTTTACCCGAACGAGTTTTTGGTAGAGAGTCGGTCCAGTGCAGTACATCTGGCGTTGCAATTGGGCCAATCTCTTTACGTACCCAGTCTTTTACTTCTTTATGAAGCTCTGCGGTTGGGAACTCACCATCATTCAGCGTGATGTAAGCGTAAATCGCTTGGCCTTTAATATCATGAGGGATGCCCACAATCGCGGCTTCTGCAATCTTATCGAACGCGACTAGAGCCGATTCAATCTCAGCAGTACCCATACGGTGACCTGATACGTTAAGTACATCATCGACACGCCCCGTAATCCAGTAGTAACCGTCTTCATCACGACGAGCGCCGTCACTGGTGAAGTACATGCCTTTAAAGGTCGAGAAGTAAGTCTGTTCGAAGCGGTCATGATCGCCATGAACGGTACGCATTTGGCCTGGCCAAGAGTCAAGAATCACTAGGTTGCCGTCTGTTGCACCCTCAATGATGTTACCCATGTTATCAACCAGTGCCGGTTGCACACCGAAGAATGGACGAGTTGCAGAGCCCGGTTTCAGGTCTGTTGCGCCTGGTAGCGGTGCAATCAAGATACCGCCCGTTTCTGTTTGCCACCATGTATCAACAATTGGAGATTGCTCATTACCGATTGTTTTGTAGTACCACTCCCACGCCTCTGGGTTGATAGGTTCACCCACTGAGCCCATGATTCTTAGGCTGTCACGAGAAGTACCTTCAACGGCTTCATTGCCTTTCGCCATCAATGCACGAATAGCCGTTGGCGCCGTATAAAGAATATTAACTTGGTGCTTATCGACCACTTCGCTCATGCGGCTGGTGTTCGGGTAATTTGGCACGCCTTCAAACAGAATCGTTTTTGCGCCATTAGCAAGCGGTCCGTAAACAAGATATGTGTGACCGGTAATCCAACCCACATCGGCTGTACACCAGAAAGTCTCGCCTTCTTGGTAATCGAATACGTATTTGAAGGTCATCGCAGCATAAACAAGGTAGCCACCTGTGGTGTGCATAACGCCTTTAGGTTTACCTGTTGAGCCTGACGTATAAAGGATGAATAGTGGATCTTCTGCGTTCATCTCTTCTGGTGGGCAATCTGCAGATACATTAGCAATAGCATCGTGCCACCACACATCGCGATGTTCGTGCCATGCCACATCACCGCCAGTGCGTTTGAATACAACAACCTTCTCGATGTTTTTCACTTCAGGGTTCGTCAGTGCTTCATCGACATTCTTTTTCAGTGGAACAGCACGGCCGCCACGCACGCCTTCATCGGCAGTGATAACGACTTTAGAATTTGAATCGATAATACGACCAGACAGTGCTTCTGGTGAGAAACCACCAAATACGACTGTGTGAACCGCACCGATACGGGTACACGCCAGCATGGCTACTGCCGCTTCTGGCACCATTGGCATGTATAAACAAACCACATCACCTTTGCGCACGCCTTGCTCTTTTAGAGCATTCGAAAACAGGCACACTTCTTTATGCAGTTCATTAAAAGTTAGAGTTTTATCATCTGTCGGGTCATCGCCTTCCCAGATGATAGCGACTTCATCACCGCGCTCAGCAAGGTGGCGGTCGATACAGTTAGCCGAAACGTTAAGCGTGCCATCTTCAAACCAGCGAATATCAATGTGGCCAGGGTCGAAAGAGGTGTTTTTTACTTGTGTGAAAGGTTTGATCCAATCAACGATTTTTCCGTGTTCACCCCAAAAGCCTTCAGGGTCAGAAACAGATTGCTGGTACATGGCTAGGTAAGTGTCATTATCCGCGTGTGTGGTTGATTTAATATTTTCTTTTACCGGATAAACGTGGGCTTCACTCATTGCATCTCTCCTTGTGCCTACATTCCTAATGAACTGGCAACTTCCTTTGTGTTCAGTTTCTAGGTCTATTACAGAACCGTCTTTGTGTTATCACTCTCGGCTAGGACGGCGATTTCCACAATTAGACTTTAGGATGAGACGCTGCTTTTCACTTACAAAATAGCGAGTTAAGTTCAATTTTGAGATGTTGCTCTCTATGTGAAGCGCCAGTGGTTGAATTAAGAATAAGAAGAGTTGAAACGGGGAAGGTCACCATGTTTCAGGCGCACAAAGATCAGCGCAGCGGAGATAGCGTCTTGTAATGCATCATGTTTATTGACCGGGATAGGTAAATCGAGTTGGCGACAGATGGCGTCCATACTGAGATCAAAATAGGCATTGGGCAGCTGTCTTTCGAGTTTGTCTTGATAGAGTTGGCTCACTTCGACTAATCGGTTAGGCAGTGGAAATCCAAGCTGTTTTAAACAGGCGCGGTCGAGAATTTTTTTATCATAGCGGATGTGATAGCCGACTAAAGGACGATTTCCAATGAAGTTCAGTAGCTCGATTAAAGCCTGTTTTTCTTCGATGCCGTGCTTTAGATCTTGATGACGGATACGGTGGATTTTTATTGAATTGCAATCGAGCGATTGGGGGGCGCGCAACCGGACTTCAAAAGGTTGGCTGGTAATGATTCGGTTACCGATGATCTTGGTCGCGGCAATGGTAACTAATTCTGCCTGATTGGGATCTAGGCTGGTGGTTTCACAATCGAGCGATACATATTCATGATCAATAGGCGCAGTAAACAGAGGCTGATAGAGGGAGCCTTTGAGCTTGTGATGCCAGTAATAGCGAACCAACCTATTCATCGTGCAATGCCTAATCCCGTATCTGATAGTGGTAGCCGAGCCATTGCTTGAATTTCTTCACCACGTGCAGGCTATGACGAAGCAGATCCCTGTCTGCTCGTTCCATCAGTTTGACGTTAATCTTGTTGCTGCTGTGCTGCTGAGAAAGCCTTTGGGCTAAGCGCCACTTAAAGAATTGCTTGAGTGCTTCACTGAGATTATCGGCAGTACTTTGCTCTAATACTTTCTTGCTGACCAGCTGCTCAATGCGTTCGAAGGTGTTGTTGACCGTGACACCATGTTCTAGGCAAAGCGCTCTCACACCATGCACGATAGGGAAAATACCGCCTTGTTTGATATCGAGTCCGGACTTAGATTGCTTCACATTACCAAACAGGGTCAGGGGAACTGAGAAGTTCAGCGCCGGGCGGCAGAACTCCGTCAGAATCAATTCTTGTCCGAGCATTAAATCACTGAGGTGCTGCTTTACAGGTTTTAATAACTCTCTATTCCCCGCTACTGCGTGTGCATCTGCCATGATCGCGATATCCATCACGGTGTCTGGCGTGGCTTTTTTTACCCAATGGGTGAGGGTTTGTTTCCACTCTTGTTCTGAATGCACCCATTTCGGATTGTTGACCATTACGTTGCCCGGGCACAGTGGGTAACCCAATTGTTGAAGGGTATGGGTGAGGTCGTTCATGGCACTTTGGCATTGATGCCATTCCAAACCATCTTGAATAATCAGAGCGTTGTCTTGATCGGTTTTGAGAATTTGCTCTCCACGCCCCTCAGAACCCAACACGATTAGGCAGCAATGATTATGCAGTGCAGGTGGGATCACCAACTCAAAAGCCTTCTCTATGATCTGTTCGTTGACCGCAGAAATCAGCTCCATGATAAAGCGTGTGCGAATCCCATTACTGAGCAAGCTCTCGACCAGTTGACGTTGTTTGTTGGATGCCATTGCCAATTCTTCAACGCTGGTGGCGCGCGCAATACGCAAAGTAAGAACGTGGGAGTGTGTGGAGAATGCACTGAGAATCTGTGTCATATCCACCATGCCGACCGCATTTTTACCATCACAAACCATCAACCTTTTTACTCGATTTCTGGTCATGGTAATCATGGCGTTAAATAAGAAATCGCCTTGGTTCACGTGCATCACCGGAAACGTTGCGATCTCACCGACAGGCGCATCCAGTGTGAAATTATCGAGCATCACAGCATGCAATAAATTGGTTCGAGTGACGATTCCATACGATAAGGAACATGATGATCCAAAAGCTTTTGGATCATTATGTTCCAAATGGACTAGGGCCGAGTCTAACCCTTGTTCTTTAAGGGTTTGAGTGACTTGGTTGATCGGTTGGTTTGGTTCAAGTATCAGTGGTGGGTGATAGATAGAGTCATCCACTTTGGTTAATATAAACTCGGCAAGATTCTGTTGCTGCTGGGCGGCTTCTATCAAAGCTTTTCGTGTTGATAGGTTGCTATCAAAGTAGGCAGCGAATTGGCCATTGGCGTGGTAAAGCTCAAGAAAAATATCGGTGGGCAGCAGATAACTTAATGTATCTTCGAGTGCGATATATTGGTGTTTGGTGTGGGGTTCAAACTGGCTGCGGACATCAAAAATATCGTCATTGGCATAGTGTGCGTAAATCTCACCATCACTGCTCGCGCGCTCTTCAACAGCTCCTTTGATCAAAATATGCAGGTGTCGGCTCGGCCTTTCAGCTTCCAGTATCACTTCTTGAGAGCGGTAATACACCACGTCTAATGAAGAGCGAAGCTTCAACTGTTCGGCGTCGGACAGGCTATCGAAGGGCGGGTGCTGCATATTAAATTTGTCAGGCATAAGCATCACAAGAAGAAATGGGAGTCTTTAATCAGTCTGACAAAATACCAGCGAAGCTCCAGACGACTTTAGTCTAAATGCGAGTATGAGTATTGATGAGCGTGAAATCTCTTGTTGAAATGCGATATCCAGACCCATTGAATATGGGAATACTATCCCAGTAATAATTCCCTTTTTCATCGTATGCGAGATAGGCATAATTGGTGCTGCCTTTTTCCGCACACTTTATAGGTCATTTATGTTTAGCCCTTCACCCTATGGCTGGATCTCTCAGTATTTTCTTGGTTTCTTTTTTGCGTATGGCGTGTATTTGCCATTTTGGGCGTTGTGGTTTGAAGACCAAGGCGTGTCTGCTGGTGATATTGGCGTATTGATTGGTATCGGCTTTGCAACTCGTTGTGTGGCCAACTTAGTGATTACGCCGCGTATCCATAAAGTGGAACACTTGATGCCAGCGCTACGCTGTTTGAGTTTCGCTGCGCTGCTGTTTGTCGGTTTCCACTTCTTCACCGGTGGCAGTTTTATACTGATGTTGTTGGCAACGGTACTGTTTAACCTCTGTTGTGGGCCGATCATTCCTCTTTCTGATGCGATGGCTAACCATTACAGTCGTTTGAAAATGCTCGACTACGGCCGAACTCGCCTTTGGGGCTCAATTGCCTTTATCGCAGGTTCAACGGTTGTTGGCTATTTGGTGGCACAATTCGGCACCGACATGATTTTGTATACTGCGCTTGCCGGTGTGTTGCTGTCATTGATTCTTGCGATGAGAAACCCCAATGTGATGCCAGTAACACAATCTGAGCAACAAGCGGCGCGACCAAAACTAGGTGAACTGCTGCGTGAGTCGTCAGTGGTAAAGTTTTTAGCCTTGATGGCGCTGCTGCAAGGTAGTCATGCGGCTTACTACAGTTTTAGTGCGATTTATTGGAAAGAAGCGGGTCACTCAGAAGCTATCATCGGTTATTTGTGGAGTTTAGGTGTTGTTGCTGAAGTGGCCGTATTTGCTCTGAGTAAGCGATTATTCTCAGGCTGGTCACTGCGTACTTTGTTTGTCGTCGCGGCTATTGGGGTGATGGCGCGTTGGGGTATTACCGCATCAACCACGGCGATTTTTGCACTGGTGATGGTGCAGTTGCTGCACGGTGTGACATTTGCCATGGCACACATCGCCGCGATTCAATACATCCAATCTGAAGAACAAAACAAGATGGTTGCGCTACAAGCCCTGTATAACGCGATTCCATTAGGTGCCTTTATTGCACTGATGACCACCTTAAGTGGTTGGGGTTATGAGCTTTGGGGCGCAAATATCTTCTGGGGCATGGCTGCAATGGGTGCACTTGCTCTGTTCATTAAGTTGGATGAAAGAAGTTCAGTGGTTGAGATTAATCAATCAGATTCGGAACAGTCAGAATCTCACAGCAAATGCTGATAATTAGAGTCTAAAGCACAGAATTTAAGCGATGCGATTGAGTTAATCACCCATCCTTAGTTAAATGAAACCTCTCCCTTATGGAGAGGTTTTTTTATGGATGAAAAAAGGGTTTTCAATGCAAGGATGGATAGTAATTCCAGTCTCTTTAGCCTACTTGGGCGTGTTATTTCTGATCGCTTGGTATGGAGACAGGCAGGTTCGTTGGCTATCGCGTTGGCGCCCGTGGATCTATAGCCTTTCGATTGCCGTGTATTGTACCTCTTGGACCTTCTATGGAACGGTCGGGCAGGCGAGTAACAACCCTTGGTCTTTTTTACCCATTTACCTCGCCCCGATTCTAGTCTTTACACTAGGCTGGCGGATCTTGGCGCGGCTGATCCTGATTGCGAAGCGGGAACATATCACCTCCATTGCCGACTTTATCGCGGCTCGTTATGGAAAATCTCAGGGCTTAGCGGTGGCGGTGACGGTTATCGCCGTGGTTGGTATCCTTCCTTATATTGCTCTGCAACTGCGTGGTATTACCATGGGGTTGGATATTGTTGCACCCAACCTAGCGGCTGACTTCGGTTATCAGGACTATCATGTGTCTTGGTTTGTGGTCGGTGCTTTGGCTATTTTCACCATGCTGTTTGGTACAAGACACATTGATAACACAGAGCATCACCGTGGCATGATGATGGCGGTGGCGTTTGAATCCATCGTTAAGCTCGCGGCATTCCTGATCGTTGGCCTATTCATCATGTATCTGGCGATGAGCAGCGACAAGATCGACTTGCTTGATGTGGCGGCTTCCACCTACGAATCACCCAATATTCCGACCTTAATTATTCATACCGTTTTGACCATGTTGGCGATTGTCTGTCTGCCACGCCAGTTCCATACCATGGTGGTAGAGAACGAACGTCCTCAAGACCTGCATACCGCTCGTTGGTTGTTTCCGCTTTACCTGATTTTGATGGGACTGTTCGTGCTGCCAATTGCTTGGGCAGGACAAGGACTACTTACTGGTATGCCAGCGGATACCTATGTGATCAGTGTGCCAATGTCAGAAGGCGCTAATCACATTGCCTTGCTGGCTTTCCTTGGTGGTACGTCTGCGGCAAGTGGCATGGTGATAGTGTCGACCATCGCCTTGGCGATCATGGTGTCGAATGATTTAGTGATGCCATTGTTACTGCGCCGTATGCGCCTAACTCAAAGAACCCATCGACACTTTTCTGGCCTGCTATTGGTGATTCGCCGCGGGCTAATTTTACTGCTGTTACTGGGTGCTTGGCTGTTTTATCAGGCGCTCGATACCATCCATTCACTGTCAGCGATTGGCTTTCTTTCCTTTGCTGCGATTGCTCAATTCGCGCCAGCACTTATTGGTGGTTTGTACTGGCGCCCGGGTAACCGCAAGGGCGTGTATGTCGGCTTAATGGTGGGCTCGTTGATTTGGCTGATTACCTTGATGAGCCAAACCAGCATGTTGGCTGGCGACAGTGAAAGTAACCTTTTACTGTGGATTATCACGCCGCCAGAACTGCTCAGTAGCTGGAATATCAGCAGTTCAAACTGGGGCATTGTGCTGAGTATTGTACTTAATACCTTGTGCTATGCCGTGGTTTCGATGACGACTCGCCCAAGCCTAAGTGAGCGCTTACAATCAGCAGCATTTGTTGGCACGCCGCTGCCTGAAAACGAGAATATCAGCCTTTACCAGAACCGAGTGACGGTCGCTGAATTAGAGATGCTGGCGTCGCGTTTTGTAGGCCGTAAGCGTGCCAAAAGTGCCTTACACAGCTATTGGCAACAACACGGTCAGCCGCTGCTTCCTAATCAACAAGCGCCTGCAAGTCTGATTCGACACGCAGAGCGCGTGCTCGCCGGAGTATTCGGTGCTTCGTCTGCTAAGTTAGTACTTACTTCCGCTTTACAGGGAAGAAACATGCAGCTTGAAGAAGTCGCGACCATCGTGGATGAAGCTTCGGAACTGTACGACTTCAGCCGTGGTTTACTGCAAGGCGCGATTGAACATATTGGCCAAGGCATCGCAGTAATCGACAAACAAATGAGGCTGGTGGCGTGGAATCAGCGCTATCTAGAATTGTTTGAGTTCCCTGCTGGTTTGATACAAGTGGGCAGGCCGATCTCCGATGTGATTCGCCATAATGCTCAGCAAGGTTTGTGTGGTCCGGGTGACCCTGAAGATCATGTGCGTCGCCGTGTTTATCATTTGGAGCAAGGCACTCGACATACCTCTTCTCGCATTCGTCCTGATGGTCGAGTGATTGAAGTGCAAGGTAACCCGATGCCAAGTGGTGGCTTTGTGATGAGCTTTACCGACATCACGGTATTCCGACAAGCAGAGCAAGCGCTAAAAGATGCCAACGAAAGTTTGGAATCGAGAGTGCATGAGCGAACTCAAGAACTCGAAAAACTGAACCATCGCTTGGTAAAAGCCACGCAGATTTCGGATCAAGAATCACAATCTAAGAGTCGTTTTCTAGCCGCGGTAAGCCACGATTTGATGCAGCCGCTCAATGCCGCACGTCTATTTGCTTCGTCACTGTCTGAGGTGGCAAAAGAGCAAGAGGTGAAGCAATTGTCATCTCACATCGAGAGTGCACTTGGCGCCGCAGAAGATTTGATTGGTGACTTGCTAGATATCTCTCGATTGGAGTCCGGAAAGTTAGAAACCAACATTCACGCGATTGCCGTGCATGACGTATTAACCAATTTGAACGCGGAATTTAGCGCTCTAGCGAGACAACAGAAAATTGAGTTTAAGATGATTCCGTCGTCATTGTTCATTCATTCAGACCCTAAGCTGTTGAGGCGTGTGATTCAGAACTTTTTGACCAATGCGTTCCGCTATAACCCGGAAGGGAAAGTGGTACTGGGTGCGAGAAGAGTGAATGGACAGGTTCGAATTGATGTGTGGGATAATGGAACCGGTATCGATGAAGACAAGCAACAAGAAATCTTTGAAGAGTTTACTCGTGGCAGCCAAGTACGAGCCGATCAAGGATTGGGGTTAGGGCTGGCTATCTCGAAAGGTATTGCTCATGTGCTTGGCCATCAAATTTCGATGCGCTCATGGCCGGGGCAAGGCAGTGTCTTTTCCATCACCTTAGCTAGAGCGGAAAAAGTGGCTCCAGTTGTGCAAGCTTCGACGCCAATGGCGACCAGCGACATCGAACATCTCAAGATATTGTGTGTCGATAATGAACGAGAAATCTTAGTCGGTATGGAAAACCTGATCGGACGTTGGGGCTGTGAGGTTAAGACGGCGGTTGATTTGGTCGAAAGCTTGCAGTGCCTAGATGAGGGTTGGCTACCTGATGTGATTTTCTCTGATTACCGTTTAGATAATGGCAGAACGGGTCTCGAAGTCCTGCAGCAGTGTCGCTTGCGCCTCGGAGACTCTTTTGAAGGGGTCATCATTAGTGCCGATAGAACCGATGACATGTTGGCAGCGATAAAGGCCAACAGCTTTCGCTTTATTGCCAAGCCAGTGAAGCCACTTAAGTTAAGAGCGGTCTTGAATCGAGTGAGCTAGTTTGGGTTAACAGGCTCGGATTAGTACGTTCGTGAGCGGATAGTGAAAAGGCCTCAGATGAGGCCTTTTTTGTCTCTGTTTTTTTTGCGAACGCCGATTCGCTTGTTAATTCAATAACTAACCAGCAATGCCACCTTGTGTCAGTGTGGTTGGATCAAGCAGTTTACTGAGCTCTTCTCGGCTAAGATCGGTTTCTCTTTCTGCGACATCCAGAATTGGTAAGCCTTCTTTGTAAGCTTTCTTGGCAATATCAGCCGCCTTCAAGTAGCCAATCACAGGGTTAAGTGCGGTCACTAGGATTGGGTTCTTTGACAGTGCCAAATCGAGATTGTCTTGGCGTATCGTGAAGGTCGCGATGGCTTTGTCCGCTAAAGCGACTGAGCTGTTTGCCAATAACTCAATACTTTCCAACACGTTATGAGCAATCACTGGCAGCATCACATTAAGTTGGAAGTTACCTGATTGTCCGGCTACGGTAATGGTGGTGTCGTTGCCAATGACTTGCGCCGCCGCCATAGCTGCAGCTTCTGGAATCACAGGATTTACCTTGCCAGGCATGATCGATGAGCCTGGTTGTAGAGCCTGTAATTCAATTTCCCCTAAGCCAGCCAACGGCCCAGAGTTCATCCAGCGAAGATCGTTTGAGATCTTCATGATCGCAACTGCTGCCGTTTTGAGCTGACCTGACAGCGCAACGATCGCGTCTTGACTGCTGAGGCTAAAAAAGAAGTTTTCACTCGAGCTAAAACTGATCTTTGTCGATTGAGACAGGTTACTCGCAAACTTATCGGCAAAGCGTGGGTCAGCATTGATCCCTGTTCCAACCGCAGTACCACCTTGTGCTAAAGCCTTGATAGCGGGCAGGGTGTTCTCTATTGCTTGCTTAGCGTGTTCTATCTGAAATTTCCAACCACCTAGCTCTTGAGCAAAGGTCATTGGCATCGCATCCATTAGATGAGTGCGGCCGGTCTTCACGACCTCCGCAAGTTCCTGTTGTTTGATGGTGAGTGCTTCAGAAAGGTGAGTTAATGCAGGTAATAGCTTATTTTCAGCCATCAAAGCAACGCTCACTTGAATGGCGGTTGGCACCACATCGTTACTGCTTTGGCCCATGTTGACGTGATCATTGGGGTTCACGTCGCCTTGCAAGCTTCTTGAGGCAAGCGTAGCAATCACTTCATTGGCATTCATGTTGGAACTGGTACCTGAACCGGTTTGGTAGACATCGATAGGGAATTGATCGAGGTGTTTACCCTCAATGATCTCTTGGCTGGCTTCGGCTATCGCGTTGGCAATATCACCTTCCAGTAGACCTAACTGAGCATTGGTATCTGCCGCTGCCTGTTTAATTAACGCCAGTGCTTGAATAAAACTTGTCGGCATCTTGTGAGAGCTAAACGCGAAGTTATCCGCTGCACGCTGAGTTTGTGCTTGGTATAGCGCATCGGCAGGGACTTTCACTTCGCCCATGCTGTCTTTTTCAATCCGAAATTGTAGGGTCATGTTCTATCCTTGTTAGCCAAGTGGGGCTTGGACTTGTTTTAGTGTTTGGCTGAGATTCAAAAAACGCGCTTGGCCTTGAGGTTGCTGGCAGTAGTGGCGCTTCAAATAAAATAGTGGTGAGTGAATAGAGTCTAGGCAGATATGACGAAAGGCGAAACTGCGCTGAGGAGACTCAATCGCTTCAATCAAATGAAAGAAAACTTGGCGTAGATACAGCTCGCACAACAAGATGTTTTCTTGAGCGGCATGCTTTTCATAGTAAGCCGAAAGCGTCAGTGCACACTCGATATACTCTCGAATTACAAACGGCTCATGGCCTTGAACTTGTTCTAATGAAGCAAAGCGATCCTGTGCTTTGTAAAATCTCGAATAGAGAACCTGCTGCTCTTTCATCATCATCTGCATCTCTTTATTGGATGTTAATGATAATTATTATCAAATAAAATTTTAAAAACAACCCTTTGTTTATCTTTTTATAAAGTGAGCAGAAAAAGAAAAAGCCGATACACGAAGTATCGGCTTTCTGGAGTCAGTACCTAATCCCTACAATGTAAGTACTGATTCATTTTTTGCTAAACATCTTTGTTTAATGGTCGTGCTTAGTGGTCGTGAGCTTCACCTGCACCTTTCGGGTAACGGATGTTCTCAACCATATCTTGTACATCTTGTGGTACTTCAGCAGTTACTTTGTTTACAGCAATCGATACTACGAAGTTTAGACACATACCTAGCGTACCGATGCCTTCTGGGCTGATACCAAACCACCAGTTTTCAGGTGTGCTTGCTGCTGGGTTAATGAACTTGAAGTAGATGATGTAGCTTGCTGTGAAGGCAATACCTGACAACATACCTGCAATTGCGCCTTCCTTGTTCATCTTCTTGTAGAAGATACCTAGGATAATCGCTGGGAAGAAGGATGCTGCGGCTAAGCCGAAGGCAAACGCTACTACCTGTGCTACAAAGCCTGGTGGGTTAATACCTAAGTAACCGGCACCGACAATCGCGACCATGGCTGCCAGACGAGCGGCTAACAGCTCCTGCTTGTCGGTCATGTTTGGTCTGAAGCCTTTCTTCAACAAGTCATGTGAAATCGACGTTGAGATGACCAATAGTAGACCCGCGGCTGTTGATAGTGCGGCTGCTAGGCCACCGGCTGCAAGCAGTGCTACAACCCAGTTTGGTAGTTTCGCTAGCTCTGGAGAAGCCAGTACGATGATGTCACGGTTAATCTTCATCTCGTTGCGCTCATCGCCCGAGTAGAACATTTTGCCATCGCCGTTCTTATCTTCCCAACCTACTAGGCCAGTGCTTTCCCAGTTTTTGTACCAGCTTGGTGCGTCCGCTGCAGCGACACCTTGCATGTCAGGGCCGTTGATTGTTTCGATCATGTTTACACGAGCGAATGCTGCAACGCCTGGTGCTGTTGTGTATAGCAATGAGATGAACAGTAGTGCCCAACCCGCTGAGATACGAGCATCACGTACTTTTGGTACCGTGAAGAAACGAATGATTACGTGTGGAAGACCCGCAGTACCGACCATTAGAGCCGCACAGATGAAGAATACATCTACCATGCTCTTGTTACCTTCGGTATAGGCGGTAAATCCGAGTTCTTCGGTCAGTCCATCCAGTTTATCAAGAAGGTAAACATCTGTGCCTGATAGCGTAGAGCCCATACCAACTTGTGGAAGTGGGTTACCTGTCATCATGATTGAGGTAAAGATTGCTGGAACAAGGAAGGCGAAAATGAGGACACAGAATTGAGCTACCTGCGTATAAGTGATGCCTTTCATGCCACCTAGTACTGCGTAGAAGAACACAATACCCATACCAATGATGATGCCTAGGTTAATATCAACTTCTAGGAAACGAGAGAATACAACGCCCACACCACGCATCTGGCCTGCAACGTACGTAAACGATACGAAGATTGCACAGAATACCGCTACCATACGTGCCGTTTTCGAGTAGTAACGCTCACCGATGAAATCAGGAACCGTAAACTGACCGAACTTACGTAGGTAAGGTGCTAAACATAGCGCAAGTAGTACATAACCACCTGTCCAACCCATTAGGTAAACCGCACCGTCGTAACCAACGAATGAGATGATACCTGCCATTGAGATGAATGATGCTGCCGACATCCAGTCAGCGGCGGTCGCCATGCCGTTTGCTACTGGGTGTACACCACCGCCAGCAACGTAGAACTCACTAGTAGACCCTGCACGAGCCCAGATTGCGATGCCGATATATACCGCGAAAGTAATACCGACGAGAATAAACGTCCAAGTTTGAATATCCATGTTCTAGCCTCTAGTCTTCCTGTACGTTGTATTTTTTGTCGAGCGCATTCATGCGGACAACGTAAATAAATATCAGCGCCACGAAGGTGTATATCGAACCTTGCTGAGCGAACCAAAATCCTAGCTTGAACCCGCCAAACTGAACGGTATTGAGGGCATCCACAAATAAGATGCCAGCGCCGTAAGACACCGCAAACCAGACCGCGAGCAGTGTTCCCATAATTCCCAAGTTTTCCTTCCAGTAGGCTTGAGCATGTTCCGTAGATTCGAACGCCATTGCCTTCTCCTTTATTCCGTTTTCGTAGAAACTGTTTTTGTGAAACCGTTTTGTAAAATAGCGTGTTAACGTAATGTTACGATTTAGAATGTAGCAAGGATAAGTCAAGGGATCTGTGCAACTTTAGTCGGGATGGTATTAGCGCTAATGTACTGAAATATGGGAGCTAGGAGACATAATCATAGAAAAATGTGATGTTAAAATGTTGTTAAATTAGCCAAAGGTCTAACAAAAAGGGATGAATTAGACTGCGAGTCATAAAATTTAACAACTAAATGACCGAGAAACGGTATTTAGCCCTGCTTATGACACGAAGCGAAACATAAGTTTGTTATAGTAACAACGGCACTTTCACCGACCGTGCCTTGCTAAACGGCAGAAGATCAACAAGCTAGTGGCAAAAGATCAACAGGCTTAAAGCTCGGATTTTATTCTTTGGGGGAACGAATTGGACGCAATAACCATTAACCACTTATTCTTGACTGGTGCCGTACTCATCGCCATCAGCGTGCTTTTCTCACAAGTGTCCTCTCGATTGGGCGTTCCTATTCTTTTGATCTTTTTGTTCGTTGGTATGTTAGCGGGTGAAGATGGACCCGGTAATATTCATTTCGATGATTACTCACTGACCTACTTGGTGAGTAACCTTGCGCTTGCCGTGATTCTGTTGGATGGCGGTATGCGAACCAAGGTGGCGAGCTTCAAGGTCGCTTTCTGGCCTTCGCTCTCGCTGGCGACGATAGGTGTCGCATGTACAGCAACCTTAACCGGATTAATGGCGGCTTGGCTGTTTGACTTGTCATTAATGCAGGGCATCTTGGTCGGGGCGATTGTTGGTTCAACCGATGCGGCAGCGGTATTCTCTTTGCTGAAAGGACAGAGTCTCAATGAGCGTGTTGGCTCAACCCTAGAGATCGAATCGGGCACTAACGACCCAATGGCGGTCTTCCTGACGGTGACCTTAATTGCGCTGTTAGGTAACCCTGACGCTGAGATGGGAATGAACTTCCTACTGCAAAGTTTTGCGATGCAGTTTGGTATCGGTACTCTTGTTGGTATTGGCGGCGGCTGGGTTCTATGGAGCTTAATCAATCGAGTACAATTGGCTGATGGCCTTTATTCCATTCTGGTACTCAGTGGGGGCGTGGCTCTGTTTGCGTTCTCTAACATGCTTGGCGGCAGCGGCATCTTATCGATTTACCTAGTGGGCTTGTTCATTGGTAATCGTCCGACGCGCTCGCGACACTCGATTCTTAATGTTCTTGATGGCATGACGTGGCTAAGCCAGATCGTGATGTTCTTGGTATTGGGTTTATTGGTGACGCCATCAACGTTGATGGACATTGCTCTGCCTGCGCTGGCACTGGCCTTCGGTATGATTTTGTTTGCTCGTCCGCTGTCGGTTTGGTTGGGTTTGCTGCCGTTCAGAAGTTTTACCACCAAGGAACGTTGGTTTGTTTCTTGGGTCGGTCTACGCGGCGCGGTACCGATCATTCTGGCGGTGTTCCCGATGATGGCTGGCCTGCCTAATGCTCAGCTTTACTTCAACATCGCGTTCTTCGTGGTTATGGTGTCGCTGATTGTTCAAGGCGGCAGCTTGATGAAAGTCGCGAGATTGGCTCAAGTGACGCTACCTCCAACGCCGACACCGATTTCTCGTACTGGCATTGAAATTTACCCTGCTAGTGAGTGGGAGATGTTTGTCTACAAGCTGAAAGAAGAGAAGTGGTGTGTGGGCGAACCACTAAAGCGTTTGTCTATGCCGGAAGGAACGCGAATTACTGCACTGTTTAGAAAGGATGCCTTGCTTCACCCATCAGGCAGCACCGTGTTAGAGGCGAACGATATCTTATGTGTGCTTGGTCAAGACAAAGATTTGGACAGCTTAAGTTCGTTGTTCAGTGAGGCGCCTCTAGCAGAAGAGGCGGCACGATTCTTTGGTGACTTCTTCTTGGATGTTGAGCTATCAGTTGCGGCAGTGAGTGATTGTTATGGTATTGAACTTGGCTCGGAAGAAGAGCGAGAAATGACGCTAAAACAATTGGTTGCTCAAGAGCTTGGCGCACACTCTGTATTGGGTGATAGCTTTGAGTGGCATGACATCACTTGGGTGGTTGCAGAGATAGATGATCATAAAGTCGTCAGGTTGGGTTTATGTTTACCTAAGACGACTTTAGAAGAGGATATCAGTGAAGCTTAATTGTGGACTTCTTGTAGCAAGATAACCGCTTGAGTACGATTTTTCACATCCAGTTTACGGAAGATGGCCGTCATATGTGCTTTGATGGTCGCTTCCGAAACATTCAATTCATACGCGATTTGCTTGTTAAGCAAGCCGTCAGAAAGCATCCCTAATACCTTGTATTGCTGAGGCGTCAGTGTGGAAATCTTTTCTGCAAGGTCGCTACACGCTGCATTATTGGTGATAAGCCCTTCAGGGAAGAACGGGTCGCCATTCAGCACTTGATTCAGTGCACTCACCAACTCACGCATATCACTCGACTTAGGAATAAAGCCAAACGCACCGTGGCTCTTCACCTGAGTGACCACGCTGGCATCTTCACTGGCAGAAACCACCACAATCGGTAGATCTGGGTATTCAGCGCGCAGTTGAATTAAGCCTGACATGCCATTGGCGCCCGGCATTTTCAGATCGAGCAGTAATAGATCCGGCTCGCCTTCTTTCTTTAGCAGAGTCAGTAAGGCATCGAGAGAATCGGCCTCAAGCAGGTTCGCACCACTGATCGCCATATGAACTGACTGAAACAGGGCGTTGCGAAAGAGAGGGTGGTCATCAGCAATGATGATGGTATAGGTCGAGTCCATGACGTTCATACTTTTAACAATTTAGTTAATATTTATTATCATCCTGATTGAGTATGTGGACAATATCTATGCATTAAAAGTCTGAACCATATCGACTTTTATCCCCGGAATAAGAAAGCGTTACTCTGAATAGCAAAAAAGCCGCACTGCCATCTCGTTACGGAGGGGCGGTGCGGCTTTCGATTCGGCTTATATTTTAGTGAATATTGCCGTTATAGCTGGTGGTTTTGCATGTGTTTTAAGAATACATCGGCAGGCATAAAACCGGTTACACGAGCATTTGGAACATGGTTACCCTCACCATCCCAGAACTCAATCGTAGGTAAGCCAAGCACCTGTAATTGTTTAAGCAGTTCAATGTCTTGAGGCATGTTTCTCGTTACATCGGCTTGTAGCAGTACGAAGTCAGAAAGCTTGTTTTCCACATCAGCTTGATGGAAGGTGTACTTCTCGAATTCTTTACATGCCACACACCAATCGGCGTAGAAGTCGAGCATCACAGGCTTACCGAGTTTCTTCGCTTCGATGAGCTGGATTTCTAGTTCTTCAACCGTGTTGATGCGTGCAAATTGGATGTGTTGTTCTACCGTCACGCTCTTTTCTGCAAACCAGTAATTGAGCGCAGGTTGAGCTGATGCGAACAGGCCAAGCATCGCAATGATGCCCACAGCGCTTTGCTTCCAGCCACCAAATGGCAGTGCATTCTTACTGTGGTAAAGCCAACCAAAGGCGATGAAGCCAAGGCCAGACCAAAGCACGGTTGCCCACAATTCAGGAATGATGCGCTCTAGCAGGAAGATAGGCGCGGCAAGCAAGATAAAGCCGAATACGATCTTCACCTTGTTCATCCAGCTGCCCGCTTTAGGCAATAGCTTATTACCAAACACTGCCACTAAAATCAGTGGGATACCCATACCCATAGCCAACGCGTACAGAGCAATTGCACCGGTAAATAGGTCACCACTCTGAGCCACATACAGCAGTGCGCCTGACAATGGCGCCGTGGTACAAGGTGAACACACCAAGCCAGAGATAGCGCCCATTGCGAATACGCCCAAGGTATTGCCACCTTGCTGCTTGTTGCTTTGGTTGTTGAGCCAAGTTTGGATGCTGCTTGGCAGTTGCAGGTTATAAACGCCAAACATCGACATTGCTAACGCCACGAACAGAACACTCAGCGCGATCAGCACGTAAGGGTGCTGCATAGCGGCTTGGAATTGCATGCCTGCTGAAGCAACCACTAAACCTAATAAGGTGTAGGTTAACGCCATGCCTTGCACGTAAATAAAGGACAGCATCAGCGCGCGACCTTGGCTGAGTTTGCCACCACCTAAAACGATACCCGTTAGAATCGGATACATAGGCAGCACACACGGCGTAAAGGCTAAACCAACACCGAGTGCTAAGAATAATAGAGGGGTCCACCAACTGTCACCGAGCTTATCGGCTAAGCCTGCTTCTTTTGAAACAGGGGCATTTGGCTGTTGAGTCGTGTTACTTACAACGTCTGCTTTCGGAGATGTTGGTTGCGTAGAAACATCGGTTTCGTTGCCAGCAGAAGGTGAAGCTTGTGAGTCACTACCTTGCGAATTAGCAGAACCTGTTGCTGTGAAAGGTTCAATGTCGATGATACGAGTCTCTGGTGGGTAGCAGAACCCTGCGTCCGCACAGCCTTGATACTTAACGATCAGCTGTGAGCCATCTTGGTAACTCTGCAGAGGAACTTGCACGAATAACGGCTGAGTATAAATGCTCACCTCACCGAAGAATTCATCTTGGTGCGGCTTACCATCTTCTAATTCAACATTACCGATAGCGAGATTTTGCCCGGTGAACGAGAGGCTATGTTGATAGAGGTAGTAGCCCTCTTTTACTTGCCAGTCGAGAAGGACTTTGTCGTCTTGCTGGTAGTAATTGAAAGGGAAAGCTTGGTCTACAGGGACAAAACCATTGTTATTGCCTCCGAAGCTTGGCTCGGCGTTGTCGTTCCCAAATAGCGCCCACGCAGGCTGGGTGAATAGGGAAACACAAACAAAAAGTAATGTGGCAAGTCGTCGCATACTATTTAGTCATCAAAATGGAGTTGAAGGTATCTTAACTCAATCAGACCGTAATAGTTTGCTATTAGTTTCATCGGCAAACAAATATCCCCTAAGGCGGGATAGCGATTTTATTGGGTAATCGAGTGGGGAGCTGCAATTCAACTTGAGTGACTTGCCTTTGTAAAAGAGACATTTAAGCTACACCCAAGCGTGCTTTTACTACTTGTTCGCAAGCATCAATATTCATCGTATCTTTTGGAATAATAAGCACGGTATCATTACCGCCAACGGTGCCGATAATCTCAGTGTGTGGGTCGATATCAACTAATCTTGCGACTAGTTGTGCACAACCTGGATGAGTTTTTACGATGACCATCGCTTGGTTATGAGTGATGAATTCGATTTGCGATGAGATGGATGCATCGACACGAACCGGTGCACTTTCAACCGTGATGCAGTAAACCTTTTTACCGCAAGCATTCTGAATTTTGACAACACCAAGCTGTGACAAAATACGAGAGACGGTCGATTGGCTGATACCTGTATAGCCAATATCGACAAGTTTCTCTCGCAGTTGATTTTGGGTCGAGAAGCTTTGTTGTTGTAGTAAGCGTTTGCACGCTGCAGTCAGTGTTTTATCTTCAGCTGAATACAAGCAACCGTGCTCAGTGATTGGGTTCATGAACAACTCCTTAAGGTCAACATGTGGTTATCGCTTGTCCGTAGCGCCGAGCGTACTCCCAAAGCCGTAGAGTACGATTGTTAAATAGGGCTTACCGATGAATCCCGAAATAGAGAGGGAAGGTATGCGTGATGTATGATCGTCTATCCATTGAGTCTACCACTAAAGAATAGTTATCTTTTTGAAGGGGGTCACCAAATAAAATTCTAGTTAATTGCTTTTATTTTGGAGTTTTATTCTTTTGTTAAATGGATATTTATTCCAAGTTTGGCATAAATATCCATCGGTATTAGGGTGCTTTGGAGACCGTGATAATGGCGCTAAGGGTTAGCGAATTTCACTCATGATCTCGCGAGAGAATACTTTTTCACAGTAGTGACATTTTAGCTGCACGTTTTCCTGTTTTAGCTGCACTTTAAAGCTGCTTTCGACTGGCTCACCGTGCGAAATACAGTTGCTATTCGGGCAAGAGTAGACACTGTTGATTTGGTCTGGCAGCACTAATGTTAGCTTGTTAACCACCTTGTACTCTTCAATCTGATTGACCGTCGCTTGCGGGGCGTACAGAGCCAATTGGTTGGCTTGTTCCTTGGTCAGAAAGATGTTCTCAATCTTGATTAGGTCTTTGTTGCCGAGCGCTGATGATGGCAGGTTTAACCCCATAGTGATGCGCTGTTCTGTTTTATGCAGCTTGAACAGTTTGAGAATTTTAATCCCAAGATGAGCAGGGATGTGGTCAATGACGCTGCCATTACGGATCGCTTCTACTTGTAGCTGAGTTTGTTTAACCATGACTGTATCTCCTGCTTATAAAGTGTCGTTTAGAACTAGGGCTAATAAAGCTTCACGTGCATACACACCGTTTTCAGCTTGTTCGAAGTAGTAAGCGTGTGGCGTTTTATCGACGTCAGTTGTGATTTCGTCGACACGTGGCAGTGGGTGAAGCACCTTCATGTTTTGGCGAGCGTCTTTCAGCGTATCGGCCGTCAGAATGTAAGCCGATTTCATGTGCGCGTATTCTGACGCATCAAAGCGCTCTTTCTGTACGCGAGTCATGTACAGAACATCCAGTTCAGGCACCACTTCTTCAATGCTGCTGTGGGTGCTGTATTGGATGCCCATCTCTTCCAGTTCTTCACAAATGTAATCCGGCATGGCTAACACTTCTGGCGCGATAAAGAAGAAACGCACGTTGTTGAATTTTGATAGTGCTTGCGTCAATGAGTGCACGGTGCGGCCATATTTTAGGTCGCCAACAAATGCCACATTGAGGTTGTCGAGCGTGCCTTGCGTCTCGTAAATCGAGAATAGATCCAACAAGGTTTGCGTTGGGTGCTGATTGGCACCGTCGCCACCATTTACAATTGGCACACCGTTAGAGAACTCAGAGGCTAAACGTGCTGCGCCTTCTTGTGGGTGACGCATCACAAAGGCGTCAACGTAAGAAGAGATAACCTGTACCGAATCGGCAAGTGTTTCGCCTTTTTTCGCCAGCGATGTGTTACCGCCATTATCAAAACCGATGACCGTGCCACCTAGGCGTTGAACTGCGGTTTCAAATGAAAGGCGAGTTCGAGTTGAAGGCTCAAAGAAGCAGCTCGCAACCACCTTATTTTTCAGCAGCTCTGGGTTTGGCTCTGCTTTGAGTCTTGCTGCAGTATCGACGATAAGCTCCAGTTCATCACGAGAGAGCTCTGGAATGGAGATGATGTGCTTGTTAAATAACGAATGCGCCATAACGGGTCTTCCTTTTTCTATGCATACAGTCAAATTGCGGACAAAAAAAAAGCCCCCTAAAAATAGGAGGCTTCGAAACGATCAATAGAGCAAAATAAAAATGACACCACCGCCACTCTTTGGCGTGTAGTTTGACAATCATGTGCGACAGAATTGCAGTTCATTTTTTGCTCTCTTAAGACAAATTGCGGAGGATTATACTCAGATAAAAACGGCATGCAATACTTTCTGTAAAGTATTCATTTAATGGATTTTTATGCGAAATAACCTCTACATTTTGCTTTGATTTAAGCCCTTGTTGAAACAGAAAATCTCAGGGTTTTTGGGGCGATAATGCCCTCAAGTACATGAAAAAAAATGCGGGCTTTATCCAAGGGCTAAATCCCAAGTTCGCCGCCCGCATTTCCCTGTCATTACACTTAACTTGTCAATGTCTCGCGAACAAGTGAGTGCTTAACTTCTTAGTTGTTTCGATTCTTAGCTGTTTAGGTAATTAACTGCCTAGTGTTGCAACCATTACTGCTTTGATGGTGTGCATGCGGTTTTCAGCTTCATCGAACACGATAGAGTATTCAGACTCAACTACCTCATCAGTCACTTCCACACCGTCTTTTAGCTGTGGATATTCAGCCGCAAGTTGTTTGCCTACCGTGGTATCTTCGCCATGGAAAGCTGGCAGACAGTGCATGAATTTCACATGTGGGTTACCCGTTGCTTTCAGCATTTCCATGTTCACTTGGTAAGGCATCATTAGGTTGATACGCTCAGCCCATGCTTCTTTCGCTTCGCCCATAGATACCCAAACGTCGGTGTACAGGAAGTCACAACCTTGCACGCCTTCTTGAACATCTTCAGTCAGTGTAATTTTGCCACCTGTGTGCTCTGCGATTTCACGACACTGAGCCAATAGTTCTTCTTGTGGCCAGAACTGTTTTGGAGCAACAAGGCGAATGTCCATGCCCATTTTCGCTGCGCCAACCATCAGAGAGTTACCCATGTTGTTGCGAGCATCACCTAGGTAAGCAAAGCTGATTTCATGCAGTTGTTTACCACGGCCGTATTCCGTCATGGTTAGGAAGTCAGCAAGAATTTGTGTAGGGTGGAATTCGTCAGTCAGACCATTCCATACTGGAACTCCAGCGTAAGCGCCTAGCTCTTCAACAATCTCTTGACCGAAGCCGCGGTATTCAATGCCATCGTACATACGGCCAAGAACGCGAGCGGTATCTTTCATTGATTCTTTGTGGCCAATTTGAGAGCCAGATGGGCCTAAGTAAGACACGCGAGCGCCTTGGTCGAATGCCGCTACTTCGAATGCACAGCGAGTACGAGTTGAGGTTTTCTCAAAGATAAGCGCAATGTTTTTGCCAGTTAGTGTTGGCTGTTCGTAACCGTTGTACTTCGCTTTTTTTAGCTCCATAGAAAGATCTAATAAGTGTTGAATTTCGCGTGGAGTGAAATCTAGTAGTTTTAGGAAGTTACGATTGCGTAGGTTAAAAGCCATGATGTATTCCTTCTTAGATTTAGGCGCTTTCTTGTTACAGGGAAAGAAAATTCAAGAAAGCGCGATTCAATTTTTGTGTATTAATTTCAGTTCAAACGGTGATTCAGTTTTCTCGCAAGGTTTGAAAAGCTCGCGAGTAGATTAATCTTTGGTGATGTTGGTGCCCGCCAAGCCTTGCAGGATTTGCAAACCATCTTCGAGTGCACCAATACCGACGACTTTGCCGCCTTGCTGAATGAATTCGCACGATGCTTCAATTTTTGGTCCCATAGAGCCTGCATCAAATTCGAATTTCGCCAGTTCACTTGGTGTGGTGCTGCGCAGTGCGTGTTGAGTCGGTTTGCCCCAATCAAGGTAAACAGCGTCCGCGTCGGTCAAAATAAGCAGTGCATCCGCATCCAGTTGTTTCGCTAAGAAAGCCGCTGACATGTCTTTGTCGATAACCGCTTCAACACCCACTAATTTGCCGTTCTCTTTTTTCACTGGGATGCCACCGCCGCCAGTACAAATCACTAGGTGGCCTGCATCGATAAGTTGGGTGATCGCTTCGTGCTCAACAATGCCAGTAGGGCGTGGGCTTGGCACAACGCGACGGAAGTGTTGGCCGTCTGGTTTGACGATCCAGTGGAATTTCTCCGCCAATTCACGCGCTTCCGCTTCTTCGTAGATCGGGCCAATCGGCTTCGTTGGATCGGCGAATGCAGGATCGTTTGGATCAACGGTCATTTGCGTCAACATGCACGAGATGTTGCGGTTAGGTAGATAGTTCTTGAACTCTTGCATCAGCATGTAGCCGATCATGCCTTGAGTCTCACTGCCCAATACATCTAGCGGATACGGGTTTACTTTTTTGTATTCCAAACCTTGCAGAGCCAGTAAACCAACTTGTGGGCCATTACCATGTACTAGAACCACGTTGTACACTTTCGCGATTTCAGAGATGGTTTTAACCGCTGTTTCAATATTACGGCGTTGAACATCGGCTTCTAACGGCTCACCGCGACGAAGTAAGGCATTACCGCCGAGTGCAACAACAACAGTTTGCTTAGTCATAATTGTGTTCTCTCATTTTGGCCAAGCTGAGATTATTTAAGATCATTCAACTTGGCCGTTTTCGTCTTAGTGATTAGATACCATCACGCTCAATTGGGCAGCTCATGCAGCGTGCGCCACCGCGACCGCGGCCAAGTTCATCTCCAGGGATAGGAAGAACTGTGATGCCTGCTTTATCGTATTTTTCATTGGTGTAGGTGTTGCCTTCGTAGCCAATCACAACGCCAGGTTTAACCGTTAGAACGTTGTTTGCATCGTTCCACTGCTCACGTTCTGCATGGAAGTTGTCACCACCGGTCGTGATTAGGTTTAGCTTGTCTACGCCAAGTGCTTTTTCGATAGCTGTTACGAAGTAGCCTTCTTCTTTCACTTTCACTGCGCCAGACTCATCACCAGTTAGGTTCCAGCACTGTACGTCTTTACTCACCACTTCAGGGTAAACAGAGAACGTATCTTCGTTCATGTGCGTCATAACGGTGTCTAAGTGCATGCAAGAGCGGTGTTTTGGTAGCTGCATTGCGATAACTTGTTTCGCTTGACCGTGTTTGAATAGGCTAGATGCTAAGTGCTCAACACCTTGTGCTGTTGTACGCTCAGACATACCGATAAGAACCGTACCGCGACCGATTACAAGAACGTCACCGCCTTCAATGGTTGAGTTGTCGTAGCTGATGTTTTCTTCATCGCCGAAGTACTTAATGAAGTCTTGGCCAGCAAATGTTGGGTGCCAGCGGTAAATAGCGCGAACGTGGTTGGTTTCACGTTGACGAGCAGGTTTCGCCATCGGGTTGATGGATACGCCACCGTATACCCAGCAAGATGTGTCACGAGTAAATAGGTGGTTTGGTAGCGGTTCGATAATGAAGTCGGTTGGTGCGTGCATGCCTTGCATCATTGAAGATGATTTCATTGGCATCTCAGCGTAAGACAGACCACCCGTTAGGATTTTTGCTAGTTCTAGGTTTGGTAAGTCGCCCAAGTAGCAGCGCACATCGTTAGCAAAGGTTTTGCCTAAGCGGTAATCAGAAACTTGATGATTCAAAAGCCAATCTTTCGCTTCTGGCACTGCTAGCGTGTCTGCTAGTAGGTCAGTAAGAAGAAGAACTTCAACACCTTGATCACGCAGCGTTTGAGTAAATGCGTCATGCTCTTTACCAGCACGTTCAACAGCCAGTACGTCATCAAATAGTAAATCGTGACAGTTAGAGGGTGTTAGGTGAGTCAGTGCGCGTCTTGGACGGTGAACTAGAACGCGGCGTAATTGACCTATTTCAGAACCTACATAGAACTTACTCATGATCGTCTCTCTCTTATATATTTGAATTACTTTTATCGCTAAGAGTAATTATTTATTTTCAGTTGAGAAGAATGAATTATTTATTCATATCTCTTGTCTGGAATTAATATTACGCCTGCTAGTCAGGTATTCTTAGAGATCTATCACAAATCGTTTTTTATCCCGCAGCCCTTTAAAATTAAGGGTTTTAACAAACTTTATGCACTTTCAGTTATGAATAATACATTCTAAATAGTTAGCAGTTAGGGAACTTTATGCACGCTTTTTTGACGAAACTTACTAGAATCTAATTTACGAGGGATTATATGCAGAATAGTTTTATTGATAAGAGTGTACTTAGCTTGGAAGTATGCAGTGTTTTTATTTAGATATTTAATTTTGGATGTGGAATTAATTGTTTATTAACAAAGTAAATGCGAATAAAGCTGTTGCGATCACATTTTAAAATCGGCTGTTTAAGTGTGTTTTTTGATAGAAAAGGGCATTAATCCTCGTCTGTTTATTAGGCTATTAATTACTTTAAATATAATTAACGCTAATAAGTGACTAACTATTTGTTTAAACATCATGGTTGAAAATAGAGTGTTATTTCATCAAGAAAATTAGATGTTTAAAAGTAGGATTGATTCTTCTATTGCGAGTGCTTTGAGTTTGGTTGAGCTTGGCTACGAACAGAAGAACCTTGAATATCGCGTGTATGGCTTTGAGGAGCTGTTTCAGTGGCAGAGGGTTACATTGAGAGGGAACAATAAAAAAGCCGCTGTGAGAAGCGGCTTTGGATGAGAAAGGAGTGAAGTGCTGTTAGTTAGATCAGCGCACCAATACTCAGTACAACAATGCAGAACACCATCAATATACCGACTAGTGGCATCACCCATTTAACCCAGCGCACGTAAGGGACACGAGCAATCGCCAAACCACCCATCACCACCGCGGAGGTTGGGGTGATTAGGTTCACCAAGCCAGATGCAGATTGGTACGCAGTGATAACCAAGTCACGACCTACGCCAGCAAAGTCGGCCAGTGGTGCCATGATTGGCATGGTCAGTACCGCTAAGCCAGAGGTCGATGGCACTAAGAACGACAGTAGAATCTCTAAGAAGAACATCACGTTAATGAAGATAACCGAAGAAAGCCCCGTTACCATCTGTTCTGCTGAGAAGAGAATGGTATCGGTGATCATACCGCGGTCCATCACCACTACGATACCACGTGCAATACCTATGATGAGCGCAACGCCAAGTAGGTCGCGGGCACCATCAATGAAGCTGGTGGTAAACTCTTCTTCGCTCATGCGAGCCACAATACCAACGATGATGGTTGCTGCTAAGAACATCGCTGAGATCTCAGCCATCCACCATCCAGCAACGGATACACCATAAATCATTACAGCGAACGAGCCACCAAAAATGGTCAGAATCAGTTTGCGAGTCGCGGTGAATTCAAGTTTTTCGCCGCTCGCATTACCTAAGAAGTGCGCTTTGTTCTCTTCGTATTTGTCGTAGACAATTGATGTTGTTGGATCGGCTTGAACCATTCTTGCGTAACGCATTACGTAGACAACACAAATACCCCAACCAATAATCAACATCGCAATGCGCAACACGATACCGTCTGTAAATGGAATACCAGAGGCGTTGGCAGCGATCACGGTTGCGAATGGGTTAATCGTTGAACCCAGCACCCCAATACCTGCACCAAGCAGTACGGTCGCAGCGGCAACAAGAGGGTCAAAGCGAGCTGCCATCATTACCGGCACTAGCAATGTATAGAAGGGCAGTGATTCTTCCGCCATGCCGTAGACGGTACCACCTGCGGCAAATAGCGCCATCAGTATTGGTATCATCAACTCTTCTCGCCCTTCTAAGCGGGCGGTGACGCGCTCGATACCGGCATCAATGGCACCCGTTTTGGTTACTAGCCCTAAGAAGCCACCAATGATTAAGATGAACAGCGAAACGTCGATAGCCGCCGCTTCATAGCTATTGTGGTCATAGAAGCCGTCAATAGGCGCGAGCAGTACATCAATCACGCCTTGAGGGTTACCTTCTACCGCTTGATAGGTTCCGGTTACGGGTACTTCTCGGCCTAGCTCTTCATTCATTGCACGGTCGTATTGGCCTGCTGGAACAATCCAGGTAAGCAGTGCGACGAACGCAATCAGAATAAATAGAATGGTGTAGGCAGAAGGGAATTTAAAGTTGGCAAAGAAGCCGCCCTTTTTTTTCTCGCTTGGTATCGTTTGAGTTGTCATGGCTATCTCCTTACATCATCTTAAATAGAAGTGATGTGAATTAGCGACTAATGATTTATAGATTGTAAATACACGGACACTTATAAAGCACTCAACGATATAAAGTTGCTGACTTTAAATTAAGGTTGTTTTTATATTTACTAATCCAAATGAAGTTAGATTTAATTTAGCTGCGGTTATTTTATTCCTTACTCCGGTATTTAAGTTTGGTGCTGTTCACAAAAATAATGGCTAATGAAAGGGCTAAAAAATGGCAGAAAATCGTCAAGGTTTTTTGGTTAGTTAGCTTGGATTAATATTCGTTGTGGATTAACTGGAAGTGGAAGGAGATTGATTTGGTAGGTGTTGTTTATGATTAGGCAGAATAATCTTGGAATTTTATTCAAACTTTATTTTTAGGCGGTTTTTAAAGTTTATAATGGTTATTTGATGCGTATCAAATAACACATTGAGCAGAAAACAAAAAAGGAAGCCGAAGCTTCCTTTTAAATGTTCAATCACCAGCGAATGTTAGATAAACAGACCGCCGAATGCGAAGCCGAGTGCTACCGCAGTACTGATTGTTACCACACCTGGAATGAAGAATGGGTGGTTGAATACGTAGTTACCGATACGCGTTGAGCCTGTGTCATCCATCTCAACCGCTGCTAGTAGCGTAGGGTAAGTTGGAAGTACGAACAGCGCACTTACCGCAGCAAAAGAAGCAACGGCTGTTAGTGGTGCTACGCCAATCGCTAGTGCTGCAGGCATCAGTGCAACTGTTGTTGCGCCTTGAGAGTAAAGCAGCATAGAAGCGAAGAACAGAACAAGAGCCAGCATCCATGGGTAGTCAGCCAGTAGAGCGCCTGCTACGTCTTTGATTTCAGCAACGTGTGCGTTTACAAACGTTGAACCTAACCAAGCCACACCAAGTACACATACACATGCCGTCATACCAGAACGGAACGTTGGTGCTGAAGAAATCTTCGCTGCATCAATCTTAGTGAACATCACGATAGCCGCTGCTGCTGCCAGCATTACAGACATGATCGCTTCGTTACGACCTAGCGCCGGGTTTTCAATTAGGCCAACAGAGCTAGAGATAGCCGCTGCGTAACAAACCACGAAACCAATTGCAGCTAGGAAGATGTACGTTGCTTTCTTCGCTGTAGGTAGAATTTCGCGTTTCTCTTCTGTTGCTAGCTTGATTAGACCTTTCTCTAGACGTTCTTGATAAACAGGATCGTCTTTCAATTCGCTACCCATGTAGTTAGCAACAACCGCACCAACCATACAAGCGATGAAGGTTGTTGGGATACAAACCATCAATAGCGTTAGGTAATCAACACCAAATGGTGCCAACATTGCTGCGAAAGCCACAACTGCAGCCGAGATTGGCGAAGCTGTGATAGCAATTTGAGAAGCGACAACTGCGATAGACAGTGGACGAGAAGGACGAACACCTTGGCCTTTCGCTACTTCTGCAATAACAGGAAGCGTAGAGAATGCTGTGTGACCAGTACCCGCCATTAATGTCATTACAAAGGTCACAATCGGCGCGTAAAAGGTGATGCGTTCAGGGTGTTTACGCAAAAAGTTTTCGGCAATTTGTACCAACCAGTCCATACCGCCAGCAACTTGCATTGCAGCAATTGCGGTGATAACTGACATGATGATCAAGATTACGTCGATCGGGATGAAAGATTGGCTTGTTGGAACGCCAAGAATAAGTGAAAGGGCAATAACACCAGCACCACCGGCAAAACCAATACCGATACCGCCAATTCTGGCCCCCAAAAAGATAAAGAGCAGGACGACAAACAGTTCTACTGCAATCATAAGTAACACCTCATTTAGATTTTATTATGTGAACATTCGCCGCTGGAATGTTCACATAATAGTTCTATGGTTTAGATTCAATTTGGCAAAAGCGCAACCAACGGAAATCCACAAAATAATCATGGTTAACCGTATTGGAGCCTAAAAAAGGGCTCCGTTTGGAACCCTTTCTCGCTAACTTTATTCGTAGCGCTTCGCTTTATACTGAGGATGCATCAAATTTTCAACAGAGAAAATGTCATCAAGTTCTTCTTCGGTCAATAAACCGCGTTCTAGAACTACATCACGAACACTCTTACCTGTTTCTGCACAGATCTTACCAACAATGTCACCTTCGTGGTGGCCAATGTATGGGTTTAGGTAAGTGACGATACCGATAGAGTTAAATACGTGCGCTTCACATACTTCTTTGTTCACCGTAATGCCGTCTACACACTTGTCGCGTAGGTTCACACAAGCGTTTGTTAGGATGTCTAGAGACTCAAACATGCTTTGTGCAATAACAGGTTCCATTACGTTCAGTTGAAGTTGACCACCTTCCGCAGCGAAAGAAACCGTGTTGTCGTTACCTAGAACTTTGAAGCAAACTTGGTTTACTACTTCAGGTACAACTGGGTTTACTTTAGCAGGCATGATTGAAGAACCTGCTTGCAGTTCAGGTAGGTTTAGCTCGTTCAAACCAGTACGTGGACCTGAAGAAAGTAGACGCAAGTCGTTACAGATCTTAGATAGCTTAACTGCTAGACGCTTAAGTGCGCCGTGCGTCATTACGTATGCGCCACAGTCAGACGTTGCTTCGATTAAATCTTCAGCCGCTACACACTCTAGGCCTGTTACTTCTGCTAGGTGTTTCACTGCTAGGCCTTGGTAACCCGGTGCTGCGTTCAGACCTGTACCGATAGCCGTTGCGCCTAGGTTTACTTCAAGCAGTAGTTTTGAAGTGTATTCTAGGTTTTTGATTTCTTCATTGATGGTTACAGCCCAAGCGTGGAACTCTTGGCCAACCGTCATTGGAACTGCGTCTTGAAGCTGAGTACGACCCATCTTCAAAATCGTGTTGAATTCTTGGCTCTTAAGCTCGAATGCACCTTTTAGGTATTCGATCGCATCAATCAGTTTACGAACGCTGTTGTAAACAGAGATACGGAAGCCAGTTGGGTAAGCACAGTTTGTAGATTGGCTGCGGTTTACATGGTCGTTCGGGTTGATGAACTCGTATTGGCCTTTTTCTTTGCCCATAAGTTCAAGAGCCACGTTCGCAACAACTTCGTTTGCGTTCATGTTTACAGAAGTACCAGCACCACCTTGGAAAACGTCCGATGGGAACTGATCCATGCACTTACCCGTGTCTAGAATTAGGTCACAAGCTTGGATGATGTATTTAGCCACTTCGCTTGGAATTACACCTAACTCTTTGTTTGCTAAAGCCGCCGCTTTCTTAGTCATCACCATACCGCGAACGAATTCAGGTACATCTGAGATCGTTACATTTGAGATGTTGAAGTTTTCAACTGCGCGTAGAGTGTGGATGCCGTAGTAAGCATCAGCCGGAACATGACGTTGACCTAATAGATCTTCTTCGAGACGAGTAGCTTGAGGAGCTTCAACTTGAGCTTCTGATTGAGTAGCCATAACAGGATCCTTAGAGAATTATTCTGATTATATAGTTAGTTATTAGCCTATTCTGTGTGCAAATACTCCGTTCGCTAGAATATTGGGCTGATAAATCCGTCCTGACTTATGTGGCACATGATACTGTACTTAGCGCATAAAAATATTAAGTGGATCACCTTTTTCGGTTTTGTTTCGTCAATATTTTGCAAAGTTATTCTTGGTCAATAAACACGCTTATTTACAGGATAAATTTGAGATTGTTAGGGCTTTCAGCGTAAACTGCAAGTAACAAAGGAGGGCGTGTGTTTCCTATCTTATTATTACTATTTATCTTCGTACCCATCATTGAGATTGGGCTATTTATTCAAGTTGGTGGCTTCTTAGGATTGTGGCCAACTATTGCGTTGGTTTTGATCACTGCATTTGTGGGTGCATCGCTGGTTCGTAGCCAAGGCATTCAGACACTTATGTCTGTGCAAGGTCGTTTGCAACAAGGCGAAATGCCAGCACAACAGATTCTTGAAGGCGTGATGCTTGCAGTTGCCGGTGTATTGCTGCTGACTCCGGGTTTTATGACGGACGCACTCGGTATGTTGGTATTATTGCCAGCACCAAGAGCGATGATTGCCAAGAAAATGATGGAAAAAATGGTGGTGACCAACATGTCTGGTGGTTTCCATGCCGGTGGACAAGCTGGTTTTGGCCAGAGCCCATTTGGACAAGACCCATTCAATCGCGATCCATCTGACCAATCAAAAGACGGCAACACCTTTGAAGGTGAGTTTGAGAAGAAAGACGACGACAACGATCGTAACCGCTTAAACTAATTAATTTTTTCTCTCTTTATATAGAGGGAAAACAGAAAAGGCTCTTACCTTTATCCTTCGCAAGAAAGTGATAATGGTAAGAGCCTTTTTATTGCGCATTAGCGATTACAGATAACAGGCAGTTTGAGCGTTCGGTTATACCGCGCCTTCAAAGCCCATTTGTCGCCATGCTTCAAAAGCAATGATTGCCACTGCGTTAGACAGGTTGAGGCTGCGTGCGTCTGGCATCATTGGAATACGAATACGTTGCTCCATTGGCATGCTTTCAATGAACTCAGCAGGCAGGCCGCGAGTCTCAGGGCCAAACATCAGCACATCGCCTTGTTGGAATTTCGCATCAACGTGGTGGCCTGTCGTTTTTGTGGTGCAAGCAAAGATGCGGAAATCACCCTCACGTTCATTCTCTAGATACTCAAGGAAAGCTTCTAGGTTCTTGTGACGCTTAACTCGCGCAAGGTCGTGGTAATCCAAGCCAGCACGACGAACCTTCTTCTCTTCAAAATCAAAGCCAAGCGGTTCAATCAGGTGCAGATTTGCGCCGCAGTTAGCACATAGGCGGATGATGTTACCCGTATTGGGTGCAATTTCTGGTTCGTATAGAGCGATATCAAACATGTTGGTTCACAAGAGTAATCAAAGATAGCCCGAGTATACGGTGGCAAGCTGAGTGAGTACAGTTCACCACCATTAGCTTATGCTTTATTCGCGAGTGCTTGTGCGTAGTTTTCAGAAACCGCCTTCCAATTCACCACATTCCACCATGCGTTGATGTAATCAGGGCGACGGTTTTGGTAGCTGATGTAGTAGGCGTGTTCCCAAACATCCAATGCAAGAATCGGCTCACCGTTGCTAGCGATGGTATCCATCCATGGGTTGTCTTGCTTTGAGGTCGAGATGATTTTCAGTTGCCCTTGCTCTACCACTAGCCAAGCAAAGCCGGAGCCAAAGGTATTGATCGCCGCTTGGGCGAACTGATCTTGGAATGTCTCGAAATCACCGAAGGTACTCTTGATAGCCTCACCAAGCTCGCCCGTAGGTTCACCACCACCGTCTTGCGACATGCAATTCCAATACAAGATGTGATTGTAGTAGCCACCACCATTGTTACGCACGTCAGGGCTGTGCTGAGATATGTTGGCAAAGATCTCGGTCAGAGATTGCTGTTCTAGCTCGCTGCCAGACACCGCCGCAACAAACTTATCGTAGTAGGTTCTATGGTGCTTGCTGTAATGCACTTCCATTGTCTTAGCGTCAATGTAAGGCTCTAGGGCATCGTAAGCGTAGGGTAAAGCAGGGAAAGTGTGCGACATGGTAAATCCTCCTTAATTAGAGGATTTACCATAATGATAATGACAATCATTATCAACTGTGATCTTTGTGGGGGTATTACACCGGTAAGATAGGCAGGGTGATTTCGAGTTGTAATCCACCGAGCTGGCTGCGGGTTGCGGTGATGGTTCCGCTGTGTTGGCGAATCGCACTTTCAGTAATGGTTAATCCAAGACCTGTGCCGCCGGTATTACGATCACGGGCAGTGGAAACGCGATAGAAAGGTCTGAAGATAGAATCCAGCTCATCCTCTGGTACACCATCGCCATTATCGTTCACACAAATCGTCAGCTGATCTTGAACCACATGGAACTGTACATCCACTTGGTCTTTACCGTAGTAGATGGCATTGCGTGTAATGTTGTCTAGCGCACTCATCAGCAGTTTAGGGTTCCCCGAAATAGAGCGTTCTGGGATCTCCGAGAACGTCAGTTGTTTGCCCATCTGTTCGGCTTCAAACTCTGCGTCTTTTAAGATCTCTTCCCATAGGCTCGAGATAGGCTGAACCTCACGAGTAATATGGCTGTCGACCTGCATACGAGATAGCGTTAGCAGCTCACTGATCATTTGTTCCAAACGCTGTGCTTCGGTATCAATGCGTTCTAACTCTTGGCTCTCGCCTTGTTTACGAATCGCCAGTGCATTGGCCATGCGAAGACGTGTCAGTGGCGAGCGCAGTTCGTGTGAGATATCAGAGAGCAGGCGTTGTTGCCCCGAAATCATCTGGTTTACCGCTTCTACCATCTGGTTAAAGCTTTCACCAGCTTGTCTGAACTCTGAAGTACCTTTTTCGAGTGTTGGATCGACCTCGAATTGACCTTTCGCCACGCGTTGTGCCGCGCGTTCTAGCCTGCGAGCGGGTTGACTCAGTGCCCAAGCTAACCAAAGTAATAGCGGGGTACTCGCCAACATCACGGCAAGCAATAGCTGCAGAGGTCTATCAAACAGGCGCAGTAAGAATGGCGGTGGTTGGTTCCACTTCACTCCGGCATACATCAGCAACTCTTCACCAGCGAGAGTAATTGGCACTGGCCCTGCGACCATGTAGTGTCCGTAGAGTTTTTGCTTCGGCATCTCAGGGTTATCAATCGAGGTAACAAAGTTACGAATCGCCTTTAGCTTATAGTCTGAATGCCTTTTCGAGGTAAGGACTGCGCCCTCAAGATCGGTCAGGTAGATGCGAGCTCTAGAATCCTTGCGGCTGCGTGGTGCCTCCAGTTGGAAGACAATCTTGCCCAGATTAGGTTCTTTGGCGTAGCGTTTCTCTGTGATTTTAGCGATACGCTCGAGTTTATCGAGGTGATCTGCGGGCACATCTCGCGCGACTCGAGGGTCTAAATGGGGAAGTGACAGCACCGACAAAAGCACCAGTAACATGGTGAACCAAAAGATAGCAAAGATACGTCCATATAAGCTGGTGATTTTAGGTATACGCATTAATCTTCCTCTACCAATAAGTAGCCACGGCCTCGTAAGGTTTTGATGCGTGATTTGCCGTCAGTGCGCTCAGGAATCTTCTTACGTAGATTAGAGATGTGCATGTCTATCGCGCGGTCAAACGCTGCGAGCCTTTTACCCAGCACATCCAAACTCAATGCTTCTTTGGTGATCACTTGCCCTGGGTTTTGGATAAGGTGACTCAGTAGGGCGAACTCGGTTGTGGTGAGGTCGATGAGCTCCCCATTGCAGTAGGCTTCTTGTTTGCCAGGGAAGACTTCGATGTCTTGATATTGAACTCTATCACTGGCCGCCTTAGGTGCGGTGTTGGTTTGAGTACGACGCAAGATAGCTCGAATACGCGCTAACAACTCTCGGTCACTGAAAGGTTTAGGCAGGTAATCATCCGCGCCAAGTTCAAGACCAATCACACGGTCGATCTCTTCGCCTTTTGCGGTCAGCATCAGCACTGGTGTTTCCCAATTTTCTCTCAGTTTCTTTAGTGTTTCCATGCCATTAAGACGCGGCATCATCACATCCAAAAGAATCAGGTCAATCTCATCATTGATAGCTTCCAGCCCTGCATAGCCATCATTGGCTTCGGAAACAGTGAAGCCCTCAAAGCTCAGAATGTCTTTGAGTAAGCTGGTCAACTCGGTGTCGTCATCAATAAGAAGAATGTTCGCCATTGGGAAGCCTTAATCATTTAGTTAGGTTAATAATACTGCTAATTATTCGTCAACTTTCACTCTTTACGATTCTTTACGCTTTCTAAACGTCACTTTACGAGGGAAAGACTAATCTATATTCAAGCGCTGAGAAACAGACGCAACACATGACTTATTATACCGAATTGAGGCAACAATTATGAAAATGACTAAGAAACTTGTACTAGCAGCTGCGGCACTTCCACTTATTTTTGGTACAGCAAGCGCGTATGCTTACGGTGGTGGTGATAAAGGTGACCACAAAGGTATGCACGACAAGTGTGGCGGTTTCGATAAAAAAGTAATGCGCCAACTAGACCTAACCGACGCTCAAAAAGAACAGTTAAAAGAGATGCGTGAAGCAGACCGTGCTGAGATGAAAGCAAAGCGCGGTGCAAACAAAACGGCAAAAATGGCGCAAATGAAAGCGCATCACGAAAAGGTTCAAGCATTGGTACTTGCTGACAACTTTGACGAAGCAGCAGCAAACGACCTAGCAAGCCAAATGGTTGAGAAGCAAACTGAGCGTCGCGTAGCAATGCTTAAGAAGCAACACCAAATGATGAGCGTACTAACGGCTGAGCAAAAGACTCAACTGAAAGAAATCCAACAAGAGCGCATGACTAAGTGTGCTGACAAAATGGGAAAACGCATGAACAAAGACAAGTAATTCATTGCTTGAAAAATCAGCGTTGAATGAAAGTGTTTAGAAAGAAGCGGCCGAGTGTCGCTTTTTTTGATCCTTAAAAATGAATGTTTTACATCATGGCTGTCATATTCAATTGGTGGTTTGCAGGTTATACTTTGTGCTATCAGTCACTTTATAGCCAAGTCATGAAACAAGAATACGCACGTTTAGTTACGCTCGCCGCTTGGGCAGCCACCACCATCGCCACTATTTTATTGATAGTGAAAGTCGCAGCTTGGTGGGTGACAGGTTCCGTGAGTCTGTTGGCTTCCGTCGTGGATTCAATGCTGGATATCGCGGCCTCTGTCGTTAACCTTATCGTGGTTCGTTACTCTCTGCAGCCTGCCGACAAAGAGCACACCTTTGGTCATGGTAAGGCTGAATCTCTCGCTGCATTAGCGCAGGCAATGTTTATTTCAGGCTCTGCATGTTTCCTTATTCTCAATGGTATTGAGCGCTTCTTCCGACCTCATGAACTGAACTCTCCAGAAATTGGTATCTACGTCAGCCTGTTCGCGATAGTGATGACCTTTGGTCTGGTTCGCTTCCAAAAACATGTGGTCAACAAAACGGGCAGCCAAGCTATTGCGGCCGACTCTCTGCACTATCAATCAGACCTTTATATGAACGCTGCGATCATGCTGGCACTGGCATTGAGCTGGTTTGGGATTGGTCAGGCGGACTCAGTATTCGCGGTCGGTATCGGTATCTACATTCTGTACAGCGCTTATCAAATGGCGATGGAAGCGGTTCAGTCTCTGCTTGATCATAAGCTGCCAGATGATGAGCTGAAACAGATTAAAGAGACATCATTGAGCGTGGAAGGCGTGTTGGGTGTGCATCAATTACGAACGCGTCGCTCGGGGCCAATACGCTTCATCCAACTGCATCTAGAATTGGAAGATAATATCCCACTTATTGAAGCGCATCGCATTTCTGACGAAGTAGAGGCTAAGCTTATCTCCGTGTTCCCTGATGCTGATGTATTAATTCACCAAGACCCGTATTCGGTCGTATTTGGACCAGAGAAGCAGCAGAAATTCCACTCGTGGTAATGCGTGCTAAAAATCAGCGGGCAAATGGTAAGTGAGTGGCTTTTGAACTAAAGTGAGTAAAAATTATTAACTGTTAGGTGATTCAAAAACCACCTTAGTAACAATTAATGTTGATTCTGATGTGAATCAACAAAGTTATTGAGTAAAACTGTAATACTCTTACAGAAGTAGAAATGTTACATAATTTTACGCGATTTGAGTGCTATTCCTGTTGAGGAAATGTAACATAACGCACAAATATAGATTTAAAATCTTGTTGATATACAATCAGCAAGAACAAGAATTGAATAATAGATTCCCAAAAATCGAGGGTGAGCATGATTAAGAAGATCGGTGTTTTGACCAGTGGTGGTGACGCTCCAGGTATGAACGCAGCAGTTCGCGGCGTTGTTCGTACTGCGTTATCAGTTGGCATTGAAGTTTACGGTATTTACGATGGCTACCAAGGCCTTGTTGAAGACCGTATCGAAAAGCTTGACCGTTCAAGCGTATCTGACGTGATCAACCGTGGTGGTACTTTCTTAGGTTCTGCACGTTTCCCTGAATTTAAAGACGTTGCTGTTCGTGAGAAAGGCATTGAGAACCTTAAGAAGCACGGTATCGAAGCACTTGTTGTTATCGGTGGTGACGGTTCTTACATGGGTGCTAAGAAGCTGACTGAAATGGGTTACCCATGTATCGGTCTTCCAGGCACAATCGATAACGATATCGCGGGTACTGACTACACAATCGGTTACCTAACAGCGCTTAACACTGTTATTGATTCAATTGACCGTCTACGTGACACGTCTTCTTCTCACCAACGTATTTCTATTGTTGAAATCATGGGCCGTCACTGTGGTGATCTTACGCTTATGTCAGCAATCGCGGGTGGTTGTGAGTACATCATTACTCCAGAGACTGGCCTAGATAAAGAACAGCTTATCAGCAACATCCAAGATGGCATTGCGAAAGGTAAGAAGCACGCAATCATCGCTCTAACTGAGCTAATGATGGATGCTAACGAACTGGCTAAAGAGATTGAATCTTCAACAGGTCGTGAAACTCGTGCAACGGTTCTTGGTCACATCCAACGTGGTGGTCGTCCTACTGCATTTGACCGTGTATTGGCTTCTCGCATGGGTAACTACGCTGTTCACCTTCTTCAAGAAGGTCACGGTGGTCGTTGTGTGGGTATCGAGAAAGAAGAACTTGTTCACCACGACATCATCGATTGTATCGAGAACATGCAGAATCCAGACCGTTCTGAGCTGTTCCGCGTTGCAGAAGAGTTGTTCTAAGCCACGCTTAGCGTTCTCTTAAAGAATTTAAAAACCGCTGATTATTCAGCGGTTTTTTTGTGCCTGCCGTTTGGGTTTCAGAAACGACAGGTAATAAAAAAGGCCAACCTAAGTTGACCTTTCATCTAATCTAAACGGTGAGGTTTAAATTAAGCTTTTGCTTCAGCTGCTGCTTTAGCGATAGCTGCGAAGCTTTTCGCGTCTAGAGCTGCGCCGCCAACTAGAGCACCGTCGATGTCTGGTTGTGCGAAGTAAGCTGCTGCGTTTTCTGGCTTAACAGAACCGCCGTATTGGATAACAACTTTCTTAGCAACTTCTTCAGATTTCTCTGCGATGTGTGCACGGATTTGAGCGTGGATGCGCTGTGCATCTTCAGCTGTAGCTGCTTTACCAGTACCGATAGCCCAGATTGGTTCGTAAGCGATGATAGCGCCTTCAAGAGCTTCAACACCTTGAGTGTTGATAACAGCGTCAAGTTGACGAGCACATACTGCAACAGTTTCGCCTGCTTCGTTTTGTGCTTCAGATTCACCGATACAAAGAACTGGAGTTAGGCCGTTCTCTTTTAGGAATGCGAATTTCTTAGCTACGAACTCATCTGATTCGTTGTGGTATTCACGACGCTCAGAGTGACCGATGATGATGTGAGATGCGCCGAACTCTTTAAGCATTGCTGGAGACATGTCGCCAGTGAATGCACCGCTGTTGTTTAGGTCAGAGTTTTGAGCACCTAGGATGATCGCGCTGCCCGCTTCAGTAAGCGTACGCTCTGCTAGATCAACGAAAAGTGCTGGTGGAGCAACTGCTACGTCTACGCCTGTTACGCCTTCAAGTTCAGCGTTAAGACCGTTTAGTAGATCAACAACCATTTCTTTGCTGCCGTTTAGTTTCCAGTTACCCATAACTACAGGATGACGCATAGGAATATCTCCAAAGTATTTAAATAAATCGAATGTAAAAAAGTAAACTTTATTACGAAATAATATAACAGATTAATATCAACAGATCATGACTGTGGTCATGACTTTCTTGGATCTTACTCAATGGTCAGAGTAGATTTTGAGCATATATCAGTGATCCGGCAGACAGAATAATAGCTAACTTCTCGGATTTTTCATCGTTAGTTGTTATTAAGGGACAAACGATTGCGTTAACAACAGGAAGTAACAATGCCGAATCTAGTTCTAGAGTACTCCAATTCAGTGGATGAGCGAGTAAATATCCAAGGCTTACTGGAAGATCTCCACCAAGTCGCTCTCACATGTGGCTTGTTTGATGTGCCATCAGTGAAATCTCGTTCACTGCGTTGCCATAATTGGTTGGTCGGTGATGAGGAAGATAGTGTAGACTTTATTCATATCAGCTTTGAGTTACTTTCGGGACGAACGGAAGAGCAAAAGCGAGAATTGTCACGATCGTTAATGCAGATCCTGCAAGAACAAGCGAGTCATGTAAGAAGCTTAACGGTGAATATTCGTGATATGGATAAAAGTTGCTTTCAAAAAGTAATAAACTAACCATTGCTGCTGACTTTTAGCGGCGTATAAATTTGAGTATTTAAGATGTCGATGAAAGAATTACTGCTCTCTTTCAAGGGGAGAATTGGTCGTAAGACTTACTGGATTTGGAATGTTTTCTACTACATAGCGATTACCGGTTTTGCTTCAGGTATCTCTGTGTTGTTCCCTGCTTACTCTTATATCCTGCTACCAATCATCCTATTGATGCTTGTGATCCCAGACCTTGCGGTAACCGCTAAGCGCTGGCACGACCGCAATAAGTCTAATTACTGGCTACTATTGAATGTGCCATTAGTATTGGGTCGTTTAGCTTCGCCAATGGTTGCAACGACGACAGAGCCGGTATCGCCAATTCATATGGCGGCAACCGTCGCGGCATTAGTGTGTGGTTTCTGGATTCTGATTGAGTGTGGTTTGTTGAAAGGTACAGAAGGCCGTAATGACTACGGCGAAGACCCATGTAAATATTGAACAGCGAACCAATAAGAAGGGGGCATTACGCTCCCTTTTTCTTTTTAGTGCTTTGCTAATTTCAGTACATTTTAGGTTCGGTATTCGGCTTAAAAGGCACGACATTTTCAGGCAGAGATTCTTCAAAGCCGCAGCGCCCTTCGAGTGCATCTTGGAACTTACAGACCTGACAGCGCAGCTCTTGCATGAGTACGACATTGGCGTGGTGTGGGTTTTTACAACGGCTAACCACTAAGTCGATGTGACTTTGCTGCGCACGAAGTCGGTCTTGCATCACGTCTGAAGCCGAACAAATCATCTGTTCGCACATCTCGTGTTTGAATTGATTGAATGCTTTCGGGTCGCTTTTCGCGAGTTGGACAAGTTCATCAAAGGGTGGCAGTTTTTGAGCGGGTTGTGGATGCGCCATCATTCCTTCCTTAGCATTAAGCGTGTTTCATATGCTCTAAGCTTAAGAAAGAAATCTGTACAAATTTTAATCTATTTGTATTTTCTCAATATTGAGACGGTATTAGCCGATTACCTTTGCAATCAAAGGGCGGGTGTTAAGGTGTAAGTGCAGCGTCGTTCGCCAGCAATGATGTGCTCTGTACGGCTCACGTGACACTCATCTTTTAGTAACTCAGTAAACACGTTGAGCTCAGATTGGCACAGGCTAGGGCAGCGAGTTGCAGCCTTACAGATAGGGCAGTGGTTCTCAATCAAGATGTAGTGATCATCATGCTCTTGAAGCTCAGCCATGTAGCCTTCGTCTTCACGAAGCTGGGTGAGTTTTTTAAGCTTGCTGATGAGTGAATCACAGCCAGACAGCGCAGTTTGATACTGCTTAAGAGTGTGTTGTTCACGCTCGGCAGCAACCTTAGCCAGCCCTTCTTTACCAAATAGATTCTCGACAGCATCAATCACTTGAATGGTGAGTTCACCATGTCGGTCTGAAAATTGGTTATGACCTTGTTGAGTCAGGGACCAGTGGCGAGTCGGGCGACCCACTTTCACTTTCACATCATGAAACGCAAGAATACCGTCATCTTCCAGGCTTTGCAGATGTTGCCTTGCCCCCATTGTCGTCATGCCAAATTCTTCTGACAGTTGTTTCGCGGTTACCGCGCCTTGACGCTTAATGGTCTGTAAGATTCTGTCGCTTGTTTTCATACTATCCCTACCTAATGAACCTTACTATTATGAGGCAAGGTGTTTATAAAGCAAACCATTTACTATATTGATGATAATTTACTCTATAGATAGCGTTTTACTCTATTGGCTGCCATGGTCAGATTCTGGTGCGCTAATAAAACAAAAGGCTGATACTAGGTATCAGCCTTGGAATATTCTGTTTCACCGAATTTAGGCTTACAGGATATGACCTACTACTTCTGGATCTTTACGCTCTAGGTAGTGGATAGATTTGATGCGGCGAATTGTACGGCAGCGGCCACGGATAAGCAGGGTTTCTGTGGTTGCGATATTACCTTGACGAGAAATACCTTCTAGCAAGTCACCCTTAGTGATGCCTGTTGCTGAGAATACAACGTTGTCGCTGCGTGCCATGTCTTCCATCTTCAATACGATACCCGCCGTTACGCCCATTTCTGCGCAGCGCTCAAGTTCAAGTTCACCGTGCTTGCGGTTCTCTTCTGTGTCGCCTTTCACTTCGTGGCGAGGTAGAAGACGACCGTGCATGTCGCCGTCGAGTGCGCGAATTACCGCCGCCGAGACCACACCTTCAGGTGCGCCGCCGATGCAGTACATGACGTCTACTTCACTGTCTGGCATACAGGTTAAGATAGAAGCCGCAACATCACCGTCTGGCACAGCAAATACACGAACGCCCATTGCTTGCATGTCGGCGATGACTTGATCATGACGAGGCTTAGCAAGCGTGGTTACGACTAGAGTATCAAGTGTTTTACCTAGTGCTTTAGCGATGTTTTCTAGGTTTTCTGTTAGTGGCAGTTCTAGGTCAATCACGCCTTTAGCGCCAGGGCCAACAACCAACTTTTCCATGTACATATCAGGCGCTTTAAGGAAGCTGCCTTTTTCGCCCGCAGCCAATACAGCCAATGCATTTGATTGGCCCATTGCTGTCATGCGTGTCCCTTCAATTGGGTCAACTGCGATGTCGACAGCGTCGCCGCCCACACCTACGTTTTCGCCGATGTATAGCATAGGTGCATCATCGATTTCACCTTCGCCGATAACAATCTCACCGCTAATTTCGGTTTTGTTTAATAGGCTACGCATTACTTCTACAGCAGCGCCATCTGCAGCGTTTTTATCGCCACGGCCAAGCCACTTGTAACCAGCTAGTGCTGCACCTTCTGTGACACGAGAGAATGACATTGCTAAATCGCGTTTCATGCGGACTCCAAAATTTTCAAAGGGGGAATAGAAATTTCGCGGCGAATTTTACCATATCCAAAAGGAAACGTTTGCCTTTTTGTTTTTTGGAGATTGCTCTCGATCAATTCGCAGTGGAAAACAGTTATTATTCATCAAAATAATCGGTTTGCCGTTGTGGCGGTAATCGTTCACGTCAATATTCGGTAAAAAGCGCTGTTTTTTTCATCGAATGGCGCAAAATATCGAATATATTGAGTGTTTATCCTTGCTCTGCTGAGTAGAATGGGGAAATAAGTGGAGTGAACCTTCACCATCAAACGGATAACTTAAAGGTAGGCCAGAATGTCTTTTGAAGTACTAGAGCAGCTAGAAGCAAAAATTCAAACAGCAGTAGATACAATTGCACTTCTTCAAATGGAAGTGGAAGAGCTTAAAGAAGAGAAACAAGCACTAGCAACAGAAGCTGGTGAGCTTAAAGCAAGCCGTCACGAGCTAGAGCAAAAAACTCAGCAAATGCAGGAAGAGCATTCAGCATGGCAAGATCGCATCCGTAACCTTCTTGGTAAAATGGATGAAGTAGAGTAATCGACTCTTCAGATTTAAAAAAACGCCCGCTACTCAGTAGCGGGCGTTTTTGTTTGTGTTCTTATGATTTGTTTTATTATTTGAAGCTGAGTGAGAGTTACTCGACGTCTTCTTCCTCGACATCCAAATCGAGTTCTACATCTAGAGGTTCGGCAGAAAGAATGATGCCAGTGTTGTCTGCGTAGAGGTAATCTTCAGGTAAGAAGGTCACGCTGCCAAAGTTCACTGGAACGTCTAATTCACCGACACCTGCTTGGCTCGCACCAACAGGGATAGAAGCCAAGGCTTGGATACCTAGGTTCATGTCTTCAAGCTCATCGACTTCACGAACGCACCCGTAAACCACAATCCCTTCCCACTCATTGTCTTCGGCAAGTAGGGCTATCTCAGCATCGATCAGCGCTTTACGTAGTGAGCCGCCCCCATCGATTAACAACACACGCCCCAGACCGTCTTGCTCTAGTACAGAGCGAATCAAAGCGTTGTCTTCAAAACACTTTAATGTCGTGATCTGTCCTGCGAAGGATGCACGTCCACCGAAGTTGCTGAACATTGGCTCCACGACATCAACTTGATCCAAATATATGTCGCACAGTGCTGAAGTGTTGTATTCCATTAGTATACCTTTTGAACAATGAGCTTACTTTGAGTATATCGGCGCTTGATCCCTTTGCAATGATTAGTCTCATTTAACTCAATAGAGTTTGAGCTACGACAACCCCTGCAAACAATAGGTTAGTGACCAGTGAGCATTTCACAATCACGGGCATCATTGGTGCAATTTGCGCTGGCTTTTCGGTTTCCCAAACGGCTTTGCCATGCTTGTAAACAATAATAATGCTCAGCAAAAACGGCAGGCTGATCCAGACCGGCTTTTCTTGAATAAGCAGGTAGATAGCGAAAGACGCAAGGGCGAGGCCAAGCAGAGCAAAATGATAGTGTTTGGCTTTGCGTTGTCCTAGGCGAACCGCCATGGTGCGCTTACCACATTCGCTGTCGTTTTCGATATCACGCATGTTGTTGATATTGAGTACCGCAACCGCCATCAAGCCACAGCCCAATGCCGGAAGGAATAGGCTTGGTTCAACATGGCCAGTGTGCAAGAAGTAAGTCCCTGAAACACCTAATAAACCGAAGAAGATAAATACCGATAAGTCGCCAAGGCCAATATAGCCATAAGGCTTATTACCGACGGTATAAGCGATGGCAGCAACAATGGCTAATATGCCTAACGCAATGAAAGATAAGATACTTTCAATCGAGGTTAAGGCATGAAAAATAAGAATCAGCCCAGCGACCATAGTAAACACGATGTTGAGGATGATCGCTTGCTTCATGGTTTTCGCTGTTACCGCGCCAGATTGCATGGCACGTGTTGGCCCCAGACGATTTTCGTTGTCTGTGCCTTTTACGGCGTCGCCATAGTCATTGGCTAGGTTCGATAAAATCTGTAATAGGGTGGCGGTTAAAAATGCCAGTAGGGCTATCGATAAAGAAAACTGACCACCGGCGAACGCTAAACTACTTCCTGTAAGAATAGAGACAAGTGCGAGAGGCAGAGTTTTTGGTCGTGCGGCATCAAGCCAGATCAGTAGAGATTGTTTCATCGTAGGTCTAATTCTTTGTAAGTCTTCGTTTCATACTGTGATTTGAGTATACGCCCATTTTTCGGGTAATAAAAAGCCCACTCGAAAGTGGGCCTTGAATTCGCTTATTAGCTGCTATTTCTTTGAGATAGAGCAATAAGTTAGAGTTTGGTGTGCTACAGGATGAAGCGGCTTAGGTCTTCGTCTTCAACGAATTCGCCAAGTTTCGATGTTACGTAAGCTTCATCAATCACTAGCTTGCTGCCAGCTTTGTCTGTTGCTTCGAATGAAATCTCATCCATTAGACGCTCCATCACTGTGTGTAGACGACGCGCACCGATGTTCTCAGTGGTTTCGTTTACGCGCCATGCTGCGTCCGCAATCTGGTTGATGCCATCTTCAGTGAACTCAATGTTGACATCTTCTGTTTTCATTAGGGCAATGTATTGCTCTGTTAGAGATGCTTTTGGCTCAGTTAGGATGCGTTTGAAGTCATGTGCTGATAGTGCTTCAAGTTCTACGCGGATTGGTAGACGACCTTGTAGCTCAGGGATCAGGTCAGATGGCTTAGCCACTTGGAATGCGCCTGATGTGATAAACAAGATGTGGTCAGTTTTAACCATACCGTGCTTGGTTGATACTGTGCTGCCTTCGATAAGAGGCAGTAGGTCACGCTGAACACCTTCGCGAGATACATCTGGGCCTGAACTGTCGCCACGCTTACAGATTTTGTCGATCTCATCGATGAATACGATGCCGTTGTTTTCAGCGTTGAAGATCGCGTTCTCTTTCAGCTCTTCTTGGTTCACAAGCTTCGCAGCTTCTTCTTCCGTCAGTGCTTTGAATGCGTCTTTGATTTTCATCTTACGCTTTTTCTTGGTGTCGCCCGCTAGGTTTTGGAACATGCCTTGCAGCTGGTTTGTCATCTCTTCCATGCCTGGAGGTGACATGATTTCAACGCCCATTTGCGGTGCGGCTACATCAACTTCAATCTCTTTGTCATCTAGCTTACCTTCACGCAGTTTCTTGCGGAAAATCTGACGAGTGTTTGAAGAGGTTGTGTCTTCAGTTGATTGCTCGTTCTGACCCCAAGCATCACGCGCTGGTGGTAGAAGGGCATCAAGAATGCGTTCTTCAGCTTGTTCTTCAGCGCGGTATTGTACTTTTTCCATCGCTTGTTGGTGCGTCATCTTGATCGCAACGTCCGTTAGATCACGGATGATGGTTTCAACTTCTTTACCAACGTAACCCACTTCGGTGAACTTAGTCGCTTCTACCTTGATGAAAGGCGCGTTTGCTAATTTCGCTAGGCGGCGAGCGATTTCAGTTTTACCTACACCCGTTGGGCCAATCATCAGGATGTTTTTTGGCGATACTTCAACACGTAGGCTTTCTTCAAGCTGCATACGCCGCCAGCGGTTACGAAGAGCGATAGCCACTGAGCGCTTAGCGTTGTCTTGGCCGATAATGTGGCGATTGAGTTCGTGAACAATTTCGCGAGGAGTCATCTCAGACATGGTTTTTCCTTAATTCTTTAATCACTGTTGAATACAACGTTATTGATGGAAGCGGTCGTTACTCTGGCTTTGGCAGCTCAACGGTGCTTTCTAGTTCTTCAATAGTGTGGTGATGGTTGGTGAAGACACAGATGTCGCCTGCAATGTTCAGCGACTTTTCTGCGATTTCACGCGCATCTAAATCAGTATTTTCTAATAGTGCAGTAGCGGCTGCTTGAGCGAAGTTTCCGCCCGAACCGATCGCAATCAGGTCGTTCTCAGGTTGAACTACGTCACCGTTACCTGTGATGATCAGTGAAGCGGTCTCATCCGCTACTGCTAACAGTGCTTCTAACTTACGTAGAGCACGGTCGCTACGCCAATCCTTCGCTAGCTCAACTGCCGCTTTGGTGAGATGGCCTTGGTGCATTTGCAGCTTGCTTTCAAATTTTTCGAATAGCGTGAAAGCATCAGCCGTACCGCCAGCAAAACCGGCCAGTACTTTGTTGTTGTATAGGCGACGTACTTTACGGGCGTTGCCCTTCATTACTGTATTGCCCAGAGATACTTGTCCATCACCCGCGATGACGACTTTATTATTACGACGTACAGATACAATGGTAGTCACGAGTCGACCTCTTTTGATTATTATTTATGGTTACTACTTATATGTGGCTCCACTATCATGAATTCAAGTGCCACTTTTAATGGTATGTCATATCAAAAAAACTAAATGTTACCAGTTGTTTCAAACATCCATTACCTGTTGAGCCTATGTGTGGCAAGGGTTGGTGGGTTAATAGTTTGTGATAAATATAAAAAAAGATAAAACAAATTTCTAACGTGAAATGGTTAACACTTTTTGTTTGATTTATAAGGAATGATGTTCACTAATCAGTGGTATTCACTGCATAAGGAGTAGTGTGATGAATAGTGACAATATCAGTTTTTTTAATAGAGATATGGATCTGGATGAGCTGTCTATACTGCATCATCTGATGTATCAGGAGGCGGGCGAGTGTTCAACAGAACATCTAAAAAACTCGGTCAACGTTTTTCTTAAACGTCCATTTCCTAACGTTTTAGCGCACTTGGATTTTTTTGGTTACATCGAGATAAATAAGGAGCAGGTCTACCTGACTGACTTTGGGCTTGAGTACTACGAACAAGTACCTCAGTTTCGTTAAAACGCACTCTTTTGATTAACATACTGGTATTGCTTGTGCGATGAACTATTGAACGCTTTCAAACAGCAATAGGGGGAATCCTCTTCCCCCTATTATATATTGAGTTGATTAAGACCCGTCTTTCCAAATAGCGCAAGGTTCAATTTTCGCTCGTTGCAGCTTATGGCGATCGCGTTCTGCGTCACGCTTCAACTTGTATGGCCCTAAAACCACACGGTACCAGCTACTGCCATCTTTCTTGCGGATCTCACTTGAGATACCTTGGAAGGCAATATCCAACTTACGTGCTTCTGCCTGCGACGAGGTTTTGTAAGCGCCACACTGCATGATGTAAGGGATCTTAGAGATCTGTTGCTCTTTGGCTTTTACTTCAATCTCGCGGCTTGGCAGCGTTTCAACGTAGTCCCACTTCTCTTCAGGAGGTGGCGGAATCACTTTCGCTGGTTTTGGCTTAGGTTTTGGTTTGGTTGCCACAGGCGTTGGTGCAGGCGGCTCAGGATCATTACTCAATAGGTAAAGTCCGTAACCAAAACCACCGGCAAGGAGGATCGCCAAAAGACCACTGCGCCAAGGTTTACGGCGAGGGGCTTGTTTTTTGGTCGGTTTTTTCGTGCCACGACCGCGCTTTACATAATCTCTATTAGCCACAAGACAATTCAATAGTTGCTGATTCTGCCCTCATGGTAATCCAGATTGCGCGAGGATAATAGTGCAGAAATGGAAGCGGCACATCAAAATGTGCCGCAGATTTATAAGGGTATTTCTAAGGGTTATATTCGAGGTGGCGCTGTACTGCCTCGAACCACTAATTTAGCTTCAAGCAGACGCGAACCTGCTTGCACATCGTTGCCTTTTAATAGATCAAGCATCATCAACATCGCTTGGCGTCCAATCTCATAACGAGGCTGAGAAATGGTGGTTAGCGGTGGATCGCAGTATTGAGCGAATTGGATGTCATCGAAGCCGACAATCGATAGGTCTTGAGGAACGCGCAAGCCCAGCTTCTTCGTTTCTTGAATCGCACCAATCGCCATCGCATCGTTGTGACAGAAGATAGCTGTAGGTTGTTCAGGAAGTGCCAGTAATTGACGAACCGCTTGAGCGCCCGCTTCAAAGGTGAAGTCACCGACCGTGCTATAGGCTGGATTCATTGAGACTCCGGCGCGACGCAGCGCTTGCTGGTAGCCTTGTTGGCGGAACTTACACAGTGTTGCCGATACTGGTCCTGAAATTTGAGCAATACGCTTATGACCTAACTGAGCTAGGTAGTTCACCGCTTCAAAGGCAGAGGTCAGGTTATCGATGTGTACCGTAGGCAGTTCAAGCTCAGGGGCAAACTCACACGCCATTACCATCGGCGGTAAATTCTTTTGTTCAGGTTTGCTGACATCAAACGGATGGTCAGTACCCAGCAGCAACATGCCGTCGGCTTGTTTGGTGAAAACTAAGTTAACAAACGAAGACTCGCGCTTCTTTTGCTGGCCGCTATCACCCAGTAGAACAAGGTAATCATTTTCTACTGCGGCATCTTCGATACCACGAATGATCTCGGCGAAATAAGGGTCACAGATATCAGGAACAATAGTGATGATGGTTTTTGATTCGTTGCGACGTAAGTTTCTAGCTAATGTATTGGGTGAGTATCCAGCTTCAAGTACTGCTGTTTCTACTCGTTTGCGAGTCGAAACTGAGACTTTCTCAGGGTTCATCAATGCACGTGATACCGTGGCTGTTGAGACGCCTGCTAGCTGGGCAACATCCTTCATTGTCGCCATAAATTAAACCCTCTTTTAAGTTCCTTTGTCGCCTAAGCATCTAAGGCGTGAATAATAAATGTAATCGAATAGATATTATGAAAGTGTTGCTAACACTTTTTTTATTGCAATATTTTATTCGTTTAATCCGTGTAAAGTTACGGCTAGATTAACAAAAATCACATGACTAGTGTGAAGTTGCTCACGAGAAATATGAAATATTTGTGAACAAACTTATCATTAGTTTTAACCCAAGTGGGTTTAACTCAAATCTTGCGGCTCAATATCGAGTGACCAGCGAACTTTTTTCGCAGCAGGTAACATATTGATGGCCGGCTTGGCACTCATCAATAGCTTCTGCATTAACGAGCGCGTCTGAGTTTGTAAGATTAACTGCCAGCGCGATTTGCCCGCTCGTTTTGCTAACGGAGCCGGGGTTGGCCCTAACACCATGCAATATTGGTCAAACAGAGGGTGCGATTCCAATGTGTGACGAACCTGACGCAAGAACTCTTCCACCAAGCGAGTGTCATTGGCTTCTGCTCTAAACAGCGTCATAAAGGTATAGGGCGGTAACATTGCTTGCTTACGCTCTGCCAGTGCCGTCTGAGCAAAGTGGTTATAGTCTTTGTGTAGCAAGGCTTGCAACAACCCATGTTCTGGGTGGTGAGTCTGTAAGATCACTTCACCGGGTTTGCTTGCTCGTCCTGCGCGTCCCGCTACTTGGATGAATAGCTGGGCAAGACGTTCAGAGGCACGGAAGTCACTACTATATAAAGAGCCATCCACATCCAATAACGCCACAAGTGTCACGTCAGGGAAATGGTGACCCTTAGCAAGCATCTGCGTGCCGATAAGAATTTGGAATTCACCCTTACGAATCGACTCGAGCGCGCTTTCTAAGCTGCCTTTACGGCGGGTGCTGTCGCGGTCAATACGAATGGTTTTGTATTCAGGGAATAGTTGACCAAGTTGAGCTTCTAACTGCTCGGTCCCGACACCCACTGTCACTAAGTTTGCAGACCCACAGCCTTGGCAATTGTGCACGATATGCTGCTGAGAACCACAGTGGTGGCAGCGCATCTCATTGCTGTATTGGTGATAGGTGTAGTAAGCATCGCAACGTTTACACTCGGCTGTCCAACCACAATCGTGACACATTAATGCCGGAGAAAACCCTCGACGATTGAGGAACAGCATCACTTGGTTGCCAGCTTTGAGGTGTCTTTGCATCTCTGCAATTAACGACGCAGACAAACCACTTTCTAGATATTCACCTTTAACATCCAACACCTTATTGGTGGTCGGCAGTGCGACACCTGCACGTGAAGTCAGGGTGAGATAACTGTATTTACCTATTTGAGCGTTGTGCAGTGTTTCAAATGCTGGAGTTGCAGAGCCTAACACAACCGGGATCTGCGCTTTGTGCGCACGCATGATCGCCACATCACGAGCGTGGTAGCGCAGGCTATCTTGCTGTTTATAAGACGCGTCGTGTTCTTCATCGACAATGATAATACCTAGGTCAGCAAATGGCGTGAACAGAGCTGAACGGGTACCAATCACGATGCCTGCTATTTTATCGCGCGCCGATAACCACGCATTCAGGCGTTCTGAATCGTTTAAACCTGAGTGGATAACCTCAACAGGCACATTAAAGCGTCGCTTAAAGCGGTTAATCGTTTGAGGAGTGAGACCAATCTCGGGCACGAGCACTAACGCTTGTTTACCTTGATCGAGAATCGGCTTAATCATATTCAGGTAAACCTCGGTCTTACCTGAGCCAGTAACGCCCTCTAACAGGAAACAACCAAAGTCGGTTTGGCTATTTACGGTCGCAATCGCGATGGCTTGTTCGGCATTGAGCTTAGGTTTGTCTTGGTCATTCTCAAGTTCAACTGGCCATGGCTGACGTTTTGGCTTTTTCTCTACTGATTCAATCCAGCCTTTCTCTTCTAGCGTTTTGAGTACGGCACTGCCAACTTCTTCATCAATGAACTCTTGATGAGGAACCGGACCGTGCTCAAGCATGTGCATCACTTTGGCTTGCTTGACCGCGCGACCAAAACCTTGCATCAGTTGGTCTTTGCCTGATGGTGTTAACTGCCACTCAACCAGCGTCGCGAAGTCGGCGGCTTTGCCTTTTCTTAGAGCGCTCGGAAGGGCGTTAGCAAAGGTTTCGCCAAGGGGGTACTGATAAAACTGACTGCACCACATTAACAGTGAATAGACAGATTCCGGCCAAACGGGTTGGTTGTCTAATAAGGCTTTAATGGGCTTGAGCTTATCTAGCTCGAATTCTGATTCGTTAACCAGAGCCGTGACAATCCCAGTTAAGGTTTGTCGTCCAAAAGGCACAGAGACGCGACCACCAATAATCGGGAATAGGTGGTTTGGAATCTTGTAATCGAACTGCTTGTCGAGTGGAACAGGCAGTGCCACGCGGGCAATCATTGGACGCATAAAGGGACGGCTTTATCTGAGTTGACGAGAGCGAACAGTCTAAAGGATAAGGCGGTTAAATTCGAGAAGCAGTTTGGATGAAGGCGGCGAGTTAGCGTATACCGACAACGACAGCCCGAAATCTCAGGCCGATAAAGGAAATAAAGAGAGAATTGGTGAAAAATGTATCAAATCGGTTGATCCTGCTTTATAGATTCATTACTATACTGCGCCTTAAAGGTATGGCTTCATCACTCTTTTGTGTCGATGCGGTGTCTTTATTTCTTTTTTTAAACTACGTGTGGTGTGCGGCTTAGAATCGTATAGCGACACGGCCTACTTGAGGTTATCCCATGAAAGCTGGAATCCACCCAGAATACAAAGCAGTTACTGCAACTTGTTCTTGCGGCAACACATTTGAGTTCAACTCAACGCTAGCAAAAGAATCAATCCACCTAGACGTATGTGACAAATGTCACCCGTTCTACACTGGTAAGCAACGTATCGTAGATACTGGCGGCCGTGTTGATCGCTTCAACAAGCGTTTCGGTGCTCTTTCTAGCAAGAAGTAATTCTCGCTATTTAGACATGAAAAAGGACACTTCGGTGTCCTTTTTTGTTGCCTGTAATTTGAGAAAGCACTGACTTCTATTCAAGCATCACTCTCACCCAACGATAAGTTGCCTCTCTATTCTATTTCAGGGCAATTCCTTGCGTATCTCTCTTCACCAAAATTCAGCACGAAACTTCAACAAGCGATAGTAATTTCAACTGCTCACTGGTCTTATTAGTAGTGAAATCTCGTTTTTTAATGAGACAGAGGCTTCAACCACCTAGGAACTTTGAAGTACATCCATTAACATGAACAAGATCCCCCAAATAATAATATCCTAGGAACCTACACCTATGTCTGAAGACAGCAGCCAAGCTCAATCCTCTCAAGAATTATCACCTCAAGAACAATTCCGTCAGCAAGCTCTTGATTACCATGAGTTCCCAATTCCAGGCAAAATTGCCGTAGAACTGACGAAGCCTGCAAACTCTGCAGAAGACCTAGCACTTGCATACAGCCCAGGCGTGGCTGAGCCTGTTCGCGAGATCGCACAGAACGTTGATAACGTTTATAAGTACACAGGTAAAGGCAACATGGTTGCAGTTATCTCTAACGGTACAGCGATTCTTGGCCTAGGTAACCTTGGCCCTATTGCTTCTAAACCTGTTATGGAAGGCAAAGCGCTCCTGTTTAAGCGTTTTGCTGGTTTAGATTCTATCGATATTGAAGTAAAACACCGCACAATCGATGAGTTCGTTGATACAGTTGCGAATATCGCAGATACATTCGGCGGTATTAACCTGGAAGACATCAAAGCACCAGACTGTTTTGAGATTGAACGTCGCCTGATTGAGCGTTGTGATGTACCGGTATTCCACGATGACCAACACGGTACTGCGATTGTAACGGCAGCGGGTATGTTGAACGCGATCGAACTTCAAGGTAAGAAACTTGAAGAGTGTAAGATCGTTTGTTTAGGTGCTGGCGCAGCAGCGGTTGCATGTATGGAACTACTGATTAAGTGTGGCGCTCAGCGTGAGAAGATTTACATGCTTGACCGTAAAGGGGTGATTCACACTCGTCGTGATGATCTGAACGAATACAAAGAGCTATTCGCAAACAACACGGATAAGCGCACACTTGAAGATGTTATCGAAGGCGCTGACCTGTTCTTAGGTGTATCGGGTCCTAACCTACTGCCTGCTGAAGCACTAACGTTGATGGCTGATAAGCCAGTTGTGTTTGCATGTTCAAACCCAGATCCAGAGATCAAACCTGAGCTTGCACACGAAGTTCGTTCTGACCTTATCATGGGTACAGGCCGTAGTGATTACCCTAACCAAGTAAACAACGTACTTTGTTTCCCATTCATTTTCCGTGGTGCATTAGATGTGCGTGCAAGCGAAATCAATGACGAAATGAAGCTAGCGGCGGTTAAAGCGATTCGTGAACTGGCGAAAGAAGCAGTTCCAGCTGAAGTACTAGCAGCGGCGGGTGAGACCGCACTGGAATTTGGTAAAGGCTACATCATTCCTAAGCCAATGGACCCACGTCTACTTCCTCGCGTAGCACGAGCAGTTGCGGAAGCGGCTGTTGAATCTGGCGTAGCTCGTATCGAGATGCCTGCTAACTACATGGCGTAGTAGCTGCTGCTCTATTGAGAGAAAAGAATAATAAAAAACCGACTCATCTGGAGTCGGTTTTTTTATGTCTATCATTCGCAGCGTAGTCATAAAAACGCAATGCATAATGTGATAGATAGGGTCAGCTATAGCGAATCAATAATGAAGGCAGTGACTGAGTTGTTTTTATTCTTCGTCAAACGCTTCGAACTCGATACCCATTTCTGTCATCAGTTTTTTAACTTCAGCAGGGATATCGTCAGGACGATCTTTACGAAGGTCTTCATCCGTTGGTAGTGGTTGGCCTGTGTACGCATGTAGAAAGGCTTCGCACAGTAGCTCACTGTTTGTTGCATGGCGTAGGTTATTAATCTGGCGGCGAGTACGCTCATCAGTTAGAACCTTTAACACTTTTAGAGGGATAGAAACTGTAATTTTCTTTACTTGTTCGCTTTTCTTTCCATGCTCAGCATATGGGCTTATGTATTCACCATTCCAGTCGGCCATTGCGTACCTTCATCACTTTAGTTGTTAGAATAAATTAATAGTGGTGATTTTAGCGGGATTTACTGCCATAAGCAAAGACATATAGACGTCTAGAAGTGTTGACGTCTCACGTTTATGAAAGTAAAGTGAATAACATATATCTAACACAGCCGCAAAATGCCGACAAGCAGCTGTGATTCTCAGACGCAAAACTTGTAAGGAAGCACCTATGAGCAGCCGGAAGCCAGCAACCATCGCAGTACGTACTGGTATCGAGTCAGACACGCAACACCATGCCGTTGTCCCACCTATTTATCTTTCGACTAACTATGGGTTTCCCGCTTTTGGTGAAGTGCCAAAGTACGATTACACCCGTTCTGGTAACCCAAACCGCGGTTTACTAGAAACGGCACTGTTTGAGCTTGAATCGGGCAAAGGCGCGGTGGTCACTAACTGTGGTACTTCGGCGCTTAACTTATGGATTTCTGCTTTCTTAGGTGGCGATGATCTTATTATTGCACCGCATGACTGCTACGGCGGTACTTACCGTCTGTTTAACACTCGCTCGCTAAAAGGTGACTTCAAAGTTCTGTTCGTTGATCAATCGGATCAAGCAGCGTTGGATGCGGCGATCGCGCTCAAGCCAAAGTTGATCTTAATCGAAACGCCATCGAACCCGTTGGTTCGTGTGGTTGATATTGCAGAGACTTGCCGTAAAGCGAAAGAGGTTGGTGCTCTGGTTGCTGTCGATAACACATTTTTGACGCCTGTGTTCCAAAAGCCTTTAGAGCTGGGTGCTGATTTTGTTATCCACTCAACCACCAAATACATCAACGGACACTCGGATGTTATTGGTGGCGTTGTGGTCACTAAAACTGAAGAGCACGCGGAAGAGCTTGCATGGTGGGGCAACTGTATTGGTGCGACCGGAACACCATTTGATAGTTACATGACTCTACGTGGTATTCGTACGCTAGGTGCGCGTATGCGTGTTCACGAAGATAGTTCACGTGAAATTCTGACGGCTCTGCAACAACAAGATCTGGTGGGCACTATTTACCACCCAAGCCTTCCTGAACATCCGGGTCATGATATCGCGAAGAAACAGCAATCGGGCTTTGGTTCCATGCTCAGTTTTGAGTTTGCGGGCTCATTCGAGGCGCTTAAATACTTTGTTGATAAGTTAGAGCTGTTTTCTTTGGCAGAATCATTGGGCGGTGTTGAAAGCCTGATTTGTCACCCTGCGTCGATGACTCACCGCGCGATGGGTGAAGAAGCCTTAGCAGAAGCGGGTGTTTCTCAGCAACTACTGCGTCTATCTGTTGGCCTTGAAGATGCAGAAGACCTAATCGATGACCTCAAGCAAGCGTTTGAAAGAACACAGCGCTTTATCGCTGAAGGGGAGGGTTAATAATGGCAACCTTTCGCCAGCTACATAAATTTGGTGGCAGCAGTTTAGCGAATCCTGAATGTTACCAACGCGTGGTCAACATTCTTAGAGAATACTCATCAGCATCTGATTTGGTGGTGGTATCGGCAGCAGGCAAAACAACCAACCGTTTGATTGAATTTGTTGAAGCGCTCGACAAAGATGGTCGTATTGCCCATGAATGCCTACAAGCACTTCGTCAGTTCCAACTCGATCTGATTGAAGCACTGCTTGAGGGTGAATCAGCCGCACAACTTACTTCAACCATTCAACAAGAATTTACCGCTTTGGGTGAGCTAACGGCTCCCTTGAGCGAAGCACAAAAAGCAAAAGTGCTTGGACACGGTGAGGTTTGGTCTTCACGTCTACTCGCGGCTTTGTTGTGCCAGCATGATTTACAAGCCGTTGCTCAAGATGCGCGTGCTTTTTTACGTGCAGAAGTGGGCGCTCAGCCTGAAGTCGACCGCGCACGTTCTTACCCTCTGATCAAAGAAGCCTTGGCGCAGCATGCACATTGCCGCGTGGTGATTACGGGCTTTATGGCTCAGAACTGCGAGGGTGAAACGGTATTGCTTGGCCGTAACGGTTCGGATTACTCAGCAACCGTGATTGGTGCTTTGGCTGAAGTTGAACGTGTGACGATTTGGAGTGATGTGGCAGGCGTTTACAGCGCTGACCCTCGTCTGGTTTCAGATGCGTGTCTATTGCCTCTACTTCGCCTTGATGAAGCCAGCGAATTGGCTCGTCTTGCCGCTCCAGTGCTTCACAGCCGAACGCTACAGCCTGTGGCTCAAAGTGCTATGGATCTCAGCTTACGCTGCAGCTATCAGCCGGAGGCGGGCTCTACACAGATCGAGCGTGTACTGGCATCGGGTCGTGGCGCAAAAATCATTACCTCTTTGGATGAAGTGCTTATCGTGCAACTGACCTTTGGTCACGGCCATGATTTCGACCGTCTAGAGAGTGAAGTGCTTGAAGGGCTTAAGCGTGCTCAACTTGAGCCGCTTGCTTATGAGCTTGAACCGGATCAACACTGTTTGCGTCTTGCCTACACAGAAGAGATCGCTGGTGGTGCATTAGAATATCTCCAAGACCATGCGATTGAAGCGGAAATTAAGCTAAAAGAAGGTTTCTCTCTGATTGCTGCAGTGGGTGCGGGTGTGACTAAGAACCCTAACCATTGCTACGGTTTCTACCAGCAGCTTAAGAGCTCGCCGGTTGAGTTCATCTCAGAAGCGAACTCAGGCTTAAGCTTGGTGGCTGTGATTCGTAAGAGTGAAACATCAAGTCTAGTGAAAGGCATTCATTCTCAACTGTTCCAAGCGCAGAAGCGTGTTGCGATTGCCTTGTGTGGTAAGGGCAATATTGGTTCAAGCTGGTTAAGCCTGTTTGCTGAGCAAAAAGCGGAACTTGAAAAGCGCCGTGGAATGAACTTTGAATTGGTTGCCGTGGTTGATAGCCAAACCTATTGGTTCGACGATCAAGGCATTGATGCGACTTCGGTAGGTAAGCGCTTTGACGACGAAGCTATTGCTAACAATGGTAACGACTGGTTAGAGCGTTTGGGCTCTATTCAAGGTTATGACGAAGCAGTGGTTCTGGATGTGACTGCGAGCCCAGTGCTTGCAGCAAAGTATCTGCAAATCGCACAACAAGGTATTCACCTAATCTCGGCGAACAAGGTGGCAGGTTCTGCATCGAGCGAGTATTACCATCAAGTACAAGATGCTTTCGCTAAGATCAGCCGTCATTGGTTGTACAACGCGACAGTGGGTGCTGGATTGCCGATTAACCACACGGTACGTGACCTACGTGAAAGTGGCGATGACATCATTGCGTTGTCTGGCATTTTCTCGGGCACGTTGTCTTGGTTGTTCCAACAGTTTGATGGCACCGTACCGTTCAGCGAGTTGGTTGACTTAGCATGGCAACAAGGCCTTACGGAACCTGACCCTCGTGCTGACCTAGATGGCTCAGACGTGATGCGTAAGCTGGTGATTCTGGCGCGTGAATCTGGTTTGGATATCGAACCTGAAAACGTAAAAGTGGAATCACTGGTACCTGAAGAGTTGCAAGACCTGTCGGTAGATGACTTCTTTGATAAGGCTTCTGTGCTAAGCGAAGAGTTGGCGGAGCGCTTAGAGAAAGCGCACTCTCAACAGAAGGTTCTGCGTTACGTAGCGCGTTTAGAGAAGAATGGTAAGGCAACCGTAGGTGTTGAAGCCCTATCTAAAGAACACGCTCTAGCGAACTTGCTGCCTTGCGATAACATCTTTGCGATTGAGAGCAAATGGTACAAAGATAATCCGTTGGTTATTCGTGGCCCAGGTGCCGGTCGTGAAGTAACGGCAGGTGCAATTCAATCTGATCTAAACAGAATGTCTAGTCTGTTCTGATACTCATATCGGTTGGTTTGAAACTCAGATCAATTGTTTTAGTACGTAAATGGCATACTATTCACTAAGATAAATAAGGCTGAAAGCACGATGTGTTTTTCAGCCTTTTTTCTACATTATTTCTGCTTTGCGACCCATCTAACGACTTGAGTTTTACTCACGATCTACTTGAGAAAAATTCATAATGGATCTGTTGACATTAAATCGTATTCAATACATTCTACAGACATATAGACGTCTAAACGTCGTTTAAGGATTTGAGTTTTTAGTGGTTGCTTTTGCCACAGGGAGAGTAAGATGGGATACACACACGCTAGTCATATCGACGCTTTAAATCAGAATATCGCTGAGCTTTCTGACAACATCAATGTGTCATTTGAGTTTTTTCCACCGAGCAGTGAGAAGATGGAAGAGACCCTGTGGAACTCTGTTCACCGCCTTAAAACACTTCAACCAAAATTTGTATCGGTAACTTACGGTGCAAACTCGGGTGAACGTGACCGTACCCACTCAATCATTAAAGAAATTAAAAACCAAACCGGCCTAGTGGCTGCACCGCACCTAACGTGTATTGATGCAAGCCGTGAAGAGCTGATTCAAATTGCCGACGATTACTGGGCAAATGGTATCGAGAGTATTGTTGCGCTACGTGGTGATATTCCAGCAGGCGGCGGCGCGCCAGAGATGTACGCATCTGACCTAGTCGAGCTACTTAAATCTCGCCACGATTTTGATATCTCAGTAGCGGCATTCCCTGAGGTTCACCCTGAAGCAAAAAGCGCTCAATCTGATCTTATTAACCTAAAGCGTAAAGTGGATGCGGGTGCCAACCGTGCCATCACTCAGTTCTTCTTTGATGTAGAGAGCTACCTACGCTTTCGTGACCGCTGTGTAGCGGCTGGCGTTGATGTTGAGATTGTACCGGGCATTCTGCCGGTTTCTAACTTCAAGCAAGCATCTCGCTTTGCTGCGATGAACAACGTAAAAGTACCGGGCTGGATGGCGAAGCAGTTTGAAGGTTTGGATGATGATCCAACGACTCGTCAGCTTGTTGGTGCTAGCCAAGCAATTGATATGGTTCGTACACTGAGCCGTGAAGGTGTGAAAGATTTCCACTTCTACACGCTAAACCGTGCAGAAATGACTTATGCACTTTGCCATACGCTAGGTGTTCGTCCGCAAGTCGCTGCGCTGTAAGAAAAGTCTAAGAAGTAAAGCCTAAGCACTTGTAAAAAGCCTCTGGCAGTAACATTTCAAATCCTATAGATACAAAAAAGGCTTGGACTCATAGAGTTCAAGCCTTTTGCTTTTCTAGCTTAACTTAAGCTAGAGCGCCAAGTTCAAGCAGTACTTCTTCAGCCCATACAATCCATGCTTCACGGATAAGTAGGTTACGACGAAGTGTTAGACGCTCAAGGCGTGCTTGCTTGTCTAGTGTCGATGGCGTTGCGTAGTAAGCTGCTTCGATTTCACGGTAGTGAGAAACCAGTTTGCGAGACTCTTCTACTAGCTCAGCAAGTTGTACACGGTAAGCGTCAGAAGGTTGTACAGCACAAGCCATTAGCTTAGCTGAGAACTCGTCACGAACGGTTGGGTGTGCAGTTGGTTGTTCAAACCATTCACCTAGCGCGCCACGGCCAGCATCAGTGATAGAGTAAACTTTACGATCAGGTTTGCCTTCTTGAGGCTCAAGCACGCAAGTTACCTGGTCGTTCTGAGCCATTTTATTTAGCTCGCGGTAAACTTGTTGATGGCTAGCTTTCCAGAAGTAACCAATGCTTGCGGAGAATTCTTTTGTGATATCGTAACCAGTAGCATCGCGTGTACTTAAAACGGTTAGAATTACGTGTGGTAATGACATGTCTGAAATCCAAATGGTAAACAGTAAACAAATACTTAAACAACAAGTGTGCTTCTAATGGCACGTTATATTGGTTATGTCTAAGTAGCACCAACTCATCGGTTGGTTATGTCACCTTACAAAGCCGTTTATCACCTAGGTTGACCAGTTTATTGGTCAAGATGCTGCAGATTATTTTTTGGAGTGTTTCCGCAGCGGAGCAGTAGTATATCTAAATAATAAGCATAAAGTAGAATACATGGACAAAATAACCCAAAAAACTGGCAAAATACTCACTAGTGGTTATTTTGCAAAATAAAAAGGTCGCACGTGGCGACCTTTTGTTCTTTTTTTAGATATAAATGCTGATCAGGTTATAGTAGGAATCACTAATTAACCAGTGTTTCGCATACCTGCTGCAATGCCTGCAATCGTCACCATTAGCGCTTCTTCAAGCTCTGCTGGTGGTGTTTCACACTTACGAGTACGGTAAAGCAGTTCAGCTTGAAGCATGTTTAGTGGCTCAACGTAGATGTTACGTAGGCGGATTGACTCAAGTCCCCAAGGGTCGCTCTGCATTAGGTTCTCGTTGTTCTCAACATTTAGCACGGCTTTGATGTCTTTTTGCAGCTGTTCACGCAGTAACTCACCTAATGGTAATAGCTCTTCGTCAACAAGGCGTTGGTCGTAGTACTTAGCGATTTCCATGTTGCACTTCGAGTACACCATTTCCAACATACCGAGACGGGTAGAGAAGAACGGCCACTCGCGACACATCTCTTCGAGCAGGGCTTGATGGCCTTGATCTACAGAGTACTGAATCGCTTCACCAGCGCCTAACCATGCAGGCAGTACCAAACGGTTTTGGCTCCAAGAGAAGATCCATGGAATCGCACGTAGGCTTTCTACGCCGCCGTTCGGGTTACGTTTCGCAGGGCGAGAGCCAAGAGGCAGTTTACCTAGCTCCAGTTCAGGTGTCGCTTGACGGAAGTAAGGTACGAATTTCTCTTCGCCACGAACCACGTTGCGGTAAGCCTCACAAGATACTTGAGATAGCACTTCCATTAGGTCGCGCCACTCTTGTTTTGGCTCAGGTGGCGGCAGAAGGTTCGCCTCTAGAATCGCGCTTGCGTAAAGGTTGAAGCTGTTTACAGCAACGTCTGGTAAGCCAAGTTTAAAGCGGATCATTTCGCCTTGCTCTGTTACACGTAAACCGCCTTTCAAGCTCTTAGGTGGCTGAGAAAGAAGAGCAGCGTGCGCCGGAGCACCACCACGACCAACCGTACCGCCACGACCGTGGAATAGAGTCAGTTCAATGCCTTCTTCATCACAAACCTTAACCAGTTTGTCCATTGCATCATATTGAGCCCAACCTGCAGACATTACGCCCGCATCTTTCGCTGAGTCAGAGTATCCGATCATCACCATTTGGTGGTTCTGGATAAAGCCACGGTACAAGTCGATGCTCATTAGCTGTTTCATTACTGCTTCTGAGTTGTTCAAGTCGTCTAGCGTTTCGAACAGCGGACATACGTCCATGCGGTATGGGCAGCCACATTCTTGCAGTAGTAAGTGAACAGCCAGTACATCTGATGCAGTACGAGCCATAGAAATTACGTAAGCACCGAAGGCTTCACGAGGTTGAGCAGCAATAACCTTGCAGGTGTCTAAAACCTCTTTAACCTGTTCAGATGGCTCCCAATCGCGAGGAAGAAGCGGACGCTTAGAGCTTAATTCATTGGTTAAGAAAGCAATCTTGTCTTGCTCGTTCCATTGGTCGTAGTCGCCAATGCCTAGGTAGCGAGTCAGTTCAGACAGTACATCTGAGTGACGAGTACTTTCTTGACGAACATCGAGACGAACTAGGTGTACACCGAACGCTTTTAGGCGGCGCAGAGTATCAAGCAGAGAACCGTCTGCGATTACGCCCATGCCACATTCGTGCAGCGATTGGTAACATGCGTAAAGCGGTGTCCAAAGTTGGTCGATGTTCTGTAGTGTTTCTTTCTTCGGTACTTCAGCATCATGCAGTTTTGCATCGAGCACTTCTAACGTGTTGTTCAGCAGAGTACGTAGGCTCTTTAGGATTGCTCGGTAAGCTTCATGCTCATCACCCGCTAGTTCACGAACGGCATCATTACACTTAGTCATCGATAGTTCGGTAATCAGCTCGTTTACGTCACCTAGGTAAAGGTCAGCGGCTTTCCAGCGAGATAGGCGCAGTACTTCTTTGGTGATGGTGTGCGTTACGAATGGGTTACCATCGCGATCACCGCCCATCCAAGATGAGAAGTGTACCGGGCGCGCATCAATTGGTAGACCTTCACCAAGGTAGCCTTTTAGTCGGCCGTCCATTTCACGTAGGAAATCTGGAACAGCTTCCCAAAGTGAGTTTTCAACAACCGCAAAGCCCCATTTCGCTTCATCAAGTGGCGTAGGGCGTTGCTGACGAATCACATCTGAGTGCCAACCTTGAGCGATCAGTTGCTCTAGGCGGCGTTCGGTTTTCACGCGCTCTTTGTGTGATAGGTCGCTTAATTCTAATTTAGACAGACACTCGTTGATCTTAACTAGCTTGTTGATCATGGTGCGACGAGTGATTTCTGTTGGGTGTGCAGTCAGAACGAGTTCAATGTTCAGGTCGCGAACGGCTTGAGCCGCGTCTAGCTTGCTGATGTCATTCTGGTTTAATTTGGAAAATAGAGATTGCAGCACGTCTGGTTCACAAACATGCTCCTCACAGTGGCGAGAGATGGTGTGGTACTGCTCTGCCATGTTGGTGAGGTTGAGAAATTGGTTAAATGCACGAGCAACAGGAGTGAGTTGTTCGTTCGGCAGGTTTTTGATTTCTTCAACTAGGCTGTCACGGTCAGCTTTGTTGCCTGCGCGGGCGGATTTGGAAAGTTTACGGATAGTCTCCACTTTCTCTAAGATAACGTCACCATGTGCATCTTGGATTGTGTTACCTAGCAAGCGTCCCAGCATGCTTACGTTACTCTTGAGAGCGGCGTATTTCTCGTTCATTGTCATCCTGCCTCGTAAAAAAATTACATCCATTGTTCCTTGTTAAGTACACAATCTAGCGAAAAGTGCTGTATCTAGTCAAATAAAGCATTCTAAGTTTGCAATTATTAGTTTTCGAAATGCGGGAGAAGTAAATTTCCCAATAGTTCGGAATTAAAGTGAAATTTAATTACAAGATCAGGCTGTGTCTGGGATAACAGAATAAAAGCCACCTTTTCGGGTAGCTTTTATACGAAAATATTGGAAGAAAAGTAATAACTAGAAACAATATTTGCGGATCGACTTACTCAGAACATCAATCGTTGGATCGATAAAATCGAAGCTTAGGAACTCATCTGGTTGGTGAGCTTGGTCGATTGAGCCTGGACCCAGCACTAAGGTTGGGCAAAGTTCTTGAAGGAAAGGTGCTTCTGTACAGTAGTTCACGGTTTGTGATTCAGTTTCGCAAACTGATTCCATGCCACCGATAAATGGATGGTCATGTTGGCACTCGTAACCCGGGATAGGTTCGTGCAGTGGCGTAATCTCAATTCTGCCCGGCCATTTTGCTTCTACTTCTTTGAGTGCGCTGCGCAGCATGTTATCCAAACCATCTAAGCTGATACCCGGTAAAGGACGTACATCGTAGTGCAGCTCACAGCAACCACAGATACGGTTCGCGCTGTCGCCACCGTGAATATGGCCAAGGTTTAGAGTGGGGCTTGGAATTGCGAAACCCGGGTGGTGATACTCTTTGACTAGCTTGTCACGCAGTTGCATTAAAGCGAACAACACTTCATGCATGATCTCGATGGCGTTGACACCTAATGCAGGATCAGAAGAGTGACCTGATTTACCCGTTACTCGCACAGCGTTAGCAACATGGCCTTTATGGCCACGAATCGGCACAAGGCTGGTTGGCTCACCAATAATGCAGTAATCCGGTTTAAACGGTGCATTTTCAGTGAAATGACGCGCACCCAGCATGGTGGTCTCTTCGTCACAGGTTGCCAATACATATAGCGGCTTGGTCTGTTTGCTCCAATCCATCTTCTTTGCCGCTTCATAAACGAAAGCGAAAAAGCCTTTCATATCGGCTGTGCCTAATCCATAGAAGCGATTGTTGTGTTCTGTTAGTGCGTGAGGGTCGAAGTTCCAACGTCCTTCATCAAATGGCACTGTGTCGCTGTGTCCTGCGAGTAGCAAGCCACCTTCGCCCGATCCCATCTTAGCGACCATATTATGCTTGCCGGGTTCGACTTCCACGACTTCAACGCTAAAGCCTACGTCTTTAAACCATTGAGCCATTTTTTCGATCACTTTCTCGTTGCCATGATCCCAGCTTGGATCGGTCGAGCTAATAGAGTCTGTGGAAATTAGGCCTTTGTAGACCTCAAGAAAACTCGGTAATTGCATAATAACTTCACTTCTACTATTGACAGGAAAACCATAAGTCGGTAAAACACATATTAAATCATATTTAATGCATAAGAAATCAAATAAAGCTAAAAATTAAGTATGAATAGTCAAATTTGAAATGTAACTTACCTCAAAAATGGATGTGTTGAGATGTTGAAAACCACGATCATTGGCGCAAGCGGCTACACAGGAGCAGAACTGGCTCTAATGATAAACAGACACCCTGAGCTCACGCTATCAGGTTTATATGTCTCAGCCAATAGTGTAGACGCAGGTAAACCTATTGCGGCACTGCACGGTAAGTTAGCTGGTTTGATTGATATGCCAGTACAACCTTTAACAAATCCGGAAGAAGTAGCTAAACAGTCTGATGTGATTTTCTTAGCCACTGCACACGAAGTCAGTCACGACCTAGCGCCAATCTTTCTAGAGAACGATTGCCAAGTGTTCGACCTATCGGGTGCATTCAGAGTTAAAGGCGAAAACTTCTATCAAGAGTTTTACGGTTTTGAACATCAACACGAACAATGGCTAGACAAAGCGGCTTACGGTTTAGCGGAATGGAACGAACAAGAAATTAAAGAAGCTCAGCTTGTCGCTGTCGCGGGTTGTTACCCAACGGCATCACAACTGGCGATTAAACCTTTGGTTGAGGCCAAGTTACTGGATGAAAACCAATGGCCAGTGATTAACGCGACTAGCGGTGTGACTGGTGCAGGCCGCAAGGCAACGATGGTTAACAGCTTCTGCGAAGTAAGCCTGCAAGCTTATGGCGTCTTCAATCACCGTCATCAACCTGAAATGGCTGCACATTTAGGATGTGATGTGATTTTCACTCCACACCTCGGCAACTTTAAGCGCGGTATTTTAGCGACCATCACCATGAAACTGGCTGAAGGCGTGACAGAACAACAGATACAAGATGCCTTTGAACAAGCTTACCAAGGTAAACCAGCAGTGAGACTACTCGAAGAGACACTGCCAAGAATTCAAGATGTAGAACAGACACCTTTCTGCGACTTAGGTTGGAAGGTTCAAGGTCAACACATCATCGTTGTTTCAGCGATTGATAACTTATTAAAGGGTGCATCTAGCCAAGCGATGCAGTGTTTAAATTTACGTTATGGTTTTGCGCCATTAACTGCGTTAGTGTAAGGAAATCTAGATATGAGCCTTAATAATCAACCATTAATCATAAAGTTAGGTGGCGCTGCGCTATCTTGTGGTGAAACACTTAGCAAGTTATTTGGTGCTATCTCTGCTTACCAACAACAGGCACAACGACCAATCGTGATTGTTCACGGTGGCGGTTACCTTGTTGATGATTTGATGAATAAGTTGAATCTAGAAACCGTTAAGAAAGAAGGGCTACGTGTTACTCCTTATGATCAGATCCCTGTGATCGCTGGTGCACTAGCGGGCACGGCCAACAAACTACTTCAAGGTCAGGCAATTAAAGACGGTATCAATGCCGTTGGTTTAAGCCTAGCAGACGGTGGTTTATGCAAAGTGAGCGAACTGAACCCTGAACTGGGCGCGGTAGGAAAAGCGGAGCCGGGCGACTCAACCGTTCTGCAAGCGATTCTTAATGCGGGCGCACTGCCAATCATTAGCTCAATTGGTCTTACTGAGCAAGGTCAACTGATGAACGTCAATGCCGACCAAGCTGCGGTTGCCGTTGCGGGCGCACTTGATGCTGAACTGGTACTGCTTTCTGATGTAAGTGGTGTGTTGGATGGCAAAGGCCACCTCATTCCAAGTCTTAATCAACAGCAAGCCGATGACCTTATTGCCGGCAAAGTGATTACCGACGGCATGATCGTTAAGGTTCAAGCTGCACTAGAAGCCGCTAACGACCTTGGACGACCAATCGAAGTTGCCACTTGGCGATACCCAGAAAAGCTAACACAACTGTTTTCAGGTAAAAGCATAGGAACACAGTTTTTACCTCAGTAGGTCTCACAACGAGTCACTACTTAAAGAATTTAGACAAATTAAATAAACATATAATTATGAAGTCATTTCCAACGCTGACCGCCATGTGCAGTATGGAAACTAGGAGAAAGAAAATGAGCAAAGTTAACGTAAAGAAAGTTGTAGTAGCCTACTCTGGCGGTCTAGACACATCAGTAATCATTCCATGGTTGAAAGAGAACTATGACTGTGAAGTGGTTGCGTTTGTTGCGGATGTTGGTCAAGGCGACGAAGAGTTGATTGGTATCGAAGAGAAAGCAAAAGCTTCTGGTGCATCTGAGTGTTACATCGCAGACCTTAAAGAAGAGATGGTTGCTGACTACATCTACCCAACGCTGAAAACGGGCGCTTACTACGAAGGTAAATACCTACTAGGTACGTCGATGGCGCGTCCAATCATCGCGAAAGCACAGGTTGAAGTCGCACGTAAAGTAGGTGCAGACGCACTGTGTCACGGCTGTACTGGTAAAGGTAATGACCAAGTTCGTTTTGAAGGCGCATTTGCTGCACTAGCACCTGATCTACACGTAATTGCACCATGGCGTGAATGGGATCTAGTGAGTCGTGAAGAGTGTCTAGATTACCTGGCTGAGCGTAACATCCCTTGTACGGCTTCTCTTACTAAGATTTACTCGCGTGATGCAAACGCATGGCACATCTCAACAGAAGGCGGCGTTCTAGAAAACACATGGAATGCACCTAACGAAGATTGCTGGGCTTGGACTGTAGACCCTGAGCAAGCGCCAAACGAATCTGAAACAGTGACGCTTAAAGTTGAAAAAGGCGAAGTGGTTGCGGTTGATGGCGAAACAATGACGCCATACAACGCACTGGTTTACCTAAACGAGAAAGGTGCTAAGCACGGTGTTGGTCGTATCGATATCGTAGAGAACCGTCTTGTTGGCATGAAGTCTCGTGGTTGTTACGAAACTCCGGGTGGCACAATCATGATGGAAGCACTGCGTGCAGTAGAGCAACTGGTTCTTGATAAAGCGGCATTCGAATTCCGTGAAGAGCTCGGTGTTAAGGCTTCTCACCTTGTATACGATGGTCGTTGGTTCACTCCACTATGTAAGTCAATCCTTGCCGCGACAGAAGAGCTAGCACAAGACGTGAATGGTGAAGTGGTTATCAAGCTTTACAAAGGCCATGCAACGGTGACTCAGAAGCGTTCTGACAACAGCCTGTACTCAGAAGAGTTTGCAACCTTTGGTGAAGATGAAGTTTACGACCAAAGCCATGCTGAAGGCTTCATCCGCCTTTACTCGCTATCAAGCCGTATCCGTGCTTTGAATAGCCAAAAGTAATCCTAACAATGAGTTAGTGAGCTAGCCTTTGATGAAAGATTGAAGGTTAGTAAACAGACATTATTATGCAAAGCCCATTCACTATTGATTAGTGAGTGGGCTTTTTACTTTCTATTTGCCTAATAAATCAGCTTCGGTTTTTCCTATCGGATGGCATATAATTCGCGCTCCACGCTAAAAATAATCAATGGATTGAACTGTTGGTGAATAAATATGTGAAAATAATGAATTAATACTTTATTTTCATTTTGAATTGCCGTAAGTTTAAACCATCAGAAAAATACTGAATCTTAATCAGAATTATCATTTGCAAAAACAGTGAGCACTGTGCAATTAGGAGATACACAATGGCATTATGGGGCGGTAGATTTACCCAAGCAGCAGACACCCGGTTCAAAGATTTTAACGATTCTCTTCGTTTTGATTACCGATTGGCTGAGCAAGACATTGTGGGCTCAATTGCCTGGTCTAAAGCTCTACTGTCGGTCAACGTATTAACAGAAGAAGAGCAACAGAAGCTTGAGTTAGCGCTGAATGAGCTAAAACTTGAGGTGATGGAAGATCCTGAACAGATTCTACGTTCTGATGCAGAAGATATTCACAGCTGGGTTGAGCAGCAACTTATCGGCAAAGTCGGTGACTTGGGCAAAAAACTTCACACTGGCCGTTCTCGTAACGACCAAGTGGCGACAGACCTGAAACTATGGTGTCGTCAGCAAGGTAACCAACTGCTACTGGCATTGGATCGCCTACAAAGCCAAATGGTGAACGTTGCTTCTCAGCATCAAGAAACCGTGCTTCCTGGCTACACTCACTTACAACGTGCTCAGCCGGTAACTTTTGCTCACTGGTGCTTGGCTTACGTTGAAATGCTTGAGCGTGATTATTCACGTTTGAATGATGCGATTAAGCGTCTAGACACATGTCCGCTGGGTTCTGGTGCCCTTGCTGGAACAGCTTACCCGATGGACCGTGAAGAGTTAGCTCACAACTTAGGTTTCCGTCGTGCAACGCGCAACTCTCTAGATTCAGTTTCTGACCGCGACCATGTGATGGAGCTAATGTCGATTGCTTCTATCTCTATGCTTCACCTTTCGCGTCTTGCAGAAGATATGATTTTCTACAACTCAGGTGAATCAAACTTCATCGAGTTAGCGGATACCGTGACGTCAGGTTCATCTCTGATGCCACAAAAGAAAAACCCAGATGCGCTAGAGCTTATCCGTGGCAAAACTGGCCGTGTTTACGGTTCATTAGCGGCAATGATGATGACAGTAAAAGCTCTGCCTTTGGCGTACAACAAAGACATGCAAGAAGATAAAGAAGGTCTGTTCGACGCTTTAGATACTTGGAATGATTGTATGGAAATGGCAGCACTCTGTTTTGACGGCATTAAAGTGAACGGCGAACGTACACTTGAAGCCGCGAAACAAGGCTACGCGAACTCAACTGAATTGGCTGATTACCTAGTAGCGAAAGGGATTCCTTTCCGTGAAGCTCACCATATTGTTGGTGTGACGGTAGTGGCGGCGATTGCTAAAGGCTGTGCATTAGAAGAATTAACCATCGCAGAGATGAAAGAGTTCTCTGAGGTGATTGAGGAAGATGTGTATGACATCCTGACCATTGAATCGTGTCTTGAAAAACGTAGCGCGCTAGGCGGTGTATCTCCACAGCAAGTGGCTTACGCGGTTGACCAAGCTGAGAAACGTTTATCACAGCGTGATACGTCCATCGTCAAGGTTCGTCCTGCTCGTCTGACCGATATTGAAGCGTTGGAAGGTATGGTCGCTTACTGGGCGAACATGGGTGAAAACCTACCTCGTTCTCGTAATGAACTGGTGCGTGATATTGGCTCGTTTGCGGTCGCAGAGCATCATGGTGAGGTGACAGGTTGTGCATCACTCTATGTGTATGACTCTGGCCTAGCGGAAATCCGTTCACTGGGTGTCGAAGCTGGCTGGCAAGGTCAAGGGCAGGGTACCGCAATTGTGCAGCACTTGGTTGAGAAAGCGCGACAAATGGCCATCAAGAAGGTGTTTGTGCTGACTCGTACTCCAGAGTTCTTTATGAAGCATGATTTCTTACCAACATCGAAATCTCTGCTGCCTGAGAAGGTACTGAAAGATTGTGACCAGTGTCCTCGTCAACATGCGTGTGATGAAGTGGCATTGGAAGTGAACTTGGTAGAGCAGATAATTGCTAAGGTTAATGTTGCATAAGGCATTGATTTTATAGCTCCTAAAAAAAAGATCAAAAATCTGATCTTTTTTGGGAACAAACTAAGAAAAGCCCGGTCTATTAAAGTACCACTGCTTTTTCTTAGAATTTTCTAAGAAAGCCCTAGAATCGATTGGTTCTGGGGCTTTTTTCTATCTGCTGTTCGGGAAATGACAATAGCTCGAAAATTATGATGAATTATCGGATTGTTTAGCCCTGTCTCTAATCACTACTCTTTATCCAATAAAGACTTCCAGCTAACGTTTTTTGCCCTTTAACGGTAGCACCACAAACTTCATGACCCAATGCAACGACAGCAAGCCACTGAACGCGAAAGCGGCCATCATCAACGCGATGGCATTGATGGTTTTTGGGTCTTCTCTGAAAAACAGCCACCATACTCCCCAACTCAAAATCGACAACACCATCAGCTGATTCATGCAACGCTGGCAGCGACCGAGCTTGTTACGGATTTTTTCACTTTTATTGCAATGAATGCATGTCATCTTGGGTTTGATTCGCGTTATGCTTGTTGCCCTGATAATAACACGTCACAAGATATTGGATCACGGTGACACAGAGAGAGAAAGTCGATGATTGAGCGCCAAGAAACCAAGCAACGTATGAGCCGTATTGTTAAACACAACGGTACTATCTACCTATGTGGCCAAGTTTGTGCTGATGCAACTAAAGACATCACTGAACAAACTCAAACCATGTTAGATAAAGTAGAAGCGCTACTTGAGCAAGCAGGCAGCGACAAAGAGCACATGCTGTCAGCAACGATTTACTTGAAAGACATGAAAGACTTCCAAGAAATGAACGCAGTTTGGGATGCATGGGTTCCAGAAGGTCACGCTCCAGCTCGCGCATGTGTGACTGGCGACATGGCTCGCGAAGCGCTACTTGTTGAGATCTCTGTGATTGCTGCTGAGAAAAACAGCTGTTGTTAAGTCATTCTTAGTTCAATGAAAAGCCTCGCTGTTATGCGAGGCTTTTTTATATGACTAATTCTGAAACAGTTAGCTAGATACTTTTTGCATTATGCTACGACCAACAACTTGACCCGACTTAGATTTCTTCGTACGGATTAACAAGCCTTGATCCCAGTCTGTCCCAGCAGGTTGGTATTCCCATTTGACGAAATACTCTTTATTGTCAGAGCACACGTCACCCTGAACATAGTCATCTTGATCACAGAAGCGCACGACCGTGTTCAACTCTGTAAGGGTTGCCTGAGATTGTCGACCTGTTTGGTTGAACCACCAATAATCGATGTTAGCTAAATCTTCATAGGTGTATGGTTCGTCATGGGTATTGTCTTGTGCGGTTCCATTTTGACATTCCGAACCGCTGATGGTGACATTGGATTCTGAGAAAGAGTAGCTTTCCTTCGCTACGGAGTTGTCTGCGCAAATCTGAGTGTTAACCCATTCACCTTCAAAGTTTACGTAGCGCTCACCTCCAGCCTCATCTACAGGATAATAGAATGCGACTAACTGAGTGTTTCGGCTATCGGTGCAACTTGATGGCGATAGATCACAGCTATCTCCATTTAACTCTGTTTTGTTAGTAATCTCTGTGTAGATGCCAGTAATCGGGTCGTAAGCTCCTGAGATAACTTCACGCTGCCATGCGGAGTCGATATCTCCATCATCTTTATCGTCTCGAACTCGTTCATTGAAGTGATTTAACTCACTAATAGTGCTTGCTTGGAATGGACCAAAATTGAACTCATCCCAAGGAAATGGTTCGTTGGTTTCTTGAACACCTTCAGGGTCTTGCAGTTGGTAAGCGAATGTCCCATTTTTAATGATCGAATAATTTTCGTCGGGGATTCCATCACAGCTTTTATCAACAAAGTTATGGCCTGCCGCGAGGCAGTTTAAATAATCTTCAGCTCTGCTTTCCGAAAGGGATGTGTCGTTTGAGCCAGCAAGCATAACTACGTTTTCTGAATCTAAAGTGAAGTCCATAGATGTCATGCCACGAGTTTTTTCAAAGAGCTCGATTGGCAGGGTTTTATCTGCATGTACGTAGGTAAATGTTTGTGGGTCTAAGTCTGTAGCGATTTTATACTGAGTAACATCGATATAGCGTACGTGTTTATGACCACCTTGTGCGAACGGGTTGTTGGTATCAACGTCTCCACGCACCATTTCACCAAAAGAATCAGACATATGTGCGATAGCTTCAGCGTCAGTCACTATGTTCGTGGAAGCAACGCCAATCTCAGTTAAAAAAGTCTCAACACTGCTGATATTGTCGAGTCTAAGGTTGACTAACGCATCAGCAACTTGCTGATCGTCTCTGTCTTGTAGCTTTTCCGGGATAGTTAAAACGCCGCTTCCGGAACTACCAAATTGGTTATTAACAGACTGGAGTAGAACCGCTAAGTTTATCGCTCTGTTGTATTTACCAGCTGCTTCAAACGGTGTTACTACTTCTTGCACTGAAGCTGCTCCTACTTTTACACCATCAGGACCACCAATATAAAAGGTGACTGAATCGTTCGGGAGGGCGTTGAAATTCCCTTCTGAATCCGTTACTCCATTTAACCCTGAGCTTGTTGTGTATGATAACCCTTCAACAGCAGAATCAATAAATTGGTATGAGGTTATAGTTTCCTCGCTTGATCCTGAATTGGAGTCTGAGCCGCACCCAATTAAAGCCAAAGTAATGGTTGCTGCTAGCAAACTTTGTTTGAACATTACATCTTCCTTGTGAACATTTTAGTTGTAGTAAATTGCTGAAAATTCCCTTTATGGAATAAAGGTCACCTTTCGATGAGTTACTATTATAGAGGTATGCAAGGGGATGAATGGAAGTGTCGAAATGTATCTAAAAGTAACCAAGTGACTTTAATCATACTTGGTGTGGAAAACATTATGAAATATGTGGGTAAATAGAAAAATAGCTTACCAAAGGTAAGCTATTTATATTAAATATCAATAATTTAACAACCAGGGCCACAATCTAGGCAGTGTTTCACCATCTCTGGGCCTAGGTGCAGTTTCGCATTCAGGTCACGTAGGGCAGTTCGTACACCCTCTTCGATTACTGGGTGGTAGAACGGCATGTCTAGCATCTCAGAAACCGTCATCTTGTTCTGGTGTGCCCATGCTAACAAGTGAGCCAAGTGTTCTGCGTTTGGTCCCATCATCTCAGCACCAAGGAAGCGGCCTGTACCTTGCTCGCCGTATACGTGCAGAATACCTTTGTTGCGCAGCATCACTCGAGAACGACCTTGGTTTTCGAAAGACACTTCACCCGTTGCGAAACAGCCACATGTGCCCAAGCGTGTGGTGATCTCTTTGTAGGTTTCACCAACCATCGCGATTTGCGGGTCAGAGAATACTGCCGAGATTTTAGAGCGGCGTAGGCCTGCACGAATCTCTGGGAAGCGACCTGCATTGTCACCCGCAATACGAGCTTGGTCTGCTGCTTCATGCAGTAGAGGCAGTTGGTTACTCGCATCACCAGCGATAAATATTGATGGTAGTGATGTTTGTAGCGTGTAGTGGTCTGCGATTGGCACACCACGTTCATCAAGCTCTAGAGAGGTATTCTCTAAGCCAAGCTTGTCAGTGTTAGGGCGACGACCTGTTGCTGCTAGTACGTATTCAACGACGTTAGTTTCTAATTCACCTTGTTTATTGATGAACTGGATTTCGACACGTGGCTCACCCGATTCAGTGGTAATGCGCTTCATGCTTTCGATTTTCACGTCGGCATCGAGATAGAACTCTTCATTGAAAGCTTTATCTGCATAAGCCATGATCTCTGGATCAGTTACTGGGCCAACTTGACCACCCAAACCGAACAGTTTGGTCTTCACACCTAAGCGGTGCAGTGACTGACCAAGCTCAAGACCAATAACACCAGGGCCAAATACCGCAACCGATTCTGGTAAATCATCCCAGCTGAACACGTCGTCGTTAATGATCAGGCGATCGCCAAGTTCATTCCAAACGGCAGGGTATGCAGGGCGAGAACCGGTCGCGATAACAATACGCTTAGCGGTGACAACCGTGTGGTCATCAATTTGTAGCGTGTTATCGTCTAAGAATTTTGCGTAACCAGAGATCTTGTCTTGCTCTGGGATTTCATCAACGCCTTCTAAAACAAAACCAACAAAACGGTCACGCTCAAACTTCACTCGCTCCATCACTTCACGACCGTTAATCACGATATCGCCTTGTGGGTGAACGCCAAAAGCCGGAGCTTTCTCGATTTGGTGTACGCTTTCTGCAGCTGCAATAAGCAGTTTAGATGGCATACAACCAACGCGAGCACAGGTAGTACCGTAAGGGCCGCCTTCAATCATCACGACACTGTCAGTGTGTGCTTTTGCAGCGCGGTAAGAACCTAGACCTGCCGTACCGCCCCCGATAACTGCTACATCTACATTGACTTGTTTCATAATAATTTTCTCGCAATGGCTGAATTTAGTTTGAACGAACCCCTCCAACTCTGGTGATTTTTTTGAGAGTCAGGATAACGGGTCAGTTTTGTGATTCTGTTTTATTAGGTTTAGCTTGTGACTCTGCTTTTATTGCTAACTATAGGTTAGTAAAAGACAGGCGAGTCACCAGCTATATTCTTTTTCCCAAAACTCAGATAAGAGTGTTTGGAATAGCTAACCCACAAGAGGGTGGGTTAGCTGATACTTCTAAGCCTATATCGGCGATGAAGCTATTAGCCTAGGAAAGTTTCTAGTTCTTCACTACCACCGATGTGTTTGCCACCGATGAATACTTGAGGAACGGTAGTGCGACCAGAGATTGCACGTAGGCTTACTGTTGTTGCATCTTTACCTAGAACCACTTCTTCGTAGTTCAGACCTTTGTCGATTAGGTTCTGTTTTGCTTTCATACAGAAAGGACAGCCTGGCTTAGTGAATACTGTGATTGACTCTTGCTCTTTGTGCTCAGGAGCAAGGTAGTTCAGCATAGTGTCTGCATCAGAAACCTTGAACGGGTCGCCTGGTACGTCTTCTTCGATGAACATTTTTTCTACCACGCCGTTTTTAACCAGCATGCTGTAGCGCCACGAACGTTTGCCGAAGCCGATGTCGTTTTTCTCAACTAGCATACCCATGCCGTCTGTGAAATCACCGTTACCATCAGGGATGAATGTGATGTTTTCCGCTTCTTGGTCTGCTTTCCATGCGTTCATTACGAACGTGTCGTTTACAGAAACACAAAGGATGTCATCAACGCCGTTTTCTTTGAACACTGAATGTAGTTCGTTGTAACGAGGTAGGTGGCTTGACGAACATGTTGGTGTAAACGCACCTGGTAGGCTGAATACGATAACTGTCTTGTCTTTGAATAGCTCTTCCGTCGTTACGTTAACCCATGCATCACCTTGGCGAGTTGGGAATGTTACTTGAGGGATTGATTGACCTTCTTTAGATGCAAACATATTGATTTCCTTAAATAGTATTTTTAATTTTGTTCTATCAGAGCTTAACGTTTTTCTTCGCTCTGTTTCGTTTCGTTGAGCCCATTATTAGATAAATCCTTTGATAGCTCTAATCGTTTGATGTTATGGTTTTGATAGGTAAATTCTATCAAGAGCATTTTTCTTTTAAATGTTTCTATTAGAACTCTTGTTCTTATTAAAACCTGAGGTAAGAGACTGATCATGAACATTCGTGACTTTGAATACTTGGTGGCGCTCGCAGAGCATAAACACTTCCGAAAAGCGGCAGAAGCGTGCTTTGTCAGTCAGCCGACACTAAGCGGTCAAATACGCAAACTAGAAGATGAAATTGGACTTCAGTTAACCGAGCGTAGTCCAAGGAAGGTAATATTTACAGAATCAGGGTTACAACTTGTTGAACAAGCCAAGCGTATTCTCAATGAAGTGAAAACTTTTAAGGATATGGCGAGTGGACACGGTGAAGCGATGACCGGACCAATGCACATTGGTTTTATTCCAACCGTTGGTCCTTACATTCTGCCTAAGATTGTTCCTCATCTTAAAGAGAGCTTCCCAGATCTTGAGCTTTACCTTCATGAAGCTCAGACCCACCAGTTAGTGAGTCAACTTGAAGATGGCAAGCTGGACTGCTTGGTACTGGCTGCGGTTGATGAAACCGCGGTGTTCAAAGAGATTGATGTGTATGACGAACCATTAAGTGTCGCGGTTCCATGTGACCATGAGTGGGCTCAGCAGGACACCGTTGATATGCTCCAACTCAATGGACAGACAGTATTGGCGTTAGGTGACGGTCACTGTTTAAGAGACCAAGCCCTAGGGTTCTGTTTTGCTGCGGGTGCAAAAGATGACGAGCGCTTTAAAGCGACAAGCTTAGAAACGCTACGTAACATGGTGGCAGCAGGGGCGGGCATTACCTTGCTACCTCAGTTATCGGTGCCAAAGGAAAAGCAGAAAGATGGTGTGTGTTACGTACCTGCGGTGAATCCAACACCTTCACGTCGAATTGTCGTGGCTTACCGTCCGGGCTCTCCATTGAAGGGACGTTTCGAGCAATTGGCTGATACGATTCGAACTCAACTGGAGAAGACGGCTTAGTGCTTGAGTATAGAGCCTAGTCTGGTCAGATATAGATATAAAAAAAGGGTTGATATGAATGCATATCAACCCTTTTTATTGGTTCATGTTACTAGGTTCAACAAACCCTAGTTAGAACAGCTCTTCTACTGCTTCACCTGATGAGGTTGAGTAGATGTCGTCATTGAAACGTTCAGTGATGTATTCGGTTGGCTCTGTGCCTTTCTCGAAGTACTCGAACATTGATGAGCTATCGAACTTGTTGGTCAGTAAGCCAGTCTCACGGTCGATACGAACACGAACGATGTTTTCTGGAAGCTCTTTACGCTCAGCAGGAACGCCCGCTAACGCCGTACCCATGAAATCAACCCATGCAGGTTCTGCTGTTTTCGCGCCAGCTTCTGCACCAGTAATCTGATTCTTACCAAGGTTCGAGTTCGCTTTGGTTCTGCCTAGGTTGCGGTTGTGGTTATCAAAACCAACCCATACCGTTGCAACCATGCCAGGGCCGTAGCCGCTGTACCAAGTATCTTTTGAATCGTTGGTGGTACCCGTTTTGCCGCCAATGTCACGACGCTTCAACGGCTGCGCACGCCAACCAGTACCGTTCCAACCAGTGCCAGCGCTCCAATCACCGCCACCCCAGATGTTGCTGTACATCATTTCACGAACAAGGAATGCGTTCTGTTCAGAGATAACTTGAGGTGCGTATTGTACTTTGGCATCCACATCTTGTTCTGCAAATTCATCAGCCATTGGGTCTGTGGTTATTTGCTGTTGGCAATCGTCTTTACAAACTACTTTTGGTGTCGCTTCAAACTCAGTCTCACCAAATGGTGTCTCAATGCGGCTGATGTAGAAAGGTTCAACGTAGTAACCACCGTTAGCGAATACTGAGTAACCTTGCGCTACTTTCATTGGCGTTAAGCTACCAGCACCTAGCGCAATAGTTTCAGAACGCGGTACTTCGTCAATATCAAAGCCAAAGCGAGTTAGGTAGTTACGAGTGTCATCTAAGCCAACTTCACGCAGTACACGTACCGCCATTACGTTTTTAGATTGAGCTAAGCCAATACGTAAACGAGTTGGACCCACGTAAGTCGGTGGCGAGTTCTTTGGTCGCCATGCTGTACCTTGGCTCTTATCCCATTGGTTAATCGGTGCATCGTTGATTAGTGAGGCTAGCGTTAAGCCTTTCTCAATCGCTGCTGAGTAGATAAATGGTTTGATACCAGAACCCACCTGACGAATAGATTGCGTTGCACGGTTGAACTTGTTGTGAACAAAGTTAAAGCCACCGACCATCGACAATACCGCGCCGTTGTTCGGGTTCATTGCAACAAATGCGGTATTCGCATTAGGTACTTGGCTTAGTCGCCATACAATCGGCGTTTTTGATTCTGCCGTTGCTGACTCTTCTGTCGGCTCTTCAGAGACTTCGTCGCCTGTTACGGCTTCATGGCGAACCCAAACTTGCTCACCAACAGCTAGAATCTCTTTTGCTTGAGATGGAGCAGGGCCTTGGCGATTGTCTGTTAGGAACTTACGTGCCCAGTTCATGCCTTGCCATTCAATTGTGCCTTCACCTTGGTTTTTAACCCAAACCTGAGCGCTTTTCGAGTCAACTGAAGTTACAACCGCAGGGACTAGGTCACCATAGGTTGGCTGAGACTTAAGGTGTTTAACGATCTTGTCGTGGTCCCAAGCTGATTGCTCGGTTTGCCATAAGACTTTTTCAGCACCGCGGTAGCCGTGACGCTCATCGTAGCCAAGCAGGTTCTTAATCGCTGCTTGGTTCGCTGCTTTTTGCAGTTTTGAATCAACGGTGGTGTAGACCTTCATACCTGATGTATAAGCGGCTTCGCCATAGCGTTCCACCATCCAAGCACGTGCAACTTCTGCAACATACGGTGCGCTCAGTTCAATTTCTGCACCATGGTACTTCGAGATCAGCTTTTCACTGCGAGCTTCATCAAACTCTGCTTGAGTGATGTATTTCTCGTCTAACATACGACGCAATACAACGTTACGACGGTTAGTCGCGCGCTCAACAGAGTAAATAGGGTTCATTGTCGAAGGTGCTTTTGGCATACCCGCAAGGGTCGCAATTTCACTCAGCGTGAGATCAGGAAGATCTTTACCGAAGTAAACACGTGCTGCCGCGCCAAAACCATACGAACGGTGACCAAGGAAGATCTTGTTGACGTAAAGCTCCATGATCTCTTCTTTACTAAGAAGTTGCTCAATGTGGATCGCAATGAAGATCTCTTTGATCTTACGCATAATCTTTTTCTCATTAGATAAGAAGAAGTTACGCGCAAGCTGCTGAGTAATGGTACTCGCACCTTGTTTGGCTGAACCCGACATTGCAACCACGAGTGCTGCACGTGTGATACCGATTGGGTCAATACCTGGGTGTTCATAGAAACGGCTATCTTCGGTGGCAATCAGAGCCTCAACTAAGTGGCGAGGAATCTCGTCATAAGTGACTGGATTACGACGCTTTTCACCAAATTGAGAGATCAGCTTACCGTCTTGACTGAAGACTTGCATCGGCGTTTGGAGTTCTACGTCGCGCAAAGTGGCAACATCAGGCAACTCTGGTTTTACGTAAAAATAAAACCCGAAAATTGTACTGACTCCAAGAATCATGCAAATCAATGTAAATATGAATAATCGCTTTATGAACTTCACCGGATAATCCCTGATTAGTTAAGGCTGATAAGCAGCAAACCCTTGTACTCTAGGCTAAAAACTTAGCTTTCGTTTATTAACGCTTATTTAACTAATAATCACAACCCCTAGATAATCAACGAAATGCTTGGCACTTCAGGAGCTAGGTCACATGGGTTCATCATTAATTACAGGTATAGATATAAATCATCACAGCATCAAAGCCGTGGTACTAAAACCCGTGGGGGAGTTGTATGCCCTAGTGGGATACAAAGAGCTGCCGATTTCGGACGACATTTTTACAGCTAACCATACTTTGGAGTATCAGAAAACTGTTAAGAAACTTAAAGAACTTAGGAAAGGACTGCCTTTTGGCTGTCGCAACGTCGCCATTTCGGTACCTGATAACACGGTGATCAGCAAAGTACTGCAAATAGAGAGTGAGTTAGAAGACAGAGAAAAAGAGTTTTCTATCTATCAAACCTTCGCCCATCAATCTCCCTTTCCTATCGAGGAGCTGAGTTTAGATTTTGTAAAGCTGGAAGACAAACGATTTGGTAAAGGTTCGACAAGCAGTTATCAGGTATACGCCACTCGTAAAGAAGTTGTGGATAGCCGAGCGGATGCATTAACCAAGGCTGGCTTCAAACCTGTGGTGGTGGATACACAGGCGCATGGGCTACTTAATATCTGGCAATTGGCCTCGCGCCTGTATCCCGATAAGAAAAACTGGTTGCTAGTGGATGTTGGAATCGACCAAACCTCGCTAGGGGTTATCCCGCAGAATTCGGCGCCTTTCTATAAAGACATCGCCTTTGGCACTCAAGATCTTCGCAGCTCAGATGACCCGAGTGATATCGAGAGCGTGTTCGGTACTATGGAAGAGACACATCAATTCATTGTTAACCTGATTGAGAAGCTCAAGCGTCAATTGCAGCTCTATTCATCGGGAAATGCGCAGCAACCTATCTCAGGGATTTGGTTGATGGGCGAGGGCGCCAGCATCCCTATGGTAACCGAAGAGCTAGAACGCCATTTTCAGTTGAGCTGCGAGTCATTGAATCCTTTGTCTTTATTTGAGAATAAGGTCGCCAAGAGACGCCGACTGCCGATTGACTGGCAACACTTTGGTATCGCGGCGGGTATGGCGATGAGTGGGCTCAAGTGGCAGGGAGAGAAGCATGTTGCATCAAATTAACCTGCTGCCGTGGCGTGATGAGATTCGTGCTCAGCACAAGAAGCGTTTTATCCATCTGGTCATTCTTGGCGTCATCATTGCGCTTATAGGGCAATGGGCGGTTGGTCACTATTTTCACGATCAACAAGCCAAGCAGCAAGCTCGCCTCAATTACCTCAATCAGTACATTGCTGAGCTCGACCGACAAATTCAGTCGTTAAAAGTCGCAGAGCAAGAACACAAAGCCATTCTGACTCGACTTGATGTGGTTGAGTCGCTGCAGCTTGGCCGTAATAAGACCACCGATTTCATGAACTTGATGCCGGAGCTGATTCCAGAGGGTGTCTATGTCGACAAGATAAAGATGAATGGTCAGGAGATTGAAATGTCGGGCATCAGCGACAGCACTGCTCGTCTCGCCACCATGTTGGACAACCTCGAACGTTCAGATTCTTTGAAAGGGGTCGAGATGCACTCTATCGTTCATAACCGCAAGCGCTTCAATAAAGAGTTTCAGACCTTCAAGGTCTCTTTTGTGTTTAGCCCTGTGTCTTTAGAAAACACAACCGCGAGCAGAAAAGATAAGGGGGCGCATCATGGCTAACCTTCAAAATAGGATTAGTAGGCAAAACAGGATGAGCTTGCAAGATCTCGATGTTGATGAGATCACCGAATGGCCATTGTTGCCTCAGCTTCTCGTGATTCTGGTGTTGATGGTGTTAATCCAAGGTGTTGGCACTTGGCTGTATCTGCTGCCGCTCGACGAGGAACTGAAACAGATGAAGCAACAGGAGCAGACCTTAAAAACGACCTTGAGGATAAAGGCGAATAAGGTTGCAGCCTTGCCTAAGTTGCAGAGCCAGTTGGATGAGCTAACTAGTCGCTACGATTATCTATTAGAGCAGCTGCCCGTTCAAAAGGAGTTAGCGAGCATGTTGGCCTCCGTGAATGAGCTCGGCTTGGATAACTCGCTGACCTTCACACGAATCGATTGGGGGCAAAAGCAGAATAAGGAGTTTCTCTATCGATTGCCTCTCAATATAGAGCTGACAGGTGACTATCACGAGATTGGTGACTTCTCAGCTGCCATCGCCAAGCTGCCGCGTATTATTAGCTTTGATGATGTGAATTGGCAGCGAGTCAGTCAAGAAAGTAGCACGCTGCACTTTAGGGTTCGAGCTTATACCTACCAGTTTAAATCGGAGGTTAATGATGAAACCCAATAGCGCGTTTTACTCAATCGTATTGATGCTTGCGTTGTCAGGCTGCAAAGCTAATCAAGACTCACTGCAAGATTTTGTGGCGCAGGTTGAAGCCAAGGCGAGAAAAGATGTCGAGCAACTTGTCCCAGCAACTGAATTCACGGCGGCGACTTATCAGCGCCGATCTTTGCGTCCTCCCTTTGAACTGCCTAAAGAAGCCATTGTGCAAAACCAACCCTTGGTTAAGAAAGACTGTTGGCAACCCAGCGCCCGTTCTCGTAATGGCAAGTTAGAGAAGTACCCGCTGAGTAAGCTTCGTTTAAGAGGCGTGATGGGCAATGGCTCAAGCGTGTTTGGCTTAGTGCAAACACCCAAAGGCAACGTGGTAAACGTCAAGAAAGGCCAGTTTATCGGCTTAAACAATGGCCGAGTTACTAAGGTGACGAGCCAATACGTTCAGATTAATGAAACTCTTCCAGATGGCTTAGGTTGTTGGCATAAGCGCAACGTTAGGCTGGCTCTGAAGTAAACCAATGTCACATGATGTGGATATGAGATGTAAATATGATTAAAGGAATAAGTGGATTAGTGAGCAAGGCTCTACAAGGTTTTGCTGTGTCTGTGATGTTGGTTGTTAGCGTGCTCAGCCATGCCGAGAGCTTACCGAACAAATTGGAGAATATTGATTTTAGGGTCAATAAGGATAAAGACGCCGTCATCATTATTGAGCTGGCGACCAGCACAGCAGTGGTGGATGTTCAACGAGCTCAGGAAGGGTTAAGTATCGAGCTAATCAATACTCAAGTTGATGATGACAAGCTCTACCTGCTGGATGTGAAGGATTTCGCTACCTTGGTTGAAGGCATTGAAGTCTATAAAGAGACACCAAGCACTCGGCTTCTAGCGACGATTAGCAATGACTATCAGTATGAATACAACCTAAAGGGGCGCTTTATTGAGGTGGTGATCAGCAAACCGGTGCTCGATGAAGCGACCAAAGAAAAAAGCGTTCTAGAGAAAGAGGGCAAGCTGATATCGATTAACTTCCAGGATATCCCGGTACGAAATGTCATGCAACTGATTGCCGATTACAACGACTTCAATCTCGTGGTGTCTGATTCGGTAGCCGGAAACCTGACGTTACGCTTAGATGGCGTACCTTGGCAGCAAGTTCTCGACATTATCTTGCAAGTTAAAGGCTTGGATAAGCGTGTTGATGGCAATGTTATCTTGGTCGCGCCGAAAGCGGAGCTCGACCTTCGAGAGCAACAAGCGTTAGAGAAATCGCGCTTAGAAGAGGAGTTAGGGGAGCTTAAATCGGAAATCATCAAGATTAACTTTGCTAAAGCCACCGACATCGCTGACATGATTGGAGGTGAAGGTGCGGTCAGCATGTTGTCCGATCGTGGTTCGATTACCATTGATGAGCGCACCAACTCACTGCTCATTCGTGAATTGGAAGAAAACATTGCCGTGATCCGAGGCATCATTGAATCGTTAGACATTCCCGTGAAGCAGGTACAGATAGAGGCACGTATTGTCACGGTTACTGAGGGTAATCTTGATGAGCTTGGCGTGCGCTGGGGCGTTTCCTCAACCAACGGAAGCTTCACCGTTGGTGGCTCAATCGAAGGTAACCACCCATCAGCGATTACGCCGTATGACGACGATAGCGGCAGCAGCGTGATTGATGACTATCTCAACGTCAATTTAGGGGCAACATCGCCGAACGCCTCGAGTATTGCGTTTCAGGTGGCCAAACTGGGTTCAGATACCTTACTCGATCTTGAACTGTCGGCACTGCAACAAGAGTCAAAAGCTGAAATCATTTCTAGTCCACGCTTAATCACCACCAATAAAAAGCCGGCTTATATTGAGCAAGGTACTGAAATTCCTTACTTAGAGTCATCTTCAAGTGGCGCTACGTCGGTTGCATTTAAGAAAGCCGTGTTGAGTCTTAAGGTGACACCGCAGATCACGCCCGATAATCGTTTGGTATTGGATTTGAGCGTGACTCAAGATAGGCCAGGGCAAGTGGTAAAAACTGGAACCGGTGAAGCGGTCGCCATTGATACGCAAAGAATAGGTACGCAAGTGCTTGTTAATAATGGTGAAACTGTCGTGCTTGGCGGGATATTTCAGCACAGCGTGAGCAGTACAGTGGATAAAGTTCCTCTGTTGGGGGACCTGCCAGTTTTGGGCGCATTGTTCCGTCGCAGCTATGAAAATGTGGGTAAAAGTGAACTACTTATTTTTGTCACACCCAAAGTTGTGATTCAGTAATGAACAATTAGATTAAAAATAAAGTTGCATTAGTGGCACCTAACCTTGATAATTTCGGGTCTTATCACGAATTATCTGTGAGGAATCGGTGCCACGGGCCTTTTAATTTCAGTACTTGTACTGACCTACCTTGTGGCGATGTCATTGAATTAACGTTGTAAATTACTGCTAAAAACATGGCTGAGAAACGCAATATTTTTCTTGTTGGCCCAATGGGCGCCGGCAAAAGTACAATTGGTAGACACCTAGCTTCCCAACTTCATATGGAGTTTCTAGACTCTGACACTGTGATCGAAGAGCGCACTGGCGCAGACATCGCATGGGTTTTTGATGTTGAGGGCGAAGAAGGTTTCCGTAAGCGCGAAGAATCTGTAATCAATGATCTGACAGAAGAACAAGGTATTGTTCTTGCGACAGGTGGTGGTTCAGTGTTGAGCAAAGAAAACCGTAACCGTCTATCTGCACGAGGCATTGTTGTATACCTAGAGACAACAATTGAAAAGCAACTTGCTCGCACTAACCGCGACAAGAAACGCCCTCTACTTCAAACAGACAACCCGCGTGATGTGCTAGAAGATCTAGCTGTATCTCGCAACGCACTATACGAAGAAGTGGCGGACTACACAGTTCGTACTGACGACCAAAGTGCAAAAGTGGTAGCCAACCAGATCGTAAAAATGCTAGAAGAACGTTAAGTTCATTTTTTCGGAGAGCAAACCCATGGAACGGATTACGGTCAATCTAGCTGAGCGTAGCTACCCTATCTCTATTGGCGCCGGGTTATTTGAAGACCCGGCGTACCTTTCTTTTTTATCAGGTAAGCAGAAAGTTGTTGTTATCAGTAATGTGACAGTAGCGCCTCTTTATGCTGATAAAATTTTATCGCTATTGGATCAAGTCGGCTGTCAGACATCTCTTCTCGAGCTGCCAGACGGTGAACAGTACAAAACCCTTGAAACGTTCAATTCAGTGATGAGCTACATGCTTGAAGGAAATTACAGCCGCGATGTGGTGGTGATTGCTTTAGGAGGTGGTGTTATCGGTGACTTGGTCGGTTTTGCTGCCTCTTGTTACCAGCGCGGTATTGATTTCATTCAAATCCCGACGACCCTTCTTTCTCAAGTGGACTCTTCTGTTGGTGGTAAAACCGCAGTAAACCATCCTCTTGGTAAGAATATGATCGGCGCTTTTTACCAACCGAAATCTGTGATCATCGATACCAACTGTTTATCAACGCTTCCAGAGCGTGAGTTTGCAGCGGGCATTGCTGAGGTGATCAAATACGGCATCATTTACGATGAAGCCTTCTTTGATTGGTTGGAGCAGAATCTAGAGAAACTTTATCAACTTGATGAAGAAGCACTGATTACCGCGATTGCTCGTTGTTGTGCAATTAAGGCTGAAGTGGTGGCTCTAGATGAAAAAGAGTCAGGAATCAGAGCGTTATTGAACCTAGGTCATACATTTGGTCATGCGATTGAAGCAGAACTAGGCTATGGTAATTGGCTACATGGTGAAGCTGTGTCGTCAGGCACTGTAATGGCAGCTAAAACAGCTCAATTACAGGGACTGATCTCTCAGCAGCAACTTGAGCGAATTATTTCTATACTCAAGAATGCGAAACTACCAATCCATACGCCAGAAAGCATGTCTTTTGAAGACTTTATGAAGCACATGATGCGCGATAAAAAAGTGCTGTCTGGTCAGTTGCGTTTGGTATTACCAACAAGTATTGGTACTGCTGAAGTGGTTGCTGATGTGCCTCAAGACATCATTAAACAAGCGATCGATTTCTGCCGTACTCTTTAAATTTGGTTGTGAGGTTGCCTAGCTAAACTCTAGGCAACTGAAGCGTTTTACTGATCGATCTTATCAGTAGGGATCCCCAATGAGTTTGGCTCATGAATTAAGAGTATTAGAGTTAGAATCTCAAGTTGAGCTGCTAGAGCGCTTACAGCTTTTGACTAACTTTGGTTCAAACCTTGTGACGGTGGCGGGCAAAGCTGGCTCTGGCCGATCTTGGTTGGCTCAGCGTTATCTTGAAGCATGGTCGACAGAAAAAAATCAGTGTTTACTGCTTTGTCATCCAAGCCAAGACGATCAACAACGCCGTGCGCTCATTCTTAGCCAAATTGTTTCTGATCCCCTGTTTAATCAACATGATTCTTTATCGGATAGCCTAACAAGGTTACTGGATGGAGAACCGTGTAATGTGGTTATCGTCGTTGATGATGCCCAACGACTTTCTGATCTATTGGTATCCGAATTATGGATGTTGGTACTGGAAGCTCAATCAAACCCTCAATGGACGATCAATATCGTTCTCTTCTCGGAACCTGGCCACTTAGATACGTTATTAACGCGTTTGAGCTACGGTCAACAACACAAACCTATCGATCTTGAGATCGATGACCTTTCGCAACCAGAAGCTGAACATTTCTTTGAATCACTGGTGATTCGATATGTTGATGATGAGTCTGAAACTTGCGTGCGACGTGCGTTTAATAAAGCGCAACCTCTGCCCGGTGAGTTAATGGCTTTAGGAGAATTGAAAGTGGAAAAAAGGATTATTATTCGCTCAATTATTGGCTCACCCATCAATATCGCGATTGTGGTGGCCTTGCTGTTGATTTTAATTGGTGGTGGTTATTGGTGGATGTTCAGTCAACCAACCCCTGACGATAAAGCGCAATCTCTTATCGCTCCGATTGAACAGACAGCTATCCCAACTTTTGAAGTGGAAAGTGGTACCGAGCAAGCTGGAATCGACGGAATGGACGATTCTGAAGCCGAAGCTGACATGAGTTATCAAGGTGCTGATGACGACAGCTCATCTTTGCCACCGACTGTCGTTGAAGATACCGCGAGTGTTGGAGAAGTCGAACAAGATCAGCAGCGTGTCGTAATCACCTCTGATGTGGTTGATGCCTTGCTTGATGATAAACCTGAAAGTGCCGATACCAGTGCGATTGATGCTGCTGTTGAAGAAAACACAGGTGCCGCGGTGAGTTCGCAATCAGATGCAGACAAAGTGGAGTCACAGCCTTCAGCCGATGAAGCAACAGACCTAACACAGTCCACGCCACCGACTAAGAAAATTACATTCTCATTTTCTCGCGAAGAGTTACAAGCTATCTCTCCGCGAGCTTATACTTTGCAGTTGAGTGCGATGACCTCATTGGACGACGTACAGTCTTTCATTGAAGAGTATGACCTTGAGAACAAGGTTCGTATTTACCCAACACTTCGCAACGACACCAAGTGGTTTATTATCACTTATCAAGATTACCCAACGATTCAAGTGGCGAGAGACGCGGTAAGTGCGTTATCAAAATCCCTTCAACAGTTGGAACCTTGGGCAAAATCGATGAATCAAGTGCATCGAGAGATAGAACGTGCGAAATAACCCTGAGCTTAGCCTCAAAATATGTTACATTCCGCAGCCTTATTTTTGAGTTGATAGATAGAGCAGTAAATGAAAAAGCAGCGTGCCTTTCTAAAATGGGCTGGTGGTAAATATGGCCTAGTTGAAGACATCCAACGTCACCTGCCACCTGCTCGTAAATTGGTAGAACCGTTTGTCGGTGCCGGCTCAGTATTTCTGAATACTGACTTTGAACAGTACCTGCTTGCAGATATCAATCCCGATCTTATCAACCTGTACAACCTGCTTAAAACCGATCCTGAAACTTATATCACGGAAGCGAAGCGCTGGTTCTGTCCTGAGAACAACCGTAAAGAAGCCTTCTTAGATATTCGCGCTGAGTTCAATGGTACAGATAACGTCATGTATCGTTCATTGGCTTTCTTGTATATGAACCGATTTGGCTTCAATGGCCTATGTCGTTACAACAAGAAGGGCGGTTTTAACGTTCCATTTGGTTCTTATAAAAAACCTTACTTCCCAGAAGCTGAGCTGGAATTTTTTGCCGAGAAAGCGAAAAAAGCCACTTTCGTCTGTGAGGGATACCATGAAACCTTTAGCCGCGCGCGCAAAGGCTGTGTGGTTTACTGCGATCCTCCATACGCACCACTGTCGAACACGGCAAACTTTACCTCTTACGCAGGTAATGGCTTTAGCTTAGATGACCAAGCTGCACTGGCGGATGTTGCTGAAAAAGCAGCGATGGAACGAGGCATCCCTGTCTTGATCTCAAACCATGACACCACCTTAACGCGCCGTTTATACCATGGTGCAGAACTGAACGTGGTCAAGGTTAAGCGCACCATTAGCCGTAATGGCGCAGGGCGCAATAAAGTCGATGAGTTACTGGCACTTTTTCATAAAGAGAAAAACCAGCAACACGCTTCAGAAGAATTGTAGCGGCCAACATAACCCTCAAACTCATTAAATTGAGTGACCAACGGGTACTTTCATAAACTAATCTTTCGAACTGCTAGGATCTGCTTAGTTGCTTAGGTAGAATTGCACACCAAATAGTCTTGGAATTGAGTCTTGTATTTGTATATGAGATGTCACAAGGCGGTGATATTCGCAATTTACTCACTCTTAAGAGGTTTGGTATGAAAGATTTTCTAATCGCTCCATCGATTTTGTCTGCAGATTTTGCTCGTCTTGGTGAAGACGTAGAAAAAGTACTCGCAGCTGGTGCTGATGTTGTGCACTTCGATGTGATGGACAACCACTACGTACCTAACCTGACTTTTGGCGCGCCTATCTGTAAAGCGCTGCGCGACTACGGTATTACGGCTCCTATCGATGTTCACCTTATGGTTAAGCCAGTAGACAGCATCGTGCCTGAGTTTGCTAAAGCCGGCGCATCAATGATTACCTTCCACGTTGAAGCTTCAGAGCACATCGATCGCACTCTACAGCTAATCAAAGAGCACGGCTGTAAAGCGGGTGTGGTTCTTAACCCTGCAACGCCGCTTTCTTGCTTAGATTACATCCTAGACAAAGTAGACATGATTCTACTGATGTCTGTGAACCCAGGCTTCGGCGGTCAATCTTTCATTCCGCACACGCTAGATAAACTACGTGCTGTTCGTAAGCTGATTGATGAGTCAGGCCGTGACATTCGCCTTGAGATTGATGGCGGCGTGAAGGTTGATAACATCCGTGAAATCGCAGAAGCGGGCGCAGATATGTTCGTTGCGGGTTCAGCTATCTTCAATCAACCAGATTACAAAGAAGTGATTGATGAGATGCGTGCAGAGCTTGCAAAAGTAAACGCATAATCGTAAAACTACAGATAGATTGAATATTAAGGGGCTAATTTGCCCCTTTTTTACGTCTTATAGCTCAACTCATAAGACGAACATAATAAATAGGAAAGTAAGATGTCATTAAGCTCAATAAAACTGATCGCCTTTGATTTGGATGGAACCTTGTTAGACAGCGTGCCTGATTTGGCCGTTGCTGCTGACCAAGCTTGTCAGGAGTTGGGTTTCCCTTCAGTGAGCGAAGAACAAGTTCGCGACTACGTAGGTAATGGTGCTGATGTTCTTATCGGACGTTCACTCAGCCGTAACTTGACGGTTGACCCAAGCCTAGAGCCAGAGCTACTGAAAAAAGCACGCATCCTGTTTGATGATTTCTATGAGCAGGGCGGTCACAAGCTAAGTCACCTTTACCCATCGGTTAAAGAGACGCTGGCTGAGCTGGATAAAGCCGGCTTCACTATGGCGCTGGTTACCAACAAGCCATCGAAGTTTGTACCAGACGTACTGGCGCAACACGGTATTGATAAGTACTTTGTTGATGTGTTGGGTGGCGACTCTTTCCCAGAGAAAAAACCGAACCCAGTCGCTCTGAACTGGTTGCTAGAAAAGCACAATGTAAAAGCGGAAGAGATGTTGATGGTTGGCGATTCAAGCAACGACATTAAAGCGGCTAAGAATGCAGGTTGTCACTCGTTTGGTCTGACTTACGGTTATAACCACGGCGAGCCGATTTCAGCATCAAACCCTGACTATGTCGCGGATAACGTCGCGCAATTACTAGATGTCGTTCTAGTTTCAGCATAAAGCGGACAAAAGTTAGCTAACCTACTAGCAAAATACTTATCAATGAGTACACTGGATGAGCCGTACAGAAGAGCTGTGCGGCTTTTCTATATTTAAGTTAAGAAGCTAAGCGTTCAATAAACTTAGCGAATAAGCAAAGGAATTAAAACCATGAGCAAGCCCATCGTATTGAGTGGTGTTCAACCATCTGGTGAACTAAGTATCGGTAACTACTTGGGTGCTCTACGTCAATGGCAACAGATGCAAGATGATTACGATTGCCAATACTGTGTTGTAGACCTTCACGCAATTACGGTTCGCCAAGATCCGAAAGCACTGCATGAAGCGACTCTAGACGCACTAGCAATCTGTCTTGCTGTCGGTGTTGATCCAAAGAAGAGCACGCTATTTGTTCAGTCACACGTACCAGAGCATGCTCAACTTGGTTGGCTTCTTAACTGTTACACACAAATGGGTGAACTGAGCCGTATGACTCAGTTTAAAGATAAGTCTGCACGTCACTCAAACGACGTAAACGTAGGCCTATACGACTACCCAGTGTTGATGGCTGCAGACATCCTGCTTTACGGTGCTCACCAAGTACCTGTAGGTAGCGACCAGAAACAACACCTAGAGCTAGCGCGTGATATCGCAACTCGCTTCAATAACATCTACGGTCCTGAAACGCCAATCTTCCAAGTACCAGAACCTTACATTCCAACAGTGAATGCACGTGTAATGAGCCTGCAAGACGCGACGAAGAAGATGTCTAAGTCGGACGACAACCGTAAGAACGTGATTACTCTGCTAGAAGAGCCTAAGTCGATCATCAAGAAGATCAACAAAGCGCAAACCGATGCAGAAACACCACCACGCATTGCTCACGATTGGGAAAACAAAGCGGGTATCTCTAACCTAATGGGTCTGTACTCTGCAGCGACGGGTAAAACGTTCGAAGAGATCGAAGCGCAGTACCAAGGCGTTGAAATGTACGGTCCGTTCAAGAAAGACGTAGGCGCAGCATTGGTTGAGATGCTTGAGCCGATTCAAGCTGAATATCACCGTATCCGTGCTGACCGTGCCTACATGGACGCAGTAATGAAAGCCGGTGCTGAAAAAGCCTCTGAACGTGCTGCAGTGACACTGAAAAAAGCATACGAAGCAGTAGGTTTTGTTACTCGCCCATAGGGTGAACTAACACAACTCGCTTGAGAATTTGAGCCCAAAGTAGCTGTTGTTTACTTTGGGCTTTTTCATGCCCATTCCATTTGCCTTCCTCGAAACCCCCTTGTTTGAATTGATAATTTACCCAGTATTTAGCTAGCATATCCATCGCTGTAATGCTGTGCAGATGATCTTATTTGGTACCCTCAAGCTTTATAAAATCACACTCGTTTCTATATATGTTGGAAATATATAACGTGCCAAACAATTGATGATTCCAAAGTGATAAGTTCCTCATTTTCTTGCCAACTGACTTATTCCTTTCATAAATAAACCTGATAGTTACCACAAAATACATGACTGCCCATAGATGGCAGTGACTATAACTCGATGAACTCAGGTGAAACGGATGGCTCTTTTACACAAACCTTCATTGCTAGCAGTGGCAATTGGTAGCTTGTTAACTACAAGCGCACACGCTGATTTGTTTATTTCACAATATGTGGAAGGCGGCAGCTATAACAAAGCGGTTGAGATTGCCAATAGTGGCGATAGCAGCATTAGTTTAGATGGTTACTCATTGGCGAAATCTGCCAATGGCAACGGATCATGGGGTGCCACTTTACCTTTAGATGGACACGTTTTAGCACCCGGTGAAGTACTCGTGGTCGCACATTCTAGTGCGAGTGATGAGATTAAAGCTCAAGCTGACATCATTAATGCCTCTATCGCCAATCATAATGGTGACGACCCGCTGGCTATCTTGAATTCAGACGGCTCGGTACATGATGTTGTTGGTTTGATGGGCGATGTGGACTGGGGCAAAGATGTTACTTTGGTTCGTGCGACACAAACACCTTCTGCGACGTTTGATGCTTCACAATGGGTATCGCTACCAAAAGACAGCATTGAAGGCCTAGGTTCACTAGACAGCGTTGAACTGCCAGAAGCGTTCACTTGTACACAAGATGGCTCTGACCCAGTATTCACCACCATTCAAGAAATCCAAGGTGAGGGCGCTACATCGCCATTCATCGATGGCTACCCGTACATCACCGACGATGAATATTTCGTAAAAGGTGTGGTAAGTGCGGTAACAACAGGCCTAACTAAAGGCTTCTACCTGCAAGCACTTGAGGATGATTTCAACTCAAGCACTTCTGAGGGTCTATTTATTCATACCAACCAGTCGAGCTCAGAGCTAGTAGCCGGTGATGTAGTGTGTGTGAAAGGCAAGGTTCAAGAATACTACAGCCACACTCAGCTGAAAGTAGAAAACAACCAATGGCTAAAACAGGGCGAGCAGCAGGCACCTGAAGCTACGGCGATTGAAGTGCTAGACAGTGACGAGAACTTCGCTGCAACGCTTGAACGCTACGAAGGCATGTTGGTGAAAACAACCGAAGCGCTTGATATGCGTGTGACGCGTACCTTTGGTTATGACTACGCAGGTCGTCGTAACAACATGGTACTGGCGCATGAGCGTATTAACATGCAGCCGAACCAGCTTTTCGCCGCGGGATCTGACGAAGCGAAGCAGCAAACTGAAGACAACGCAGACCGCCGTCTTTTCGTTGAAACCGATCAAAAAGCGGCTGATGGACAAGTCCCTTTCTACCCAGATTTTGGCCGCACTGATATCGACCAAGATGGTTCAACAGAAGATTACATCCGCATTGATGACACCATTGTTGGCCTAGAAGGCGTGCTGACTTACAGCTACGGTGAGTACCGTTTAATTGCGACTAACCAGATCTCGGCTGAAAACTATGTGCGTAACGATCCGCGTACCGACAAACCAGACATGGATGAAGGCGACCTACGTATTGCGACCTTCAACGTATTGAACTACTTCAACTCTCCATTTGGTGGCGACGCGAATCAGCACGGCAATAACCGTGGCGCGAACACCATCACTGAGTTTGAGGTGCAGCAAGAGAAGATTGTGAACGCGATTCTTCGCTTAGATGCAGACATCATTGGCTTGATGGAAATTGAGAACAATGGCTTTGGTGAAGGCTCTGCCATTCAGCAACTTGTAAACCAACTGAATGATCGCATTGAGCGTAAGAAAGACCGTTATACCTTTGTGGCTGTCGACTCGAACGAAGACGGCGTAACCGACGAGATGGACTCTATTGGTACTGACGTTATCACAACGGGTGTTATCTACCGTAAGAAGGTGGTTAAGCTTAAAGACAGCCGTGTTATCGCGATGCCAAGCCAACAAGCACCAGAGGTGTTAGACGATTCAGGCAAGGTGATTGAAGACGGTAAGAACTACCAACGTGACTCATTGGCGCCAACCTTTAAAGTTAAAGGCACCAAAGAGAAACTCACCGTAGCGATCAACCACTTTAAATCGAAAGGCTCTAAGTGTTGGGAAGATGCTGCTCCGATTGAGCAGGGCGGCCAAGGCGGCGTTGATGCCGATAAGCAAGGTTCATGTGAGAACTTCCGTGTTGCTGCGGCGGTTGCATTAGGTGAAGCGCTCGATGGCATCAAAGGCCATAAAGTGATTCTGGGTGATATGAACTCGTACGGCATGGAAGATCCAATGCTGGTGCTAACCGATTACTCGGAAGAGAAATACGGCAAGCAGATCAAAGCAGCTCGTAATACCTACATTGATGGTGTTGAGCAGTTTGGTGATAGCGGTGCGGTGATTACGAAGAACTACGGTTATATCAATGCTGTGGCTCAAAAGCACCCAGACAGCTGGAGCTACTCATACAATGATGAAGTTGGCGCTCTAGACCACCTGCTGATCAGCGAAAGCCTGAAAGATAGGGTTGTCGATGCTACCGATTGGCACATCAATGGTGGTGAGTCGACGTTGTTTGACTACAACGAAGAGTACAAAGGTGACCTACCTAAGTACCAAGATCACTTCCGTTCATCGGATCATGATCCTGCCGTTCTTGAGCTAAGAGTAGGCGGTTCATTTGGCTTCGGTGCTCTTATGTCACTATTTGGCTTAGCAATGTGGCGTCGTCGTAAGTAGCTCAATCACAAATAGATTGGCTTGCCATACAAGTAAGCCAATTCAGATAACTTAACGCTATCTGTAAACAATTAAGGTCAACTTAGGTTGGCCTTAATTATTGGCGAAATGCAGTTTCCACTTGCCTTTCGCTATGGGTATTGCACAATACCGCCCCTATATCTCCCAATCCTTTAGTATTTAGCAAACGATTTCGACCCATGTTACTTATCATCGATAACTACGACTCTTTTACCTATAACTTGTATCAGTATTTCTGTGAGTTAGGGGTAACTGTAAAAGTTGTTCGCAACGATGAGATTGATATTGCGGGCATCGAAGCGCTAAATCCTAGCCATCTTGTTATCTCGCCGGGCCCATGTACGCCCGATGATGCGGGAATTTCGCTGCAGGTGATTGAACACTTCGTTGGTAAGCTGCCGATCTTAGGTGTGTGTCTTGGTCATCAAGCCATTGCTCAAGTCTTTGGTGGTGAAGTGGTGAGAGCCAGACAAGTGATGCATGGTAAAACCTCTCCGATCCGTCATAACGGTAAGAGCGTTTTTCAAGGTCTCAATAATCCTCTGACTGTGACTCGTTACCACTCTTTAGTGGTGAAAAATGGTACGCTCCCTGACTGCTTTGAACTCACTTCTTGGACAGAATTTGAAGATGGCAGTATGGATGAGATCATGGGTTATCAACACAAAACCTTGCCGATTGATGCCGTCCAATTTCACCCTGAATCGATTAAAACAGAGCAAGGACACCAGCTTCTTGCTAACTTCTTAGCGCGTTGAGTGTTTAAATTTGGCTTTTCATTCGTTCAAATAAGCCAGTTAAACGTATTACCTCGTTCGTTAAGCGTTTTAATTCGGGCGCGCCGCGTCTTCATCCCTCTGACGCCGATCACTTTTTATAACATTTCTCCCTCTTCAGGCTAAGTTTTTAGTCTATGCAATATTATTCGCCTTATTTCCTCTCGAACCCCTTATACCGCTGTACCAGTAAGGCTTTGCTGTTGATGGATAGACGTTTAGTTAAAAAAAGCTTCATAAAACAGATTGTTTGATGCATAAATAGTCATAGGTAGTGACGTTTAGCTGGTTGTTAGGGATGGCTAAAGAATAATCTACTATTGAAAAGGTTAATTAAATGTAAATATAATGCTGCAGCGGGATTATGGCGGGACAAAATATCTTTATCTCACTTATGAACCATTACGCTTATTTGCGAAGCTTGCGGTATCGAGAAGGAATGTACGATGACAGTGGAAAATAATGTAGAACGTAGTCTTTTTAATGAGGTGATGGTGCCTTGTTATAACCCAATGGAAATGATCCCGGTAAAAGGGGAAGGCGCACGCGTTTGGGACCAACAAGGCCGAGAGTATATCGACTTTGCTGGCGGTATCGCTGTGAGCTGCTTGGGTCACTGTCACCCAGCAATGGTGAATGCCGTTACTGAGCAAGCAAACAAGATTTGGCATCTGAGTAACGTGATGACCAACGAACCTGCACTGCGTCTAGCGAAGAAGCTAACCGACGTATGTTTTGCAGAAAAAGTATTTTTTGCCAACTCTGGCGCAGAAGCGAATGAAGCAGCATTGAAGTTGGCTCGTCGTTGGGCGGCAGATGTTCATGGCCCTGAGAAATCTGAAATCATTGCATTCAAACAAGGTTTCCATGGTCGTACTTTCTTTACTGTAACTGTAGGTGGTCAAGAAGCTTATTCTGACGGCTTCGGTCCTAAACCGGGCGATGTAACTCACCTGCCTTACAATGATATTGCCGCGCTAGAAGCGCACATCTCTGATCGCACATGTGCAATCATGATGGAACCTCTGCAAGGTGAGGGTGGCATCATCTCTCCAACCTCTGAGTTTGTGAACACGGTTCGTGAGCTGTGTGACAAGCACAATGCGCTGCTTATTTTTGATGAAGTGCAAACAGGTAATGGCCGTACGGGCAATTTTTATGCGTATCAAGGCCTAGGTGTGACACCTGATATCTTAAGTACAGCAAAATCACTCGGTGGTGGTTTCCCTATCGGCGCGATGCTAACAACGACTGAACTCGCGACACACCTAAAAGTCGGTACGCACGGTTCAACATACGGCGGTAACCCACTAGCGTGTGCCGTTGCTGAAGCGGTTGTTGACGTCGTTAGCCAACCAGAAACCTTAGCTGGCGTAAAAGAGCGTGAAGCGCTGTTTCGTGACGGCTTAGCTAAGATTAATGACAAATATCAAATATTCAGTGAAGTTCGTGGTAAAGGCCTATTGTTAGGCGCTGCACTAAATGACGAGTGGCAAGGACGTGCACGTGACGTATTAGTAGCGGCAGGCGAACAAGGCTTGATGGTACTGGTTGCGGGTGCAAACGTGGTTCGTTTTACGCCATCACTGGTTATTACTACACAAGAAATTGAAGAAGGCTTATCAAAACTAGACAAAGCAATCGCTACGCTAGTTTAGCCTAAGCGGCGTCATAGGAATGATCGCCATTAGAGCGATCCCATGACGTTTTGCTAAAGGCCCAAGCTTCTGGTTTTGGGCCTATTTTGCATCTGGAGGGAATATTGATGCTAGTTGTTCGCCCAATTAAACTATCTGATTACGACGCGTTGCATACCTGCGCTGTTGAGTCAGGACATGGATTCACATCTCTTCCGGTTAACGAAGAATTGTTAACTAACCGAATTACCCATTCTGAATACAGCTTTGCGAAAGCAGACGTGACCAAACCCGGTGATGAAGGCTATCTAATGGTGGGTTTCGACGCTGAAACTGGCGAAGTTGCTGGTACAACGGGTATCGAAGCTTCCATTGGCTGGGATGTGCCTTTTTACTCGTACCACATCAGTAAAGTGGTTCACTCTTCACAGCGCCTTAAAGTGAATAACGTGGTTAAGCTGTTGACGTTTGGTAATAACTACACAGGCTGCAGCGAAATTTGTACGCTGTTCTTACGTCCTGATTACCGCAAAGGCTTAAACGGTCGACTGATGTCTAAGTGTCGTTTCCTACTGATGGCTGAGCACCCAGAGCGTTTCTCAAAAACGATCTTTGCTGAGATGCGTGGTGTATCAGATGCGGAAGGCAATTCTCCTTTCTGGCAATGGCTGCAAGAACATTTCTTCTCGATTGACTTCACGCTTGCCGATTACCTAACCGGTATTGGTAAGAAAGGCTTCATTGCTGACCTAATGCCTAAGCTACCTATCTACGTGAACCTACTGAGCAAAGAAGCTCAAGCGGTGATCGGAGAGGTACATGACAATACGCGCCCTGCACTTAAGTTGCTGGAACGTGAAGGTTTCACCAACCGTGGTTATGTCGACATCTTTGATGCAGGCCCAACGGTTGAGTGTGATCTAAGAAACATCGAATCTGTGCGTCACTCAATTCGAGCACAGGTTCAAATTGCAGAGCACTCTAGCTCTAAAGACTTCCTAATTGGTAATACCTCGTTTGAGAACTTCCGCGCAGTAGCCGCGAAAGGTGCGTATGACCAAGCAAGTGACACAGTGATTTTATCATCTGAAGTAGCAAGCGCTCTTGAAGTAAAAGAAGGCGAATTCGTTCGCATGTTGGCTCAATAAGAGCGGCGATTATCTGTCGAAGATTTTAAGGATAGAAGTATGACTCAGTGGATAGCAGGACAGTGGGTGGCAGGTCAAGGTGACGCCATGACATCAGTAAGCCCATACAACAATGAAGTAGTGTGGCAGGGTGATAGCGCGACACCAGCACAGGTTGAATCTGCAGTAGCATCAGCTCGTGAAGCCTTCTTGGTTTGGAAAAAACTGAGCTTTGCAGAGCGTGAAGCGATCGTGTTGAACTTTGCTGAAAAAGTTAAAGAGAACAGCGAAGAAATCGCACAAATCATCGCTAAAGAGACGGGTAAACCGATTTGGGAAACTCGCACTGAAGCGGGCGCAATGGCGGGCAAGATTGCTATTTCCATTCGTGCTTACCATGAGCGTACCGGGGAAGCTTCACGTGAAGCGGCAGGCAACCAGATTGTACTTCGTCACCGTCCATTAGGCGTGATGGCAGTATTTGGCCCTTATAACTTCCCTGGTCACCTACCAAACGGTCATATTGTTCCTGCACTGCTATCGGGTAATACCGTGGTATTTAAGCCTTCAGAGCAGACACCTTGGACGGGTGAGTTTACGATGAAACTATGGCAAGAAGCGGGCCTTCCAGCTGGCGTAATCAACCTAGTACAAGGCGCTAAAGAGACAGGTATCGCACTAGCCGATGCTAAAGGTCTTGATGGCGTGCTGTTCACAGGTAGTGCAAATACCGGTCATATCCTTCACCGTCAATTCGCGGGCCAACCGGGCAAGATGCTGGCACTAGAGATGGGTGGCAATAACCCTATGGTGATCAGTGACCAATATGGTGATGCAGACGCAACGGTTTATACGATTATCCAATCGGCTTTCATCAGTGCAGGTCAACGTTGTACATGTGCTCGTCGTTTGTATGTTCCTGTTGGCGAGAAGGGGGATCTGCTACTCGATAAGCTGGTCGCAGCGACGCAAAAGATTCGTGTTGATCAGCCATTCGCTGAACCAGCACCCTTCATGGGTCCTCAGATCTCTGAAGCGGCGGCTAAGTTCATTCTGGACGCGCAAGCGAATCTACAATCGTTAGGCGGCGTCAGCCTAGTAGAAGCAAAAGCGGGTCAAGCGGCGTTTGTTTCTCCGGGTATTATCGACGCAACCAACATTGCCGAACTGCCAGATGAAGAGTACTTCGGTCCACTGCTACAAGTGGTTCGTTACCAATCGCTAAAGCAAGCGGTTGAGCTAGCTAACGACACTCGTTTTGGTTTGTCTGCGGGTCTTGTATCAACAGATGATTCTGAATGGGAATACTTCGTTGACCATATCCGTGCGGGTATTGTTAACCGTAACCGTCAGCTAACAGGCGCAAGTGGTGATGCACCATTTGGTGGTCCGGGTGCTTCAGGCAACCTACGCCCAAGTGCTTACTATGCGGCGGACTACTGTGCTTATCCTATGGCTTCAATGGAAGGCGGTGAAACTCAACTTCCAGCAACGTTTAGCCCGGGTATTGAGCTTTAATTTAGGCTAATGAGTCTTAGGCTCATGCGTTAAGCTTGAAATAGGGAAGTGGTGTTATCGCTTTCCTTTTCCATCACGTCCGACACCTAGATTGGGCGGTAGATAATAATAGAAAAAGTATGTCACAGGCTGATGGCTGCTGACTCTGTGTCTCAGCCTCTCCCTCTCTTATCCAAATTACTAGCTTGCTAGAACCTTTGACAAGGAGTCACCATGACGCCCGATCTACTCTTTAAATCACTTTGGGACGATTACATTCACAGGCTTTGTCCATCGGCTGAGAAAGTGCATCACTTGCTGAAAGAAGACGAAGCGCTGATTAATGATCACATTGCATTGCGTACTTTCAATGTTGCTCCTTTGGGTATTGAAACATTAGCGAAGCCTTTCCTAGAGTTAGGCTATAAGGCGTGTGGCGACTACTTGTTTGAGAGCAAGAAGTTGGTGGCTAAGCATTACGAGCACCCAGATCCAAAACAACCAAAAGTGTTCATTAGTGAGTTGAAGGTCGAAGAGTGTTCAAGTGACTTGCAACAGATCGTTGCTAAGTTGGTTGAGCAAGTGGACTCAAGTAAGCTTCAAGGTCATGAGTTCTTGTTTGGTGGTCGTCTTTGGGATTTGAGCTTCGCTGACTTCCAAGTACTAGCGAAAGAGAGCGAATACGCGTCTTGGCTCGCGGCTCATGGATATGGTGCAAACCACTTTACGGTGAGTGTGAACCAGCTAAATGAATTTGATGAAGTGCAGGCGGTGAATGACTACCTGAGCGAGTCAGGCTTTACGATCAATGCATCTGGCGGTCAGGTTAAAGGCTCTCCAGAGGTCTTATTAGAGCAATCATCAACAATGGCAGACAAAGTCCCAGTTTCATTTGTTGAAGGCAATGAGATGATTCCTGGCGGCTTCTATGAGTTCGCTAAGCGTTATGCGATGGTCAACGGTGAGCTTTACACAGGTTTTGTTGCAGCATCAGCTGACAAAATCTTTGAGAGCACCAACGGTTAACAAAAGGTACGAGCACGGACTTTGTCCTAGAGATTCGAGTACGCTTCGCTTCGAGGAAGTTTACAAATAGGATTTTGTGAGTTCTTCTCGTATCTCGCATCTGCTCTCTAGATCTTTAGAAAACAAAAAAGCCACCAAATTTGCATTTGGTGGCTTTCAAATTTTTGGCTCAGTTAATCGAGATTAACGAGTGCCGTATACCACGATAGTTTTACCGTGTGCAGAAATTAGGTTCTGCTCTTCTAGCATCTTCAAGATACGACCTACTGTCTCACGAGAACAACCAACGATCTGGCCAATCTCTTGACGAGTGATCTTGATTTGCATGCCGTCAGGGTGAGTCATTGCATCTGGCTGTTTCGCTAGGTTAAGTAGCGTTTGAGCGATACGACCTGTTACGTCAAGGAACGCTAAGTCACCAACCTTTTGGCTAGTTACTTGTAGACGGTTTGCCATTTGCGCTGAAAGGCGCATTAGGATATCTGGGTTCACTTGGATAAGTTGACGGAATTTCTTGAAAGAAATTTCAGCTACTTCACAAGGAGATTTTGCACGAACCCATGCAGTACGCTCTTGGTCTTCTTCGAAGAGGCCAAGTTCACCAATGAAGTCACCTTGGTTTAGGTAAGAAAGAATCATTTCCTTACCTTCTTCGTCTTTGATAAGAACTGCCACAGAACCTTTAACGATGTAGTACAAGGTTTCTGCCTTTTCACCAGCATGAATCAAAGTACTTTTTGAAGGGTACTTATGAATATGACAGTGTGAAAGGAACCACTCTAATGTTGGATCGGTTTGGGGTTTACCTAGAACCATAATATCTTACTTCCTCTGCAGGGTATGCTTGCCGCTTTCCGTATTTTAGCTAAGCCTGGATTGACTTGTAGGATAAGAGCACTCGTTGAGCGCTGCAAGCTATCTTGTGTTTCGTTTAAGAATAGTATCCTTTTTCAGGTACTATTTCTTGATTTTAATCGTGACCAAGCTACGATTTTTTACGCAAAATTGTGCACATGATCACGGTATGAAAAGTAATCAACCAGAATGGCGTCTTGTTAGCCTATTTTTCCGGTTTCGATGAGCTGTTGTAGGATGGGCCTTACAATGAGCTCCATAGCAAAACTCATCTTGCCGCCTGGCACCACAAGCGTGTTGTGGCGTGACATAAATGAGCCATCTATCATAGCCAGAAGGTAGGGGAAATCGACGTTTTTGATGCCACGCAAACGTATAACCACGAAGCTTTCGTCTAAACTTGGAATCCCTTTAGCGTTAAGTGGGTTCGATGTATCTACGGTTGGGACACGCTGAAAGTTGATGTGAGTACGCGAAAATTGTGGGGTGATGTAATTAAGGTAATCATCCATTGAGCGAACAATGGAATCCATTACTGCTTCGCGTGAGTGGCCACGATCGCGTGTGTCACGAACGAATTTTTGGATCCACTCAAGGTTGACGATTGGCACCATGCCGATCAGCAAGTCGACGTGTTGTGAGACATTGATGTCGCAATCTACCACGCCACCATGAAGACCTTCGTAGAACATCACATCGGAATTTTCGGGGATCTCTTGCCATGGCGTAAAGGTGCCCGGCATTTGATTGTAAGGCACGGCTTCATCGAAGGTATGTAGATAGCTACGGACTTTACCGGTACCTTCATTACCGTATTGACGGAAGAACTCTTCTAATGCGCCAAAATCGTTGGCTTGTGGACCAAAGTAGCTGATGTGCTTACCTTGCTCGCGAGCCTTACGGATCTCGACATCCATCTCTGGTCGAGTGAAGCGATGGAAACTATCCCCTTCAACCCAAGCGGCCTTCACGTCCATCATATTGAACATTTTTCGGAAGGCTTCTGAGGTAGTGGTGGTGCCGGCTCCTGATGAACCCGTCACCGCAATAATTGGATGTTTAGCGGACATGACAACCCTTGTCTTTTGAGTAACTTACTTGTTAGCAATCGTTTACCACTATAACACGGCTCCTTTATGAGCGCAGCCTAGAAGCGTTTTGTGACTTGAATATCAACGGTTTCATGCAGCTCAGAAAATACGATGCTGACTTCCTTTGAGGCTAATTGATGTTTCACTTGATCAATCTTGTTTTGCAGTGAAACCTCTACGTCGCCGTAGTCTGTGCCTTCACGCAGCACGAATTCTTTAATGAGGTTTTCCAGTGTTTCTGGTGCAATGTCTTGCCATGGGATGATCATAAATACTTCTCTCTTTTATGTTCATAAATAGGTTTATTGATGTGTTGATTACTGTGTCTAGTGACGTCTACTACTCAGTCCTTAAAAAAGGCTCGGTCATTATGCCGAATCTTGAATACTTTCATAGTAGGCGGGTAATGCTTCTTCTAACCAAAACCTTGGTTTGAGCGTGCTACCGGTAATGAACCCCACATGGCCGCCTTTTTGAAACAGGCGATAGTCGATGTTGTCAGGCAACACGAACTTTGGAATTACGTCGTCTGTCATAAACGGATCGTCTTTGGCATGGATGATCTGAGTCGGTAGTTTAATCTTATTAAGTTTAGGAAGCGCTGAGCACTGAGCATAGTAGTCCTGAGCATTTTTGAAGCCGTGCAGAGGCGCAGTGATTCGTTCATCAAACTCATACAGTTTGGTGATGTTCTTGATGGCTTCAGCGGTGATGCCAAGTTTTTCCTGTAGCAGGTTAACCTTTTTTAGCGCATTCGATTTTAGAGAGTTGAGCAGGTACTTCTTATAGAGCTTGGAGAAACCGCGCTCAATGCGACTAGAGCAACACGCTAAGTCAAAAGGAGCAGATACGATGGTCGCCGCCGACAGCAATGGGTAGTCTGCGTACTCAGCCAAATAGTTCGCCAGCATGTTTCCACCTAAAGATATGCCAACCGCAACCTTAGGGTTATTCGGAAACTGGGCGTGCAGGTGTCTTAGAAAAAAGCGCGCATCTTCGACTTCACCTGAATGGTAAGCGCGAGCCAGGCGATTGGGTTTTCCGCTGCAGCCTCTGAAGTGCATCATCACGGACAACCAACCATCTTTAGCAAACGCATTCATTAATCCATTGGCATAAGGGCTCTCAAAGCTACCTTCTAAACCGTGGAATAGAACGAATATCGGCTTGCTACTGCGATCATTCTTATTTGAGGTGTCACCGTCTGGTGATTCGCTCCAAGCAAGATCAAGAAAGTCACCATCGGGTGTTTCTAAGGTTTGCCAGTGAGGATGAAACAGCGCCTGCTTTCGAATAAACCGTGGCACTAAGGTTTGTAAGTGCGGATTAGAGAGACCAGCAGCTGCGGTAAATATTGTCATAAAAACGATCCATGCTTCTTTTACGGGTTTTGATAACGTGTTGAGTTTGTAACGAAACGCCCACGTTTTTATTTGAGCTTGGTTGATTCTCGGCATAAGCGCAAGGCTTCACTTATACGAGATACAAAAACAGGCTATGGGTAACCGTTTGAATAATATCAAGGTTAAGCTTGGATCTTCATTGAATAAAAGGGAAAGAGAATGAGCTAGGGCTGTGGTGCTGGTTCAGAAAAAGCGTCGTAGAGGTTTTCAGCCCCTAATAAACGACAGTACTGAAAAGTGAGCGGTGATTGCTGGTTAGCGTACAGCTGTAGGGAGTTTATACAGTCGACCAGATCGGACTGTTGTTGCTTTTCAAGCTGTAACTCAAACTTTAGCGCTTCACGGTATAGAGAGTCGACAACGTGTGCTTTGAGATGTTTACGTAGCTCTCGATAGCTATGAAGCAGGGTTTCAGAGCGGCTTAAACACTGTTGAACTTTATGCCACTCTTCTTCAGCAAAAGACAATTGCTGCTCATCAAGCCATTTGAGAAGCAGCAGTAGATTGACGTTGCCGTGGAACTGGTTTTGCAAAGCTAAGCACACATCCTTTACACCGCGCACACTGTAATACTGAAGGCTAAATTGCCATAGTCGTTCCAGTGTTAGTGATATTGGGGCGTGCTCTGGGCTCATAAGCTATCCATATCCTGTTCCATCTGCTCAAGCTCTTCTTGAGTGGACATCCAATCCATTTCAACTTCTTCTAGCTGTGACTTACTGCTCGCTTGGAGAGCGAGTACTTTATTCAGTTTAGCCTTATTTTCAGCTTCATACAGTGATGTGTCGGATAATTCTTGCTCAGCTTCTTCAAGAGCCTGCGTTAATTTATCCATCTGCTTTTCAAATTGAGTGAGCTTTTTACGAAGTGGTGCCGTCAGTTTACGGAACTCGGCTTCTTTACGTTTCTGCTCTTTTTTCGCTGCTGCACTGTTGGCGCCGTCTTTGGCTGGTGCCAATGCTTGTGCTTCTTTGCGCTCAACTTTCTGTTGCTCGGTTAGCCACTTGTAGTAATCGCTTAAGTCACCATCAAACGGTGCGACTTGGCGGTCGTGTACAAGGTATAAATCATCGGTAGTTGCACGCAGTAGGTAACGGTCGTGCGATACGATAACCATTGCGCCTTCAAACGTCTGCAGGGCAAAAGTCAGCGCTTGACGCATGTCGAGATCCAAGTGGTTGGTTGGTTCATCGAGTAGCAACAGGTTCGGTTTTTGCCATACCAGTAGCGCCAGAACTAAACGCGCTTTTTCACCACCTGAGAAGGGTGCTACTTTATCAAGTGCTTTTTCACCTTGGAAACCGAAGCTACCTAGGTAATCACGCAATTGTTGCTCGGTGTGTTTAGGGGCAATCTGCATCATGTGCTGCAGCGGTGTTTCTTCTGGGTGCAACGTTTCTAACTGGTGCTGTGCAAAGTAACCAATCTTAACGCCTTGCGAATAACTCAGTTCACCGCCTTGCTGTTTAAGTTCGCCAGAAAGCAGTTTAATCAGTGTTGATTTACCAGCACCATTTCGACCAAGTAGACCAATACGGCTACCCGGTACTAGGTTCAGGCGAATTTTCTCTAGAATCAGATTGTCATCATAGCCCGCTGATACTTCATCCATCATCATGATTGGATTTGGTAGCGCGTCTGGTTCTCTAAACTCAAAGCTGAATGGATTATCAAACTGAGCAGGCAGCACTTGTTCCATTTTCTCTAGCGCTTTAATACGGCTTTGCGCTTGGCGAGCCTTTGAAGCTTTGTAACGGAAACGGTCAATGTAGCTCTGCATGTGAGACATCTGTTTCTGCTGCTTTTGGTACATCGCTTGTTGCAGAATCAGTTTTTGCGCTCGTTGGGTTTCGAACGATGAGTAGTTACCCGTGTACTCATTGAGCTGTTGGTTTTCAACGTGCACGATGCGGTTGACGATAGGGTCTAAGAAGTCTCTATCGTGCGAGATAAGCACTAGCGTGCCAGGGTAGCTTTGTAACCAACGCTCTAACCACATTACTGCGTCTAAATCCAAGTGGTTGGTAGGCTCATCGAGTAGCAGTAGGTCACTGCGACACAGTAGGGCTTGCGCTAGGTTCAAACGCATACGCCAACCACCTGAGAATTGAGTCAGGTTCCATGTCATTTGTTCTTGGCTAAAGCCTAGGCCATCCAGTAACTCGGCAGCACGTGCCTTTATGCTGTAACCACCAATGGTTTCAATCTTGCCGTGGATCTCTGCTACCAATGTGCCATTGTCGGCTTGTTCAGCTTTCTCTAGTTGATCTTCAAGGCCGCGGTATTCACGGTCACCATCAATCACGTATTCAATTGCTGTTCTTTCTAATGCAGGGGTTTCTTGAGCAACCCAAGCCATTTCCCAATGGGCAGGTTTGCTGAATGAGCCCGCATCAATAGACAGTTCGTCCTTAATTAAGGCGAATAGCGTAGATTTACCACAGCCGTTTTTACCAACCAAACCGATCTTGTCGCCAGGGTGAAAAGTCGCAGATGCTTGGTCGAGGAGTGGCTTACCGCCGCGTAGCAATTGAATATCAGAGAAAGTAATCATAATTGAAATAGCATAGAAATTAGAGGTGAACAGACGCCTGCATAGTAGGCTGAAACCAGATAAAAGTCGATCACAATGCAATTTGCGTTATGATGCCAATAACATATTAATAACTTTTGCTTAAATTCTTGTGGCCTTGCCACCGTTTAGCCCTCAAAGGAATGTTTCAAAGGAATGAGTAATACTCCCTCGACAGACAAAGTCGTGCCAAAGGTGTTGATCATCTACGCGCACCCAGAGCCGCAAACCTCTATTGCTAACCAGATGATGGTTAAGAAGGTAGAGTCGCTCGGTCATGTCAAAGTTCATGATCTCTACGCCATCTACCCTGACTTCTTTATTGATGTGCCTTATGAGCATGAATTGCTCCTTCAGTACGATGTGATCGTGTTTCAGCATCCTCTGTTCATGTATTCCTGTCCTTCATTGTTAAAAGAGTGGTTTGATCGCGTGTTAGGCAAGGGCTTTGCTTTTGGTGAGCAAAGTGCGCTTAAAGGCAAACACTGGCGCAGTGTGATTACTACCGGTGGTAAAGAAGAGGCGTTTGGTGCCGCAGGTTATAATAAATATCCATTACAAGAGATCTTGCAACCATTCGAGCTCACCGCTGCTTTGTGTCAAATGAACTGGATATCCCCTTTGGTTTTACACTGGGCACGAAATGTCACCGATATGACGCGTTACCAACACGCCGAAGCGTATCGAAATTGGTTGCGAGACCCGCTACAAGATATAGGAGCAGATGATGGCTCTGACTAATGATTTTCTACAAAGTAGCGTTATATTTTTAGCGGCTGCTGTGGTTGCGGTTCCTATCGCACAGCGCGCCGGTTTGGGTTCAGTACTCGGTTACCTATTAGCAGGTGTGGCAATTGGCCCATGGGGGCTGGGCTTAATCAGTGATGTAGAGGCGATTCTGCACTTCTCCGAATTCGGGGTGGTACTGCTGCTCTTCCTGATTGGTTTAGAGCTTAACCCGAAAAAACTGTGGCAGATGCGAGCCCCCATTCTCGGGTTGGGCGGCGCGCAAGTGCTGATCACCACTCTAATTATTACCGCCATCGCCTGTCTATTTGGATTAACCTGGCAAACCAGTCTCGTGATAGGTATGGGTTTGGCGCTGTCTTCGACTGCGATTGCCTTGCGTGTTATTGAAGAGCGAGAGCTCGGCGGCAAAGAAGCAGGGCAGTCGGGCTTTGCAGTACTGCTTTTCCAAGATATCGCTGTTATTCCAATGCTAGCAATGTTGCCTCTACTTGCGGGTAATACCGGCGGTAGCTGGGCTGACATGCTGTGGATGCTGGGTGGCGTGATTGGCCTACTGGTCGGTGGCCACTTCTTGTTGAGACCACTTTTCCGATACGTAGTGATGAGTGGTGTGCGTGAGTTATTCACCGTCGCGGCGCTGTTACTTGTGATTGGTATTGCTGTGATCATGCAACGGATTGGCTTGTCGATGGCATTAGGTACCTTCCTAGCGGGCGTACTTCTGGCTGAAAGTGAATATCGACACGAGCTTGAGATCGCGATTGATCCATTCAAAGGTTTACTGCTTGGTCTGTTCTTTATCTCTGTGGGTATGGCGGTAAACCTAGGTCTACTGGCAGAAAGCCCATTCGCAATACTTATTGCAGTGTCGTCGCTAGTCGTATTGAAAGGTTTGGTGCTGTATGCGCTGGCTCGTATCTTCGGCACTCAAGCTAAAGCACGCAGCCGAATGGCGATGATCCTTAGCCAAGGTGGTGAGTTCGCTTTCGTTATTTTTACTGCGGCGAGTGCTCAAGGCATCTTAAGTGGCGAACAAGTGTCGTTCTTACTGGTGGTTGTGAGCCTTTCTATGGTGACCACGCCATTGATGCTTAAACTGCAAGACCGATTCTTTGCACGTCAGCTTAATCAAATCAGTGAAAGTGCGATGTCTTCGGATGTGGTTGATCGCAGCCCTCGAGTGATTATTGCGGGCTTTGGTCGTTTTGGTCAGATCATTGGTCGTCTGATGTATGCCAACAAGATTCGTATCACTGTCCTTGAAAGTGATGCCAGCCAAATACACATCCTTAGAAAGTTCGGCTACAAGGTGTTTTACGGAGACTCGACTCACCTAGAGCTATTACGCGCAGCCGGTGCTGATAAAGCAGAGGCGATTGTGTTGTGTACTGACTCCCCAGATGAAATCATGAAAACCGTCGATTTATGTAAGCAGCACTTCCCACGCTTAAAGATCTTGGCGCGTGCACGAAGCCGTGTTGAAGCGTATCAACTACTTAACCACGGTGTGAGTAACTATTCGCGTGAAACCTTCCTTGGAGCATTGGATTTAGGTCGTCAAACATTGACTGAACTTGGCATGCATCCATATAAAGCGAAGCGAGCAGAAGCACACTTTAGAAAGTTGGATAATGGTATGCTGAAAGAGTTGCTGCCTCAGCATAACGAAGATGCCGAGTTAGCCCAAAGAGCGAAAGAGGCTCGTAAAGAACTTGAAGAGATCTTTGGACACGAGATGGAAAACGATCACCAATCTCGAAACTATTGGCAGTAGCTTGAAGTGATAACTCATGCTTGAGCTTGGGCATAGAAATAACAGACTATAGAACTAACCTAATAATAAACGCGGTCTCTGCTTAACTTATCAATAAAGTGAGTGGGAAGAACCGCGAATCCAGAGCAGTAAAGGATATGAACGTGAAACAGAAAAAACGCTTTATCGCAGGGGCAAGCTGCCCAAGTTGCAACACTCAAGACACACTCCGTTGGTGGATTGAAAATAATATCGAGCTGGTGGAATGTGTCGATTGTGACTTCACAGAACAGCGTAAACCGAAAACTGTAGAGAAATCTGAACACGCGAATCAAGAAATGATCGGTATTTTTAAGCCAGAATGATTGAGTTTCGTTGATTGATCCCCATAATATCCCGGTACAGAATTTTTCCTAAGCTCAACTGTTCGAGCTTAGTCCAAACCTCCTTGGAGCTCTCATGAAAATTGAAAAGAACGTAGTAGTTAGTGTTGCATATCAAGTGAAACTTGAAGATGGCGTAGTAGTTGACCAATCAACTGCAGAAGCTCCACTAGATTACCTTCACGGTCACAACAACCTAATTACAGGTCTTGAAAAAGAGCTTGAAGGCAAAGTAGCTGGCGACAAGTTCTCTGCAACTGTTACTCCAGAAGACGCATACGGCGAACACAACGACGCACTAGTTCAACGTGTTCCTGCTGACGTATTCCAAGGTGTTGAGCAAATCGAAGTTGGCATGCGTTTCCTAGCGGATACTGACCAAGGTCCAATCCCAGTTGAAGTTACTGAAGTAGATGGCGACGAAGTTGTTGTTGATGGTAACCACATGCTAGCTGGCCAAACTCTAACGTTTGACGTTGAAGTTGTAGCGGTTCGTGAAGCGACTGAAGAAGAAGTTCAACACGGTCACGTACACCAAGAAGGCGGCTGTGGCGGTCACGACTACGATCATGACCACGAAGGCGGTTGCTGTGGTGGCGAAGGCCATGACCACGGTGAAGAGAAAAAAGACGGCTGCTGCGGCGGCGGTAGCTGTGGTTCTCACTAATACCGAATTAACGGTTTAGTTTAAGAATCTTGAAAGCCTCCCTTGTGGAGGCTTTTTGCGTTTAGGAGTCTCGCTTTTTGACCTCGCTTTTCTCTACCAAACTAAGTGTCCGCAAATCTAAGCATTCGTAAAAGTTTGGTTTTCGTTATCAGACATCGAACCATGGATGTGGTATTGATAGCACAACATTATAAGACGACGTCAGTGGAGAGTTTGTATGTCACAGCCTTTTTCAATTGCCATTCATGGTGGTGCAGGAACCATCTTGCGCGAGCAAATGAGCTATGAATTAAAAGCGGGTATTACCGAGGCTTTGGAAAAATCGGTTTTGGCTGGTTATCAAATATTGCAATCGGGTGGTGATGCTCTGGATGCGGTAGTGGCATCGGTTAAGGTGATGGAAGACAGCCCGCACTTTAATGCCGGTAGGGGCTCTGTTTTAACGCATGATGAATTTGTTGAGATGGACGCTTCTGTGATGCATGGCCGCGAAATGGATGCAGGTGCTATTGCAGGCGTTCGCCATATCAAAAACCCAATTGAGCTTGCACGTGATGTGATGCGGAAAAGCGACCATGTGTTGCTGATTGGTGAAGGTGCCGAGAAGTTTGCGTTTGAGCATGACTACACCTTTACCGAGCAAGACTACTTCTTTACTGAGCGCCGCTATGACCAACTTCAGTCGATGAAAGAGAAAGGCATCTTTGCTCTGTCTGAAGCGAAATATGATGAACAGCAAGCTGAGAAATACCCTGACGATAAAAAGTACGGCACGGTTGGTGCGGTCGCATTAGACCAAGCGGGTAACTTAGCGGCAGCAACCAGTACCGGTGGCGTGACCAATAAGAAATACGGTCGTGTGGGTGACTCTCCGATCATTGGTGCAGGAACCATCGCTGAAAATGGCAATGTTGCCGTCTCAACAACCGGGATGGGTGAGTTCTTCCTACGTAAAATGGTCGCCAGTGATGTCGCAGCACGAATGCGTTATCTGAAAGAAGATGTGCACACCGCTTGTGAAACGATCATTCAAGGTGAATTGAAAACCATGGGTGGAGAAGGTGGCTTGATCGCTATCGATGGCCAAGGCGATATACATTTTGGTATGAACAGCTCAGGAATGTATCGTGCAAGCGTTGATACTCAAGGTCGTGTTGAAGTGAAGATTTATGCCGACGACTAAGTTGGTATCGGCTTAATTGGCTTTAGCTTATTCACTGAGATGAAATAAACAAAAGGGCGACAGATAAGTATCTGT
>NZ_JBFRKI010000005.1:0-7844 GCF_041469245.1 Vibrio sp. 10N.286.51.B11 | reverse complement strand
TGTCCCGTCCTGAAATGTGTTTACACATTGAGGACGAGAAACTAACGATATGCGTCGTTAGATTTAATTGGTTATTTTGAACCGCACTTAATAGTGTGGAGGTGGCGTCTCTTCTGATGCGTCAGCTAGATTAGAGCCATCCATATTTTTTACTTTGCCAACCACGAACTTCATCTGATCTTGCATTCTCGTGATTAACATTTGTTGTTGGCTAAGCGCTTCATTGAGTTCTTCAATGGTCTGTTCTTGGAAAGCTAGCTGACACTCTAGGTCATTTACGCGGCTTTCTAGTTGTTCAACTCGCTTTTCTGTCATCGTTCTTAATCCACATTCCAAGCTTGGGCAATGCCCGCAGAGGTGCCCGATATCACACGGTTCTTATCATCAAAGGCTGCATCATACACTACCGCACGAGGAGGGCGAGCATCTTTTAGTGGCTCAGCATCGTGGCGAGAAATTCGTTTGCCATCCTGAGTATTCCACACACTCACTTGGCTGGATGGCGTGCCCGTCACCAACATGCTGCCGTCATCAGAAAAACGAGCACTCGAAAAAATCAACTGTCGAGACCAGCTTTGCAATTGCGCTTGAGGTTCGCCCGTTTCAAGATCCCAAATCATCGCTTGATTGCCGCCATCAGAGGTAAAAGCCAGCTCGCCATCGCGTTGTAGCGCGACTCGTACTACTCTTTGTTCATGCTCAAAGGTGCGTAATACCAAGCCTGACTCGGTATCCCACAGGTAGGCTTTATAGTCGTTGCCACCTGATAATGCGTAGCGACCATTGGAAGAAAGGGAAACAGAATTAACTTTTTCTCGGTGAGCAAGGAACTCAAGACGGCGTCCGGTGACTAAGTCCACATAGATCGCTTTGCCATTAGACAGGCCAAGCAATACTTTTTCACCATTGCTAGAGATATCGACATCGCGAATTAAGCCATCGGAGATAGACCAAAGCCCTTGTGCTTGAGTCCAAGAGAGGTCCCAAACGGCGAAGTTCATCTGGCTTGCGGTAATGGCAAAGCGGCCATTGTCCGAGATACGGATACGCGATACTTGGTTTTCTAATTGATCTTGTGGGCCGAGTTGAGCTAACTCTTTGTTTTCGGCAAGGTCCCAAAGCAATAGTTGTTTTTTCTGAGAGTAGAGCAGGGCGAAGCGTCCATCTCTGCTAAGGGCAAAGCTGGTGGCACCATTGGGTTCAATTTCCCAACGTTGCTCATCATCTTGGAAGAAAAAACATCCATTTAACAAGGCGATGACAATTGTACATAGCAATGAGTGGAAAAATATTCGCATCACATCTAATAATCCGGTTTGTGTCGAAAGACATATGACTAGTATATTGTTATAACTAACGTATTCACACCAATCTAATCATTAGATTTGTGCACAATAACCAATGGCTTGGCCATTAATTGGAGAATTCAATGAAATCAGTTTTAAAAGTATCACTGCTTGCCGCAACGGTTATGCTAGCAGTTGGTTGTCAGAAAGAAGAACCAAAGGCAGAAGCTCCACAGGTTGAAGAAGTTAAAGTTGAAGCAGTAAACTTTAAAACAGAAGACGACAAAGCGGCATACGCAATCGGCGTATCTTTCGCTAATTACCTAAGCACAAGCATTGATAAGCCAAGCGAGCTAGGTATTAACCTAGACAAAGATATGGTTCTTCAAGGTATCGAAGACGTATTCGCAGAGAAAACTGCACTGAACGAAGAAGAAACTCGCGCAGCTCTTGAAGCTCTAGACAAGCGTGTTGCTGAAACGATGCAAGCACAAGCGGCAGAAAAATCTGCAGAAGTGAAGAAAGCCGGTGATGACTTCCGCGCTGAGTTCGCTAAAACTGAAGGCGTTAAGCAAACTGAATCTGGTTTACTTTACCAAGTAATGACTGCTGGTGAAGGTGCTTCTCCAAAAGACACTGATACTGTTCAAGTTCACTACAAAGGTACGCTAACAGACGGTACTCAGTTCGACAGCTCTTACGACCGTGGTGAACCAGCAACATTCCCACTTAACCGCGTAATCCCAGGCTGGACTGAAGGCGTACAACTGATGCAAGTTGGTTCTAAGTACAAGTTCGTTATCCCGCCAGAGCTAGCATACGGTGAGCAAGACACACCGACTATCCCTGCTAACTCAACGCTAGTATTCGAAGTAGAACTACTAAACATCGATAACGCTGAAGCAGCTCCTGCACAGTAATATCGGTTAAAAGCCTCGTACTAAAATACGTTGATTGAATAAAAAGCCTAACTTTGAGTTAGGCTTTTTTTATGATTTGAAGATGAGTATTTGATTTTTAAACTTGTTCTAAATCACTAGTTGCAATGTTAGCTAGGTGTGCAATTAAAATTTTCTGATAAACTTACATAAATTTGTTGATTTTTCACACGAAGGTAAGGAATAAGTGACTACTACAGAAACAGTCAATGCAGATGTGTTACTTGAAATGGAATCAGTCCACGTTATGCCATTCAGTGAACACGATAAAATCATTCTAAGATCTTATGAGGCCGTTGTTGACGGTATTGCGAGCCTTATTGGTCCGTTTTGTGAAATCGTTTTGCACTCTTTAGAAGACCTCAATACTTCTGCGATTAAAATTGCCAACGGCGAAAATACAGGTCGTCAGGTTGGCTCGCCGATCACCGATCTTGCATTGAAGATGCTAAAAGATATTGAAGGTTCTAAGCGTAACTTCTCACGTTCATACTTCACTCGCGCTAAAGGCGGAGTGTTGATGAAGTCGATCACGGTTGCTATCCGCAACGGTGAAGACCGAGTGATTGGCCTACTGTGTATTAACGTGAATCTAGACGCGCCATTCTCACAAGTGCTGCAATCGTTCATGCCTACACAAGACGCAGACGAAGCCGCATCATCGGTTAACTTCGCTAGTGACGTTGAAGAACTTGTCGACCAAACGGTTGAACGCACCATTGAAGAAATTAACGCTGACAAATCGGTATCGAACAATACTAAGAACCGTCAGATCGTGATGGAGCTGTACGACAAAGGTATTTTCGATATTAAAGACGCGATCAACCGCGTTGCTGAGCGACTGAACATCTCTAAGCACACCGTGTACCTATACATCCGCCAACGTAAAACAGAGGATGAAGAGGGTTGCTAAGCTATACACTCCTAGTGAATGGGCCAGTCTATGGCTCACAGTCAGCAAGAAGTGCCTACCAGTTTGCCGTGGCTCTGATTAAACAGGGCCACAAACTTCACAGTGTGTTCTTCTATCAAGATGGCGTCAGTAACGGCTCAGATCTTACCGTACCGGCTAACGATGAATTTGATTTAGCTTCTGCTTGGCAAAAGCTGGCTGATGAACACGATGTTAGCCTTGAAACCTGTGTGGCAGCTGCGCTAAGACGCGGAGTGATTAGCTCTGAAGAAGCAGAGCAACATCAACTAAGTGCCTCTAACCTAGCCACTGGATTTACTCAAGCCGGATTAGGGAGCTTATCGGAAGCGCTACTAACGCAAGATAGGGTTGTGCAGTTTTGAGAAAGTTAGCCTTTATATTTAACAGTTTCCCTCATACGACCGCTGCGGGTAGAGAAGGGTTAGACGCCCTGCTTGCTGCGTCCGCATATAGTGAAGACATTGCCGTGTTCTTTGTTGGCGATGGCGTGACACAGCTTCTCAAAGCGCAGCAGCCCGACGAAACACTATCGCGTGACTACATCTCTGCATTCAAACTTATGGACCTGTACGACATCGAACAGGTGTATGTGTGTCAGCGTAGTCTGAGTCAGTTTGGTCTTTCAGCAGACAACCTGCTGATCGATGTGACCACCGTTGAAGCCGACGAGTTAACGCAGAAGTTAGCTCAGTGCCAACAGATACTGACTTTCTAGGGGACGCTATGCTTCATATTGTAAAATCAGTCGACAAACTTAAACTCGCATTGACCTATTCTCAGCCACAAGATCAGTATCTTTTGGTGGAAGATGCGGTGTATGTTTGCCTTCCCAATCATGAGTTATTCACTCAAATCTGCGCAGTAGAGCAGGTGTCGGTGTTAAAACCAGATCTCGATAGCCGAGGTTTACAACTACTTGTCTCAAGTACCATTGATCAAGTTGACTTCGATGGCTTCGTTAAACTGACGGTTTTGAACGACAAATCAGTCACTTGGTAGCTGTGTTTTATCAGTTTGGTTAAAAGTAGACCATCCTGAGCTCTAGACGGCTAAAAAAGATCTGTATATTTCTTGACACACCTCCCACTGCTGAATAGAATTTTGCGTCCCTAATTACGACTTGTGATTAGGGATAGATTTTTCACAAAGCTTACTTTCAAGTAAATTTCAGGAGCTAGTTAATGGCAACTATTAACCAGTTGGTTCGCAAACCTCGTGTAAAGCAAGTTGTTAAAAGCAACGTGCCTGCACTAGAAGCGTGCCCACAAAAACGTGGTGTATGTACTCGTGTTTACACTACTACACCTAAAAAACCTAACTCGGCACTACGTAAAGTATGTCGTGTACGTCTAACTAACGGTTTCGAAGTAACTTCGTACATCGGCGGTGAAGGCCACAACCTACAAGAGCACAGTGTTGTACTAATCCGTGGCGGTCGTGTAAAAGACCTTCCGGGTGTTCGTTACCACACTGTTCGCGGCGCACTTGACTGTGCTGGCGTTAACGACCGTAAACAAGGTCGTTCTAAGTACGGTGTGAAACGTCCTAAGTCTTAATTGATTCTCTTTTTTAAAAAGAAATCGTTAAGTAAGGCCAAACACTATTTTATTTATTATTCTGAAAAGTTTTGGAAAAAACCTGAAGAAGACAACGGAGAATATCCATGCCACGTCGTCGCGTAATAGGTCAGCGTAAGATCCTTCCAGATCCTAAGTTCAAATCTGAATTGCTGGCAAAATTCGTTAACATCCTTATGGTTGACGGAAAGAAATCTACTGCAGAAAAAATCGTTTACACTGCACTAGATTCAATGGCTGAGAAGTCTGGTAAAGACCACTTAGCTGTATTTGAAGAAGCTCTTGAAAATGTTCGCCCAGCGGTAGAAGTTAAATCTCGCCGTGTAGGTGGTTCAACTTACCAAGTACCTGTAGAAGTTCGTCCGGTTCGCCGTAACGCTCTTGCTATGCGTTGGGTAGTTGAAGCTGCGCGTAAGCGTGGTGAAAAATCTATGGCTCAACGCCTAGCTGCTGAAATGCTAGACGCGTCTGAGAACAAAGGTACTGCGGTTAAGAAACGTGAAGACGTTCACCGCATGGCTGACGCAAACAAAGCGTTCGCACATTACCGTTGGTAATACCTTTTTAGTGCTGCAAGGTTCCTTGCAGCACTTCTTTAGTTCCTATGCTTATGCTAGGAACTATTGCTATTTCTAGGGCAAGCAATTTTTAGCGAAGCATCGCTTTTAACGCCTAATCTAGACATAGCAATAGTCCCTAAGTCTCTAATAAGAGGATTCAACCGTGGCTCGTAAAACTCCTATAGAGCAATACCGTAATATCGGTATCGTTGCTCACGTAGATGCAGGTAAAACAACCACAAGTGAACGTATTCTGTTCTATACCGGTCTTTCTCACAAAATCGGCGAAGTTCACGATGGTGCAGCAACCATGGACTGGATGGAGCAAGAGCAAGAGCGCGGTATTACGATCACTTCAGCAGCAACCACTACGTTTTGGCGTGGTATGGAAGCTCAGTTCTCGGACCACCGTATTAACATCATCGACACTCCTGGACACGTTGACTTCACAATCGAAGTAGAACGTTCTCTGCGTGTGCTTGATGGTGCAGTTGTTGTGTTCTGTGGCTCATCTGGTGTTGAACCTCAGTCAGAGACAGTATGGCGTCAAGCTGATAAGTACCAAGTTCCACGTATGGTTTTCGTTAATAAAATGGACCGTACCGGCGCTGACTTCTTGCGCGTAGTTGAACAGATCAAGGACCGCTTAGGCGCAACTCCTGTTCCAATTCAACTGAACATTGGTGCTGAAGAAAACTTCCAAGGCGTTGTCGATCTTATCAAGATGAAGGCAATTAACTGGAATGAAGCTGACCAAGGCATGACTTTCACGTACGAAGATATTCCTGCAGACATGCAAGAAATGGCTGAAGAATATCGTACAGAACTTGTTGAAGCTGCTGCAGAAGCAAATGAAGAGCTGATGGATAAGTACCTTGAAGAAGGTGAACTAACAGAAGCTGAAATCAAACAAGGTCTTCGTACTCGTACCCTTAATAATGAAATCGTACTTGCTACTTGTGGTAGTGCATTCAAAAACAAAGGTGTACAAGCTGTTCTAGATGCAGTTGTTGATTTCCTTCCTTCTCCAGTCGATGTACCTGCAATTAAAGGTATCGATGAAGACGAGAACGAAGCAGAGCGTCACGCAGACGACAAAGAACCGTTCTCAGCGCTAGCATTCAAGATTGCAACAGACCCATTCGTTGGTACTTTAACTTTCATCCGTGTTTACTCTGGTGTTGTTGAAAGCGGTAAAACAGCTTACAACTCTGTGAAGAAACAACGTGAACGCTTAGGTCGCATTGTTCAAATGCACTCAAACAAGCGTGAAGAAGTAAAAGAAGTACGAGCAGGTGACATCGCAGCCATCATTGGCCTGAAAGATGTGACTACTGGTGAAACCCTTTGTGACCAGAACCATAAGATTGTTCTTGAGCGCATGGAGTTCCCAGATCCAGTGATTCAGATCGTTGTAGAGCCAAGCTCTCAAGCTGATCAAGACAAAATGACTATCGCTCTAGGTAAACTAGCAGCGGAAGACCCATCGTTCCGCGTTGATATGGATGCGGAAACTGGCCAGACTCTGATTTCTGGTATGGGTGAACTACACTTAGATATCATCGTTGACCGTATGAAGCGCGAATTTAGCGTGAACTGCAACGTTGGTAACCCGCAAGTGGCTTACCGTGAGACTATTCGTGGTACAGCGAAAGCGGAAGGTAAATTTATCCGTGAACATGGTGGTAAAGGTCAGTACGGTCACGTATGGCTGAAACTAGAACCATCAGAAGCTGGCGAAGGCTTTGTCTTTGTGGATGAAATTGCCAATGGTATCGTACCGAAAGAGTTTATCGCTTCAGTTGCTAAAGGCGTTGAAGAGCAGATGAACAATGGTGTGCTTGCTGGCTATCCAGTTTTGGATATCAAAGCTACACTATATGATGGTTCTTACCATGAAACAGATTCAAGTGAGATGGCGTTTACAATCGCTGCCTCTATGGCTTTCAGAACGGGTGCACTTGAAGCGCAACCGGTTCTGCTTGAGCCTATGATGAAAGTTGAAGTAACTACTCCAGAAGACTGGATGGGTGACGTTGTTGGCGATATTAACCGTCGTCGCGGCATCATCGAAGGTATGGACGAGGGGACAGCTGGCCTGAAGATAATTCGTGCACAAGTTCCGTTGTCTGTCATGTTCGGTTACGCAACTGATTTACGTTCTGCGACACAAGGTCGTGCTTCTTACTCTATGGAGTTTAGTGAGTACGCTGAAGTGCCTAACAATGTTGCAAAAGCAATCATTGCAGAGCGTGGTTAAACAAAAGGAAGGCATTTTTTTTCATTTTTTGAAAGAACAATGCGTCCAAATATTGCGCTAACGAGAGTTGGCGCATAAAATAGCAATTTCTGGCGCGTCTCGCTCAATAATGAACGTGGCGAATCATAACTAGGAAGGAACACGATTGTGTCTAAAGAAAAATTTGAACGTACGAAACCGCACGTAAACGTTGGTACTATCGGCCACGTTGACCACGGTAAAACAACTCTAACTGCTGCTATCTGTACTACTCTTGCAAAAGTATACGGCGGTGTTGCTAAAGATTTCG
>NZ_JBFRKI010000004.1:0-42059 GCF_041469245.1 Vibrio sp. 10N.286.51.B11 | reverse complement strand
ACATCGCCAGGCTTTAAATATCGTTACCTGTGTATACATGTAACAACATCTACAGTGTACTAATCTGTTGATGACAATTTTTTGGAGGGATGGCTGAGTGGTCGAAAGCACCGGTCTTGAAAACCGGCAACCGTTAATAGCGGTTCTAGGGTTCAAATCCCTATCCCTCCACCACCATTAGAAAGCCCGCTGAGAAATCAGCGGGCTTTTTTCTTATCTGCGATATACATAAATAAAAGGGGAAGGGCACTGACGTGCTCTTCCCTTTTTTGTATTTAAAACAATGACGACTAGTCCGCTAAATATTTCCCTTCTGCAACTTGCCAGAACGCTCGAATTAGAGGGTTATCTAGCTGTGCTCGCTTACAACATACGCCTAACTCAAATGGCTTGATAGGTTCTATCTTTAAGCGGCTAACTTTATCTCTTACTGGACTGTTGTTTATGACCACATCAGGTGCGATGCCAACTCCACATCCTAGTGCCACCATACTTACAATCGCCTCATGGCCAGAAACTTGCGCGTATATGTTGGGTTTTATCTTCATCTTTTTAAACCATGCATTGGCTCGTTCACGCGCTGTTCCTGCTTCTGGGATGATAAAGGGCACTTCATTCCAGTTTGGCTTATCGGATTGCAGTTGTTGGCTAAAGCTACTCACACCAGATGGAATGATGACTGACAGTGGAATATCGCTGATGGTTTCGAATTCTAACCTTGAAGGAAGGATGTCTGGCTTTGCTGAAATCGCGATATCCGCTTCATCGTTTAAGATCTTGTCGATGGATTGAGCTGGATCACCAGTAGAGAGCTTAAATTCAATATACGGATGAATAGCCCTAAATTCGGTTATGAGTTCAGGTAGGTGACTGTAGCTAGCCGTTACTGAACAAAATATACGGATCTCACCTTTAAGTTCTTGCTCTCCGCCCTTCAGGTGAAGGTTATATTGCTGCCACTCTCCCACGATGCTCAATGCTACAGGCAATAGGTGTTTTCCTGCTGGGGTAAGATCAACACTGCGGTTGTCTCTGATTAGCAGTTCTTGTCCTGTTTCCTCTTCAAGCTTTTGTATCTGACGGCTCAGCGCTGAAGGACTGACGTGCATAGCAGCAGCGGTTTTGCTGAAACTCTTGCTGTCGCATAAATGTATAAATAATTGTAGAGATTTTATGTTCATGTTCTGCGATCGTTTCCATGTTGCATTTATTGCAATAACTAATTGTGAATATATCACTTTCAGCAACGGAGTGTCTGTTTTAGTATGAAGTCATTCGATAGAGAGATATCGACCTTACGGACTTATTTTTAAAGGAGTGCCCTAGAATGGCTAACTATTTCAATACATTAAACCTTCGTGAACAACTAGACCAATTAGGTCGTTGCCGCTTTATGGATCGTGAAGAATTCGCGACAGAAGCTGAATACCTTGAAGGTAAGAAAATCGTAATTGTTGGTTGTGGTGCTCAAGGCCTAAACCAAGGTCTAAATATGCGTGATTCTGGTCTAGACGTATCTTACGCTCTACGCCAAGCGGCAATTGATGAAAAGCGTCAATCATTCAAAAATGCTGATGAAAACGGCTTTGTTGTGGGTAGCTACGAAACGCTAATCCCTCAAGCAGACCTAGTAATCAACCTTACTCCTGATAAGCAACACACAAACGTTGTTGAAACAGTAATGCCTCTAATGAAGCAAGGCGCTGCTCTTGGTTACTCTCACGGCTTCAACGTTGTGGAAGAAGGCATGCAATTACGTGCTGACCTTACTGTAGTAATGGTTGCACCTAAGTGTCCAGGCTCTGAAGTTCGCGAAGAGTACAAACGTGGCTTCGGTGTACCAACACTTATCGCTGTTCACCCAGAAAACGACCCTAAAGGCGAAGGTTGGGATATCGCTAAAGCTTGGGCTGCAGGTACTGGTGGTCACCGTGCAGGTTGCCTAGAGTCTTCTTTCGTAGCAGAAGTTAAATCTGACCTGATGGGTGAGCAAACTATCCTTTGTGGCATGCTACAAGCGGGTTCTATCGTATCTTACGAGAAGATGATTGCTGATGGCATCGAACCTGGCTACGCAGGCAAGCTTCTACAATACGGTTGGGAAACGATTACTGAAGCACTTAAGTTTGGTGGCGTAACTCACATGATGGATCGCCTATCTAACCCGGCTAAAGTTAAAGCGTTTGAGCTTTCTGAAGAGCTTAAAGACCTAATGCGTCCGCTTTACAACAAGCACATGGATGACATCATCTCTGGTCACTTCTCTAGCACAATGATGGCTGACTGGGCGAACGATGACGTGAACCTACTAGGCTGGCGTGAAGAGACAGGCGAAACTGCATTCGAAAACTACCCAGCTTCTGACGTAGAAATCTCAGAGCAAGAGTACTTCGACAACGGTATCCTAATGGTTGCTATGGTTCGTGCCGGTGTTGAGCTAGCATTCGAAGCTATGACGGCATCAGGCATCATTGATGAGTCTGCTTACTACGAATCTCTACATGAGCTTCCACTAATCGCAAACACAGTTGCTCGTAAGCGTCTTTACGAAATGAACGTTGTAATCTCTGATACTGCTGAGTACGGTAACTACCTATTCGCTAACGTAGCAACACCGCTACTACGTGAGAAGTTCATGCCTTCAGTAGCAACGGACGTCATCGGCCGTGGTCTAGGTGAGACATCTAACCAAGTTGATAACGCTAAGCTAATTGAAGTAAACGAAGCTATCCGTAACCACCCTGTAGAATACATTGGTGAAGAGCTACGTAGCTACATGAGCGACATGAAGCGTATCGCTGTTGGCGGTTAATCTTCCAGTTCATCACTGAATAAAAATAGCCCTGAACATTTGTTCGGGGCTTTTTTATGCTTGCAACTATTTTACCGGTGAAGGCTTGATAGATTGAGGAAAAAATAAAGGCTTACCCGAAGGTAAGCCTTTATTCGAACTTGAACTGATTGAAAAAAATGACTATTTGTCTGAAAGCTTTGCTTCTAGTTCAGCCAGTTTTTGTTCCATTTCAGTGAGCTTCTGGCGAGTGCGAAGCAGTACTTGTGTTTGAACATCAAACTCTTCACGGCTCACAACGTCTAGCTTGTTGAGTTGGCCTTGGATAACTTGGCGAACTTTTTGGTCTACGTCTGAACCAAGCTCTTTTACTGGTTGAGGCATAGAATCGTGGATCTGCTTAGCAATTTGCTCTAGTTTTTTTGGATCAAACATATCAATTAAAACTCCTGAATATTTATCACTATTCTATTTAATCACATCAAAGATGTCGCCTATGGCGTACAAAAAAAGGCCACCGAAGTAGCCTTTTTATTGTTAATACGACAGGGAAATTACTTATTGTTAGCTAATTCTCTGTGCGCCGCTTTTGCTTCATCAACACGGGCCAGCTTCTCGAGATCTTTATCTTCGAGGAAAACTGGAATTGGTTTATGTTTTTCGGCTAAGTAGCTATAAATAACCGGCAGAACAAACAGCGTAAACAGCGTACCAATCGCCAGACCAGCAACGATAACAATACCGATACTAAAGCGCTGAGCTGCACCTGCACCCGTGGCGTACATCAATGGGATCAGGCCTGCAATCATCGCCGCTGTTGTCATTAGGATTGGACGTAGACGTACCCTTGCCGCCTCCATAACCGCCTCTTTGCGTGATAATTTATTATGCAGCTGCTCTTCTTTTGCTACCTCACAGATCAAGATACCGTGCTTGGTAATCAGACCAACCAAGGTAATCAGCCCCACTTGCGAGTAGATGTTCATCGTCGCTGCGCCCCAAGCGAGCGCAATCAATGCACCACATATTGCGAGTGGCACCGACACCATGATAACCAATGGATCTTTTAACGACTCAAATTGAATCGCCAGAACCAAGAAGATGATCGCCAGTGCTAAACCGAACGTCACATACAGTGCGCTGCCTTCTGTTACAAACTGACGCGACTCACCCATGTAGTCATGGTTATAGCCTGCAGGTAATTTGGTTTGGGCAATGTTTTCAAACCAGTTTACCGCATCACCCATCGCCGCGCCCGGCATAGGAACCGCACCGACCGTCGCTGAGTTCAACTGGTTGAAGTGAGGAAGAGAGCGAGGCTCTGCCACCACATCAATTGTTACCAAGCTACCGAGAGGAACAGCATCACCATTGCTGGCTCGAACGTAGTAATGATTCATTGACTCTGGGTTTAAGCGGAACTTACGCTCAACCTGAGGGATCACTTCATAAGAACGACCGTTGAGGTCAATACGGTTAACGTAACCATCCGACATCATGGTGCTTAGGGTGACACCGATATCTTGCATCGTTACCCCATAAGCGCCCGCCATATCTTTATCAATTTGAATCTTCATCGTTGCTGAATCGTAGTTCAAATCAAGGTCAGAGTAGACAAAGAGAGGGCTATCTTTCACATCCGTTAAAATATCGGTTGCGATAGCGAATAAGCTCTCAAAGCTGCTTGGTGTGGTAATCACAAACTGGAGTGGTAGACCAGAACCGGCACCCGGCAACTCTGGCATTTGGAACGCGGTTACTGCCATGCCTGGGATATCTTGTAGCAATCCACTGATACGGTTCGTTACCTCAGATTGGCTAGCCGTGCGCTCACTCCATGGCACCATTGAGGCAATACCAAATGCTTGGTTTGAGTTTGGTACACCAGTGAAGGATTGAGCGTATTGGATTTCAGGCTGGGTCACCAAGATACCGCTCACGTCATCCATCGTGTTACTTAGGTAGTCTAGGTTAGCCGTTGATTGACCAGTACCAATCATCATCACCACCCCTTTATCTTCTGCAGGGGCAAGTTCACTTGGGATGAATTTAAACAGCATCGGCAAGCTTAAAAATACAATGACCGCAAAGCCAATGATAACCGGACGATGATCCATGATCGCATGCAGCATCTTAGAGTAACGGCCTGTCATACGATCAAGTACGCTGTGTACCTTCAGTTCAAACTTACTCGGCTGTGCATTTTCTTTTAGCAGCTTTGAACACATCATTGGAGACAGTGTTAAAGCGATGATTCCAGAAACAAATACCGCGCCAGCGAGGGTTAATGCGAACTCTTTAAACAGCGAGCCTGTGATACCACCCATCATTGCGATAGGGGCATAAACCGCGCCCAATGTCAGTGTCATTGCAATAACCGGTACTGCAATTTCACGGGTACCAATGATGGCAGCCCTGAAAGGAGATTCCCCCAATTTGACGTGTCGATCGACGTTTTCCAGTACTACGATTGCATCATCAACCACTAGACCGATTGCTAATACCATCGCCAGTAGCGTCATTAAGTTCCATGAGAAACCCATGACTTGCATCACCATCGCAACACCAACCAGCGATAAAGGGATGGTTACGATAGGAATGATAACCGCACGCAATGAGCCTAAGAATAGCGTGATAACCACTAATACAATCAGCGCGGCTTCAACAATCGTGTGTATAACCTCTTGAATGGATTCATTAATCGCAATGGTTGAGTCATACATGATATTCATGCTGATATTGCTTGGTAGGTTTCGCTCCAACTCAGGATACAGCTGCATAACATCAGCAGCAATGTTGATCGGGTTAGCACTTGGCGCTGCATTGATGGCGGTTACAACCGTTTGTTTGCCATTAGCACTTGCGCGAACCACATCGTGGCTTTTTTCTAGTGAAACCTTAGCAATATCACCTAAGCGAACAATAGAACCGCCATTTTGACTGGTTTTGACCACCAACCTTTCTAATTCATCGGTATTGGTTACTTGGGTATTGGCACTGCCGTTGTACAGCATAAACTCACCAATTGCTTGGCCAGTTGCTGATTGGTAGTTGTTTGCATTAAGCACCGTCATCACGTCAGTGGCTGTCAGGTTTAATGCTGCCATTTTGGAAGGATCAAGCCATACACGTAATGCGTATTTGATCCCGCCGTACAAGTCGACCTTTGATACGCCATTAACGGTAAACAGTTGTGGGTTAACCACTCGCTCAAGGTAGTCGGTAATTTGGCTTGCAGAGAGTTCATCACTCGTAAAACCAATGTAGAGTACCGCCGTTGTTGAACCGGTAGACATAGTTACGGTTGGATCTTCGGCTTCTTTAGGAAGCTGAGAACGTACCGAGTTAGTCTTGGCCAAGATATCCGACAGCGCGGCATTCGGGTCGGTATTGAGCTTCATATTGACCGTAATAGTCGAGCTACCGAGTACGGACTGCGACGTCATATAATCAATATTATCGGCTTGAGCGATCGCTTGTTCTAATGGCTGAGTTATAAAGCCTTGGATCAGATCGGCACTGGCACCGTAATAGCTCGTCGTGACCGTCACGATCGTATTTGTCATGTCTGGGTATTCACGAACCTGCATTTTGAAGATTGCTTGGAAGCCAAGCAATGCGATCAAAAAGCTGATTGAAATAGCCAGAACTGGACGTTTAATAAAAACATCAGTAAAGCGCATGATTCCTCCAATTACAGCATTGGTGTTTCAGCTGGCGGCGTCGTTGCATCACTTTCTACAACTCGAACTTTAGCATTGTTACTTAAACGAACTTGACCCGTTGTCACGACAACATCGCCAGGCTCTACGCCTTCCAGTATGTGAGCAATACTTTCTGTACGTTCACCTACTTTCACCACTTGTTGTTTCACACGCTGCACACCATCTTCTTCACGTAAAATATAAACATTGTCACCGTAAAGTGTGAAAGTGATGGCCGTCTGAGGCAGTGTCACTTGGTTTGCTAGTTTAGGTAGAATGATGTTAGCGCGCGCAAACATACCGCTACGTAACTTACCATCGTTGTTTGGGATATCGGCTTGTACTTGGATAAGACCACTTTGGATGCTAACCGCAGGCTCAATGGCACTAATAGAACCTTTAAACGGTTTTTCTGGGTATGCATCAACGAAGATGTCGATCGCCTGACCAACCTCAATACGAGAGATGTCATTTTGAGAAATAGTGAAGCGTAGGCGCATAACACTGGTGTCTTCTAGGCGAACGATGTCAGTGCCAGATTGTAGGTATTGGCCTAGATACACATTACGAATACCGACAGTGCCGTCAAACGGAGCGCGGATCTCGCGACGGGCAATCGATGCTTTAAGGCTTTCAATATCAGCCGCTAACGATAAGAAATTAGCTTCTGCTTCATCGAAGGCTTCCTTAGAGATAGAGCCTTTCTTGAATAGCCCTTGGTAGCGCTTGTATTTAGCTTCAGCAGCCGGTAAGCGTGCCTCAGAGCTTTTTAGATTGGCTTTCTCTACATCAGAATCAAGGCGGATCAGTTGTTGGTCATTTTTAACCTCAGTACCTGATTCGAAAGAAATTTGATCGATAACACCGCTGGTTTCGTTCGCTAGTGTCACACCTTGGTTAGGTTCGATGAAGCCGATAGCTTCAATCACTGGAACCCAGTCGATCGGCTGAACTTCAGTTACCGTTACTGGAAACTCTGGTTCAGGGCGGTTGGCCATATACTCAGCAATTTTTTGTTGTTTGAACATGTTAAACCCAATAACGCTGCCGAAAAGTAGTACAGCGATGAGTAACATGAAGAAAGTCCACTTTTTCATTATGGTCAAAACTCCGATCTAGTGTTTAATTATTGCGTCCCAACTGGCTTCGATTGCAGATTCTAGTTCTGCCTCATCAAGTTGGTAAAATCCTAAAGAATGCTTGCGTGCTAGAGAAACACTAGCCGCCAAGCTCAATCCACCTAATACTTCATTGTTAAGTGGTTTAAACAATCCTTGTTCTTTCCCCTCATTAAATAGCAGCTCAACTTGGGCAAACATTTTACGTTCTAGTTCCCTGAAGTTTAGGCTATTTGTGATGGGTAGAGAGTCATACTGAACCCGATTTTTTATTGCGGCTAAATTCGTTCCTGCTAAGTTCCATATGTTCAACCACATAGTACGGTAGCGTTGTTTAATTGGATCCGAATCATTAACCCCTTGTTGAACAGCATCAGCTACTCTTTGAGTCACGAGCATTCGAACATCTTCTATCAAATGCTCTTTATCATCGAAGTAGCGATAGATAGTGCCTGCAGCCACTCCCGCTTCTTTGGCTAATTTTTGCATTGAAAGGCCTTGGAAACCGACCTCTGCAATTAGCTTTTCAGCTGCAGAAAGTATTTGCTGGCGTTTATCCCGAGGTGCATGAGTTGTCATATTTCAACCACCAATGAATGAACGTTCATTCATTATAGCCTAATAACCACACACATGTGCAACAAAGTTTTACATAATCAGCGTAAAAATCTTGTATAAGAGAACGTAGCATTCGTGCTGTTGCAGCATTATTATAGGCGCGCAATTGAATTCGCCCCTCTAGACCAAACTGAGAATCAAATGAAACTGAACCCAAGACAAGATGAAGCCGTGAAATATGTTTCGGGCCCCTGCTTAGTATTAGCGGGCGCTGGATCCGGTAAAACACGTGTTATCACCAATAAAATTGCTTATCTGGTTCAGGAATGTGGCTATAAGGCGCGTAATATTGCGGCGGTGACCTTTACTAATAAAGCGGCACGCGAGATGAAAGAGCGTGTTGGGCAAACTCTAGGTAAGGGCGAATCGAAAGGGCTGATTGTTTCGACTTTTCATACCATGGGCTTAACCATCATTCGCCGTGAATACAAAGCGCTGGGTTTGAAAGCGGGTTTCTCTCTGTTTGATGACCAAGACCAGTTAGCTTTGTTAAAAGAGTTAACAGAGAGACAGATCGATGGTGATAAGGATTTGCTACGCGCTTTAATGAGCACCATTTCGAATTGGAAAAATGACATGCTGACGCCAGATCAGGCGAAAGCACGTGCTCAAGGCGAACAAGAGCAGTTGTTTGCATTCTGTTTTGAGATGTACCAGAAACAGATGAAGGCATACAACGCACTCGATTTTGATGATCTGATCGCGATGCCTGTATTACTACTGAAAACCAATCAAGAGGTGCGTGAGCGCTGGCAGTCGCGTATCCGCTATTTACTGGTCGATGAATACCAAGATACCAACACCAGCCAATATGAGTTGGTTCGTTTACTGGTGGGAGAGCGTGGTCGCTTGACAGTAGTAGGTGACGATGACCAATCTATCTATTCATGGCGTGGTGCAAAACCGCAAAACTTGGTGTTGCTGGGTGAGGACTATCCGAATCTTCGTTTGATCAAACTCGAGCAAAACTATCGTTCAACCAGTCGAATCTTACGTGCGGCGAACATCTTGATCGCCAACAACCCACACGTTTATGAAAAGTCACTGTTCTCAGAGATCCCAGACGGTGAAAAGCTCAAGGTACTGAATGCTAAGAATGAAGAGCATGAAGCAGAGCGTATTACCGGCGAGATCATCGCCCACAAGTTTTTGAACCGTACTGAGTACAAAGATTACGCGGTGCTTTACCGTGGTAACCACCAATCGCGCTTAATTGAAAAAGCGCTGATGCAGAACCGTGTGCCTTACAAGATCTCTGGCGGTACCTCTTTCTTCGCGAGAGCCGAGATTAAAGACATCATGGCTTACCTGCGTGTGTTGGTGAACCCTGATGATGACAACGCCTTCCTACGTATTGTAAACACACCGCGCCGAGAGATTGGTCCGGTGACGCTTGAGAAGTTAGGCAGCTACGCCAATATGCGTGGCAAGAGCTTGTTTGAAGCCAGCTTTGAGATGGGCTTAGAGCAGACACTGACGGGGCGTGGTTTAGAAAATTTGCGCCGCTTCGGTGACTGGATTGTTCGTATCTCAGACAATGCCGAGCGTGGTAATACGGTTGAAGCCGTTCGTTCTTTGGTTCGTGACATCAACTACGAAGATTGGTTGTACGAAACCTCAGCGAGCCCGAAAGCCGCTGAAATGCGAATGAAGAACGTCTCTGATCTGTATAGCTGGATTGTGGCCGATCTTGAGGGTGACAACTACGATAAAGAAGAGAAAACCCTGCGCGAGGTGGTTCAACGTTTAACGCTGCGCGATATGATGGAGCGTGGTGAGGATGATGACGATGCAGATCAAGTCCAATTAATGACATTGCATGCATCGAAAGGTCTAGAGTTCCCATATGTATTCCTGATGGGTGCAGAAGAGGGCATCTTGCCGCACCAAACCAGTGTCGATGAGGGCAACGTAGAAGAAGAACGTCGTCTTATGTATGTGGGGATTACTCGAGCGCAGAAAGAGCTGACTTTTACTAAGTGTCGTGAACGTCGTCAATATGGTGAATTAATAAAGCCAACACAAAGCCGCTTCCTCGATGAGCTGCCGCACGATGATGTGGAGTGGGAAAGCGTTAAGAAGCCTCAATCCGCTGAAGAAAGAATGGAAAAAGGGCAGGCGCACATTGCGAATATTCGAGCGATGTTCAACAAGAAGTAATGCCCTACTTTAATCGCACTATATAGAAGCCAATAAAAAAGGTGACCATGAGGTCACCTTTTCTGAATCTGGCATTTTTAATTACAGACCGGCAATCATGTGCTCGATAGCATCTTTGATTTCGTCGTCTGAACAATCCATACATGAACCTTTCGCTGGCATCGCATTGAAGCCGTTGATTGCGTGGTCAGCTAGAATGTCGCGACCTTGAGCAATGCGAGGACCCCAGTCACCAGCATCACCTGTTTTAGGTGCGCCACTTACGCCAGATGCGTGACAAGCGATACAAAAGGTACCGTAAACTGCTGCGCCATCACGAGGGCCTGTTGGTTCTGCGGCTACTGGCTCGCTGCCGACTAGGTAAACTTGGCCAACTGGTTTGATGCGTTCAGCAATTGCATCGTGCTCCGCTTCGCTTAGGCCTGCAGCCATTGCGCCAGTTGAAAAGGTTAAAACTGCGATGACAACGCTTAAAATTCGACGAGACATATCCATTAAACTCACTTTACATTCCCAAGGTAAGTACATGCTTACCAATTTATAGTGTTGGAAGGGTGTTTTGGCTTTAACCAGCAAAGAGCAACTGTTAAACCAATGTAAATAATGGGTGATTATATCCCGATAAGTTGTTGCAATAAACAACAACTTATAAGCTGTGGCGGGTTGTAGTACTCAAATAAGGGGTTTATCACATATTAACTGTCGAAAAAGAGACCAAACAGAGAAAAAAGTTAAAAAAGTACTAGACGGCATTGGGTGATATACGTATTATTCCACTCCGCCGACAGGGCATGCGCCTGTAGCTCAGCTGGATAGAGCGTTGGCCTCCGGAGCCAAAGGCCGAAGGTTCGAATCCTTTCAGGCGCGCCATCCGGTCTCTTACTTCGGTAAGTGAGAAATTGGCAAAAAAGAAATAATGGTGGCTATAGCTCAGTTGGTAGAGCCCTGGATTGTGATTCCGGTGGTCGCGAGTTCGAATCTCGTTAGCCACCCCATTCTTTCTTTACAAAATATCGGTAGCTTCGGCTTCCAGTGTTGATTCATTATTCCCAAGAGTCGATACAAAATTAGTCGGTGAATAGCGCAGCTTGGTAGCGCATCTGGTTTGGGACCAGAGGGTCGGGGGTTCGAATCCCTCTTCACCGACCACTATTTCAATAATCGCTTGTTAAGCGGTTATATAAAAAATTAGTGGTGGCTATAGCTCAGTTGGTAGAGCCCTGGATTGTGATTCCGGTGGTCGCGAGTTCGAATCTCGTTAGCCACCCCATTAATTTTGGTAGCTTCTTTGAAGTTCCCAGTTTGAGAAATCAAACGAAACGTCTCGGTGAATAGCGCAGCTTGGTAGCGCATCTGGTTTGGGACCAGAGGGTCGGGGGTTCGAATCCCTCTTCACCGACCACCTTAAGAAGCCTCGTCAGAAATGACGGGGCTTTTTTACGTCTGAAACTTAGATAACTTGAACAGAGTGGGGTTCGCCTGATGTTCAAAGAATGTCTCTTCACTGATCACTTAAGAAGCCTCAACTAGCCGTCCGCGTCAGAAATGACGGGGCTTCTTACATCTATCTCCCCTTCTTATATAAGACAGATTCCTAACGATCTGCTTGATAATGGTGCTGCTACAGAGTTGCTTTCTTTATCAAATGTACAGTTCTATATCTAATTTTATATAAATGGAGTGCTCAATAATTCGACATATTAATGGGTTTGGTCTAAAGACTTTTATGAAAAGTGAAACCTGACCCTAAATTTGCTCACTAAGGCCTGAATTTGACAGCTTTGTACGCATTTGGTCGTTCAAAAACTCCTCTGATTTATTAGGCCTTTCGTTTGTCTGTTTTGTATTTACCAAAATAATACAGATGGTTAAATGTATGGCTAATTAACGTTTATCTGGTTGTTTTATTTGTTCAAATTAACAAAATTAGCGCTTGTTTCTATAGTGTTAATTGTTTTTTGGAATAATTATTTGTTTTTAGTGACTGGTAGTGAGATCTGCTTTGAAGCACGGATTTAACTCTACAAGTAAGTAGTGGTAAGGAGTTTGTGAGTATTTCTTGCCGATAATATAATGTTGATTTTTCTTACTATATGCTCTTTTGGTGAATAGTTATGTGGCACTTTTGCTTGCTAAGCGTTTAATGTCGACTTTTTATCCTATTTTTGTTGCTTTTCTGTGAATTATTTGCCAAATTGTCAACCGTATAAAATATCAGAACAATATTCTGGTAAGAATGGATTCAATTTTGCAGACAGGGCAGAAAGCTGCCAAAGCAGTAGAGGTCTGGTAATGTCACTTTTAGAAGTAAAAAATCTTCGTATCGAATACCCATCTCGCCATGGAGTTCACGCCGCAGTTAAATCACTTTCGTTCAACATTGAACGTGGTGAGATTGTTGGTGTTGTAGGCGAGTCTGGTGCAGGTAAATCAACAGTAGGTAATGCTGTGATCGATTTGCTGAGCCCTCCTGGCCGCATTGCTAGCGGCGAGGTATTTCTGGATGGCGAAAAAGTCTCTGGTTTATCTCCTGAACAGATGCGTTCTGTTCGCGGCTCAAAGATTGGTTTTATCTTCCAAGACCCAATGACTTCTCTTAACCCTCTATTCACAGTAGAACAGCAGTTAAAAGAGACGATTCATGCCAACATGAAGGTTTCGGATCAAGAAGCCTACCAGCGCTCATTAGACTTGATGAACCAAGTGGGTATCCCACAACCAGAAAACCGTTTAAAGCAGTACCCTCACCAATTCTCTGGCGGTATGCGTCAGCGTGTGGTTATCGCGATCGCATTGGCAGGTGAACCTGACCTAATCATCGCAGATGAACCAACAACAGCACTGGATGTTTCTATCCAAGACCAGATCTTGGGTTTGATTCGCGACCTATGTATTAAGAAGAACGTAGGTTGCATGTTGGTCACGCACGACATGGGCGTGGTATCTAACGTTACCGACCGCGTAGCCGTTATGTATCGTGGTGACTTAGTTGAGTTTGGCCCAACAGCGAAAGTTCTGGGTACTCCTGAGCACCCATATACACATAGTCTTATCTCTGCGGTTCCTCGTTCGGATCGCAAACTCGATCGTTTCCCTCTTGTTAGCTACATCGAAGAAGCACAAGAGATGGAACCATTGGATGTGAAGAACCACTGGTTAGGTCAAAGCCAAGATCACCGTGATTACACTGGCCCTCTGTTGAACGTTGAGAACGTAAACTTACGCTTTACTACCAAAGATTCTTTCTTTGAGAGCCGTCGTGAGTACGTTCAAGCATCAAACAACGTGAGCTTTGAAGTGCATGAAGGTGAGACGTTTGGTTTAGTAGGTGAATCAGGTTCAGGTAAATCAACGATTGCTCGTGTGATTGCTGGCTTGTACGCACCAAACTCAGGCAAGGTAACGTTTGAAGGCGTTGATCTTACTGGTCTGAAATCTGAAAAAGAACGTCGCCCTATGCGTCGTCAAATGCAGATGGTTTTCCAAAACCCTTACACATCAATGAACCCTCGAATGAAGATATTCGACATCATTGCTGAACCTATCCGATTCCATAAGCTTACTCGCAACGAAAATGAAACTCGTCAGATCGTGAACGACCTGCTAGAGCACGTGGGTTTAGGCAAAATGGCTGGGGTGAAGTACCCACACGAATTCTCAGGTGGTCAACGTCAGCGTATTTCTATCGCTCGCGCTTTGGCGACTCGCCCACGTCTTTTGATTTGTGATGAACCAACATCGGCACTGGACGTGTCGGTACAGGCTCAGATTCTTAACCTACTAAAAGACTTACAAGACGAGCTAAACCTAACCATGCTGTTCATCAGTCACGATCTACCGGTTATTCGCCAAATGTGTGACCGTGTTGGTGTGATGCAGATGGGGACATTATTGGAGGTTGCGCCAACGGAGCAGCTGTTCCAATCACCTCAGCATGAATACAGCAAACAACTGATTTCTTTAATGCCTGAATTTACAGGCTTAAGAGAAGAAAAAGCAGTGGCACAAGCCGCGGTATAAAAATCAGCAGGCTGGAGTTTAGCTTGCTAACAACAATAAACAGACGCAAATACAACAACTAGGGATCTGGATTCCCGCATGAAGGAGTTATGCAATGAAAACCATGAAAAGCAAATTAGCAGTAGCTTTAATGGCAGCTGGCCTAAGCTTTAGTGCAGCAGCAGCAGATATTACCGTTGGCTACGCAGCTGACCCAGTATCACTTGACCCGCACGAGCAGCTGTCTGGTGGCACACTGCAAATGTCTCACATGGTGTTTGACCCTCTAGTACGTTTCACTCAAGAGATGGATTTTGAAGGCCGCCTAGCATCTAGCTGGGAGCGTGTTGATGAAACGACTTTCCGCTTCAACCTACGTAAAGGTGTGAAATTCCATTCTGGTAACGAACTGACTGCTGATGATGTTGTGTGGACTTTTGAACGTCTACAAGCTTCTCCAGACTTTAAGTCTATCTTCACGCCATACGAAAAAATGGTAAAAGTGGATGACTACACAGTTGAGCTAGTATCAAAAGCGGCTTACCCACTAGTACTACAAACAGCAACTTACATCTTCCCAATGGACAGCAAGTTCTACTCTGGCCAAACAGCGGAAGGTAAAGACAAGTCTGAGCTAGTTAAGCACGGTAACTCGTTTGCTTCGACTAACGTTTCAGGTACTGGTCCATTTATCGTAACGCAGCGTGAGCAAGGCGTTAAAGTAACGTTCGAGCGTTTCAACGATTACTGGGACACAGAAACTGAAGGCAACGTAGACAAGCTAACACTTGTGCCAATCAAAGAAGACGCGACACGTGTTGCAGCACTTCTTTCTGGCGACGTTGATATGATTCACCCAGTAGCACCAAACGATCACAAGCGTGTTAAAAACGCTAAGAACATCGATCTAGTGACGCTACCTGGTACTCGTATCATCACGTTCCAAATGAACCAAAACAGCAACGAAGCACTTAAAGATGTTCGCGTTCGTCAGGCGATTGTTCACGCAATCAACAACGAAGGTATCGTTAAGAAGATCATGAAAGGCTTCGCAACAGCAGCTGGTCAGCAAAGCCCAACAGGCTACGCGGGTCACAACGAAGACCTAGTTCCTCGTTACGATCTGAAAAAAGCGAAAGAGCTGATGAAAGAAGCGGGCTACGAAGATGGCTTTACGCTAACTATGATGGCTCCAAACAACCGTTACGTGAACGATGCGAAAGTAGCGCAAGCGTCTGCGGCAATGCTGTCTAAGATTGGTATCAAAGTTGATCTTAAAACTATGCCTAAAGCACAGTACTGGCCTGAGTTTGACCTATGTTCAGCAGACATGATGATGATCGGCTGGCACTCAGATACAGAAGATTCAGCTAACTTCAACGAGTTCCTAACTATGACTCGTAACGAAGAGACTGGCCGTGGTCAATACAACTGTTCTGGCTACTCAAACCCAGAAATGGATGCGATCGTAGAAGCTTCTAACACTGAAACTGACCCAGTTAAGCGTGCTGAAATGCTGAAAGGCGTTGAAGCAACACTTTACAACGACGCAGCATTCGTACCGCTACACTGGCAAAGTGAAGCGTGGGGCGCGAAGTCTAACGTAGGTGCAGCAGACGTAGTAAACCCAATGGTTATGCCTTACTTCGGCGACCTAGTTGTAAAATAATCTAGCTTGCTAGAATCGAGAGCCTGAAGCTTTTCAGGCTCTCAAATTATTAAGATATAGATTTAAGTTTCGGTATTTGGTCTTCCTTCAGTCTGGCTAAATACCTTTTTTAAGACTGAATTTTGTTATCTAGTCGCGGATTTCGACTAGATAGTCATGGATAGATAAGGGGCAAGGAATGGTTACGTTTCTGGTCAAGCGCCTGTTTCAGGCACTGATAGTGATGTTTGTGATCAGTTTGGTGGCGTTTGCCATTCAGGATAACCTGGGCGACCCGTTGCGTGAGTTAGTCGGTCAATCTGTTTCAGAATCGGAGCGTCAAGCGCTGCGTGATGAACTCGGCTTAAATGATCCCTTCATTACAAAATACACTCGCTTTGTGGGCGCAGCTCTACAAGGTGATCTTGGTACTTCATATTTCTTTAAACGCCCAGCTGTGGACGTAATCTTAGATAAACTAGTCGCAACGCTTGAGCTTGTGTTCGGCGCTTCTCTGATCATTGTTTGTCTGTCGATTCCACTTGGCGTTTATTCTGCAATACACCCAAAAAGCTTCTTCACTAAACTGGTGATGGCGGGCAGTAGTATCGGCATTTCTGTGCCTGTTTTCTTAACCGCAATCATGTTGATGTATGTATTCTCTATTGAGTTAGGTTGGCTGCCGTCGTTTGGACGTGGTGAGACCGCAAACTGGTTTGGCTGGGAGTCTGGTTTCTTAACGCTCGATGGCCTTGCACACTTAGTGCTGCCGAGTATTGCTCTAGCATCTATCATGCTGCCTCTGTTCATTCGTCTAGTACGCTCTGAAATGCTAGAGGTTCTTAGCTCTGAATATATCAAGTTTGGTAAAGCAAAAGGCCTAGCGCTGAACAAGATTTACTACCAACACGCTTTGAAGAACACAATGCTGCCAGTACTAACGGTAGGCGGTGTTCAAATCGGTACTATGGTGGCTTACACCATTCTTACTGAAACTGTATTCCAGTGGCCGGGTACCGGCTTCCTATTCCTTGAAGCGATTAACCGAGTGGATACACCACTGATTACCGCATACGTTATCTTCGTTGGCCTGATCTTCGTAGTAACTAACACCATTGTTGACCTGCTATACGGCATCATTAACCCAACAGTGAACATCACAGGGAAAGGAGCATAATCATGGAACAAACAACAACAGCTCCATCTCGTTGGGAGCGATTCAAGCAGTCAGACATTCTGTACTACTTCTTACGTGACAAAGTGGCAATGGTGAGCTTCGCTATCTTTGCAGCTTTCCTTGTTATGGCATTAGCGGCACCTATTCTAGCGCCAACAGACCCGTATGACGTGACGTCTATCGACATCATGGATTCTGAGTTGCCACCATCTTGGATGGAAGACGGCGAAGAACGCTTCCTACTGGGTACTGATGAGCAGGGTCGTGACATCTTATCTACGATGCTTTACGGCTCGCGTCTGTCATTGACGATCGGTTTCCTAGCGGTAGGTCTTCAGCTGACTCTCGGTATCATCATTGGCTTGTCTGCAGGTTACTTCGGTGGTCGTATTGATAGCTTCCTGATGCGTTTTGCCGATGTTCAGCTTTCGTTCTCAACCATGATGGTTGCGATCATTGTCTCGGCCATCTTCAAGGCGAGTTTCGGTAGTGACTTCTACGCGCAATATGCGGTTGTTATGCTGGTGGTGATCATCGGTATTGCTGAATGGCCGCAGTATGCTCGTACGATTCGTGCATCGGTATTGGCAGAGAAGAAGAAAGAGTACGTAGAAGCGGCACGTGTGATGGGCTTTAGAGCGCCTCGCATCATGTTCCGCCATATTCTGCCTAACTGTTTATCACCGATTTTGGTTATCTCTACGGTACAGGTGGCAAATGCCATCATGTCAGAAGCGGCACTTTCTTTCCTCGGTTTAGGTCTTCCGGTAGACCAACCGTCACTCGGTGCCCTGATCAGTACTGGTTTTAACTACATTTTCTCAGGAGCATGGTGGATCACAGCATTCCCAGGTGTGCTTTTGGTAACATTGGTTCTCGTTATTAACCTATTAGGCGACTGGTTACGTGACGTGTTTAACCCGAAAATTTATAAAGGGTGATAGCCCGGTTTGATTTTTAGTAAAAAAAGTCACTAAATTAAGAGCCGTAAGCAATTACGGCTCTTTTTTTGCTTAATGGATCTGGAACTTAGTATTATTGACAGTGTCAATAATAGTTAAAATGGAATTCATGTTTTATCGACATAGATTCGGTAATAATTAGCCCGCAAGGGTTTAAGTGGTGGTTATGAAATTGACAATGAATGCTGTATGTCGTGCTGTGACGAGAAATTATCGTATGGGACTTATCGCTGCATCTCTTTTGGTATCGAGCCAAGTGAATGCAGAGTCGGTTCTATGTGATGCAACTCAGGCAAGCACCAACCAATTACCACAGCTAGAGCAATCATGTCCGATCGGTAAGGGCGTGTGGGGCAGTAAAGCACCAAAACGTCATTCAGATAACGAACTGTTTTGGGTTCAATGTGGCCTGCTGAACAAGCCTCTGTCACTGAGCAGAGCAAAGCCTCTGTATGAGAAGATCTCGACCAACGTTTGGATGAAGCCGGAAGGCGGAGACTACCGTTGCTTAATCGGACCTTACTCTACCTTCTCTGATGCGAGAAAAGACCTAACTCAGGTACGTAAGGTTCCTGGTTACGGTGAAGCCTTTATTCGAATGGTTGATAAGTCGAAAACCTCATCACAGCCTATTGTGGCAAAATCAGCAGAGCCAAAAGCGGTTAAGCCCAAGGCTACTGCAAAAGTAGAAGCTAAGCCTGCCCCGAAACCTGTGGCTGCTAAGCAAGCGGCGGCGGTAACGAGTGCGGCAGCTATTCAGACGCTACCAAGCGGCAACGCGAGCTCAGACAATGATCTAGAGATCGAGATTCGCGTGAAAGCAGACGTTGCGGGTAGCCAGTATGCGATCCCTTACCTTCTAGACCATCAACAACAGTTCTACATGGAGCAAGGTAAGCCTTGGAGCCGCCTAGATTACGATAGCGCTGAATTGGTGTGTAATCAGGTCAACATGAAGCTGATGAGTGAAAAGCAATGGCAGAGCATCTTGAACTCAAAGGTTATGGAAAAACAGAACTGGCCAATGCATCTCCCTTATTGGGGCGCAGATAAGAAAGGTCTGTTTACCAACGGTAACGTCAACCAATTGAAAGGTTCTTCATTGCTTAATGTGATGTGCGTTAAGTAACGACGACCGTTACCAAACCAAATAAGCCTCAGCCATTGCTGGGGCTTTGTTGTTTATACACCCTTCTTTTTCAACATAGGTTTGACTTATAGACTCTCGTTCTTCAAGACGAATTTGATTAAAAATCGCTAAAAATTGTTCAAATAGCACGGTTGATGCGTAGAAAACCATAACTCAAGCAATAAGGTGATTGAGATTATGAGTTTAAAAAAACGATTAGAAGACGTGGCTCCACGCTTTGAAGCCGGAGGGAAGTACGAAAAGCTCTACCCAGTGTATGAGGCTTTCGCGACAATATTTTATACACCCGGCAACGTAAATCGCGGCATAACCCATGTTCGTGACAGCATTGACCTAAAGCGCATCATGATTCTGGTGTGGTTGGCGACCTTCCCGGCAATGTTCTGGGGGATGTATAACGTCGGACACCAAAGCGTCCTCGCACTAACCTCCAGTTATCAATTAAATGAACTTGCCTCGGTTATCGAGAGTAGCTGGCGTCTGTCGTGGGCATTTGGTGATGCGCAGTCATTGATGGCAAGTGGCTGGGCAAGTCAGATGTTGCTTGGTGCACTCTATTTTCTACCCGTTTATGCCACGGTGTTTGTGGTCGGTGGTTTTTGGGAGGTGTTGTTTGCCGTTGTACGTAAGCACGAAGTTAATGAAGGCTTTTTTGTTAGCTCTGTGCTGTTTGCACTCATCCTCCCGCCAACCATCCCGCTTTGGCAAGCCGCTTTAGGTATCACCTTTGGTATCGTTGTCGCCAAAGAGCTGTTCGGTGGTACAGGACGAAACTTCTTGAACCCAGCCCTTGCAGGCCGCGCGTTTCTCTATTTCGCCTATCCAGCCAACATGTCGGGTGGGCTTGTGTGGGTTGCCGCTGACGGCTATTCAGGCGCGACACCACTGAGTCAATGGTATGAAGGCGGCAGCACGTCACTGATCAATAACATGACTGGCGAGGCGATCACTTGGATGGATGCCTTTATCGGTAATATTCCAGGTTCGATGGGTGAGGTGTCGTCACTGCTTATCATGCTGACGGGGTTGATTCTGATAGCGATGAAGATAGCTTCTTGGCGCATTGTCGCCGGTGTGATTATTGGTCTCGTTGTGACATCTAGCTTGATGAATTGGATAGGGTCAGAAACCAACACGATGTTTTCGATGCCGTTCTACTGGCACTTTGTGTTGGGTGGTGTAGCGTTTGGTACCTTCTTCATGGCAACAGACCCTGTATCTGCCGCGTTTACCAATCAGAGTAAGTGGGCTTACGGGATCTTGATTGGTGTTATGACGGTCGGTATCCGAGTGCTCAATCCTGCTTATCCAGAGGGCATTATGCTGGCTATCTTGTTCGCCAACCTGTTCGCTCCGCTGTTCGACTTTGTAGTGAAAGAGCAGAACATTAAACGAAGACTTAAACGGACATCGCGCTAATCTAAGTGGTTAAAAGGGAAAGTCAATCCCATAAGAAAGGCTTGCATTGATGCAAGCCTTTCAATTTTTATCGCGATTGATTTGAGGTTGATTTAACTCCACTTCAAATCAATCTCGAAAGGTTGTGTGCTACCACAGTGTTCACCACACATTTCGTCGTAGGCGCTGTTATGAACCAGCATAGCTGATGCGACACCTTGGTCGCTAAAGTGATCGCGTGCTTGGTTAACACTCAAAAACTTCATAGGATGCTGGTGGTCATCTTTAATTAATTGCTTTTGCTCGCCAATAACTTGGTAAGCCAAGTAGATCCCGCCTTCAAATGATTCAATTAGTAGATTCATAATGAGCTCCGCTCTTTTAGTGTTGGTTTGTTTTCCGTACGCGGAATTTCCGCTGAAGGTTCAGATCGTACGCATAAAAAAGCCTTGTCGAGAGCGACAAGGCTTAATGTTAGTTAAATTATATGTTGAACTAATTCAACTTTATCTTGCGAAACTAAACAGGATGTCTGCAAATTTACCAAGTTTTTCTTCTTTCACTTCACCATGAATGGTTCTAATACCGCTCGTGATTGGAGTGATAGAAGTAAAATCGATACCACAGCTGTTATTTTTCGCAGAATCAAAGTACTGCACTTCCCAGGAAAACGGTGTTCCCGACATTGAGTACACGTCGAATGTGTAGTTTGCTTTTACTTCTTCACAGCTCATTTTAAGGTAAATGTCTGCATCTGATACACCACTCTCACACATGTTAGTATCAGTGCAATTGTCATCTACATCATTCATAGCTGCGTCAACATCCATATCATTAATGTTGCCATTTTGGTCAATATAATGAAGAGTACCTTCAACCCATACGTCATCAGTAACGCCATCAGTAATGCGTTGAGATATTAAGGCATTCAACTGTTGTGGAGTAGTATAGGCAGGGTGCATTTCCTCAAAAGTCATACTTTCTACTTTGTCGTCAATTGAATAGTCGAAAGTTTCTGTATTTTGGAACACAAAGTAGTCTTGGTACTTTTGAGCACTATAGCGAATAGTGAATGATTCATCACCATCATTGATATTAAGTACATACCCCCCACTAGCATCAATAGTGTATGAACCAAGTGACTCAAAATTATTGTTGTTAGCAGGAGACGACGAAGTATTAATCTCAGGGCAAGAAGTAAAGCTGTCTTGAGTACGAGTGTATGCGTAGAGCGTTTGTGTTTCTGAATCGAAATATCGAACCTCACAAGCTAAGCCTGTACCTTCATCATTGTAGTTTTCTAGTGCTGATTGATACAAATATTGGTCTTCGATAGATGTTGTGGGAGGTGTAACATCTCCTGGCTGAACGTTAGGCAACCTAAACGTTACCATTTCTGATTCAATATCATTTTCCTCACCACCCGAAAAGTTGATCCCCTGTGCGATATACAGAACAACATTATTGGTCTCTGAAGTTGGGCGCCCACTTAATGTTACGAAGCCCGAACTATCAACACTTACCGATACACCCGGAATCGGGTTGCTTGGCGCTTCATTATCATGTGGCGCATAGTGAGCGTAATATTCAATATCGCCCGAAACCTTTGAGCTAAACAGATTTGCAACGCTGAAAGCTTCTTCAAAGTCTTTACCAACAGTCAGTGACCATTGCGTCGTAATTTGTGCTTGTAGATCTGCTTCTAACTCTTCGTTAATACTGATGCTGCCAGCTTGCACTGGAGGCATTGTAAAGTTCGCTGGTGCAGACGCTAAGAAGGTTGAAGTGTGACCATCATCAGCATGAATGGTGAAGTTTACCTTGTTGCTATTAACCTTTTTTGGGTAACCCGTTATGTGAATTACGCCAGATACTGAATCGTACTCAGATTTAAGACCAGGAACTGCACTGTCGATATTTGTTGTGTATGTTAGGTGAGAATCTTCACGATCTTCAAACAACGTATCTACTGGGATCTCTCCGGTAAACTGGGCACCTTGGATTAGATTCCATGTAGATACAATTTCAGTCTGGATTCGTGTCTCTTCCGTATCCACAATGCTTGGAGGTGTGTTGAGTAGGTCAACATCGAATGAAAAAGTAGTACGCAGTGTACTGGTTACTTTCGCATCTTCATCTTGTGTATCTTTGTCTTCTGCTTCAAACGTAATTGTGTAACTGCGCTGCGGATTCTCCAATGAGCCTGAACTTGATAATGTTAACGTAGTACCAGTTTCGTCAAGCTCAGCAGTGATCTCTCCTTCTCCATCAATTTTAACTCTAGGCCTTACCGGAGTTAGAGCACCGTCTACTGAATACTTATCTTCAAAAAGATTGTTTGGTACTTCAATCGTTTCTAAAACAGTATCTGTTTCGGTAATTTTGAGTGTATGGATCTGTTTCTGGATCGCTGATGCTGCTGATGGATTAACTAACAACTTAAAGTTGCGAATAGCGGTCTCTGGCTCAGTTGGATCAATGATTGGCCTGTCGTTTACCAGGTTCTCATCGCCCATATTGTCTTCTGTAACGATTTCTTCTGATTTTTCAGTAGCCGTGTCCGTGATTACCTCAATTTGTTTTTCGTATTCTGAAGGGTTTTTCGCTTTTGACTCCGTAAGAATCTGCGCAGTTTTATGAAGTCGAGCACTTTGCAGGTTGCTCTTAGAGTCTTCGACAAAGTCAGAGAAAAGATCAATCGGTGCTTCTTCTGTGCCCCCAAGGTTGCTACTTACTGCTGATACGGCAGCTTCAAGTGTGCTGTTATTTTTGCGCATCTCGATAGCGACTAGATCGGTAATTGGAGATATAACGACACCTTCACTGCCATCAACCTTTGGTGTGCGCAGTACGACAGCGTTGGACATAGGTTGGTCCGGAAGGTCCATATCTCTTGTATATAGATCTAACAGTTTATCCAGTGATTTTGTATTGTCAGGAAGAGTACTCAGTTTCTGAGCCAGCTCTGGAGTTACATCGCCAGGACGGAGTGTTTGTAAACCTAGGCTGTGTTTGACCTCTGTATTTTTCGGTAGTGTTAATTCACCGTTTTCGTCTGTTAGACCGAACACAGTATCGATGTCTAGATTCAGTTTCCCGTTGTCGTCCACATCAGCAAACACTACGGCGTTATGGAAGTAGCCATCAAACCCCTTTACTACAATACTACTCGATTTATCACCTGAATTGCCGCCAGGAGGAGTACCATCATTGCCAGGGGTATTACTCGTATGGGGGCTATCACTCCCACAACCTGTTAAGCCTAGTGCCACCGCAGCCGCTAATAACGTTACCTTTTTCATTTTTTATCCTTACTCTGAAGAGTAATTATTTTTAGGTTAATTAAGATCTGTGGCGTTTTTACCTTTGTAGAATGGATTTCACAAGACACGAAATTTGAGTGAAATACCGTAAATTATTTTCAATAAATTGGGTTGTGCTGCGTGTTTATTTTCCTCGTTAACCAACAGCGAGAAAACTTTAAATCCTTTTCAATTAGGCTGTCGCTACAGGTTAGTAGCTGGCTAATTTCTTGAGTTTGAAGCCCCATAAGGTATTTCAGTTTGAATGCTTGTGATTGCCTTGGGTAATTCAAAGTAAAGTGGTCAACAGCCTTATCCATAATAATTAGCTGCTCGAAATGCCTTTCTTCTTGAGGGGGAACTTTTGTGGGGAGTTGGCGTTTCTGTGCTTGTTGACGTCGAGCGTTATCGATGAGTATTTGTCGCATGATTTTTGCTGCTATTAACAGAAAATCACGAGTGTCTTTTATTGATTGAGTATCAGCAAAAGAGAGCTTTAGGTAAGCATCGTGAACTAACGCCGTTGTGTTGTTGATGCTATTCCAAGAGACCCAACACTTTTGCTCATGCTTGGTCGTGCTCCTTTTTCTCTCTTTTTGAGCGAGATCGTAGAGGTGGGCGTAAGCGAAGCGATAGAGTTTCTGTTCTGCCCATTTATGCCCCGCTTTCCAATCTCTGATGATCGACTCTATATTAGTCAGTTGGTTACTCATGGTTAGCAGTTTCCTTTTGTTGATTCTGTCCTAGTTGTTTGTGGGGCAATGATTCGTAACAGTTTCATCTTTGTTTTTTTTGGTATACCAGGATCGCCTAAAACCGCTTTATGGGTATGTTTCAGTACTGTATTGATCGATACTTTCGACTTAGGGCTCTCTTTTATTTGAGAAAGCGTTCGGACAAATTGCCTTGTGACTCTTTCTGAAGCGCGCTTTTCTATCTGAAGTTGTTGGTTTTTTTTGATCAAAGGCGTGTAGAAACCTACACCACACCAAATGAGCACAGTAGATAAGGCGCATTGAATTGGACGGCGTTGGCATAGCTTCAGAGCGGAATAAAATGGTTGGTCTTGATATGCGGAGATTGGACGACAAGCGATCAGCTGCGTAATGTCGTTATAGAGTTCATTGGTGCTCGAATAGCGCAGTAAGGCGTGGCGTCGTGTCGCTTTTTGAATTATGCAGTTTAGATCCCCCTGACTTATCGGTAGTTTAGGAAACATGAAGTTTAAGATCTTTCCTAGAGCGTAAATATCGCATTGGACTGTGGGAGGGCTTCCGCTGATTTGCTCTGGACTAGCGTAGTCATGACTGTAGGCATTGATTGTGATTGGGAAAGCAGATAATTGGTCACTGATTCCTCTCATTAAATTAAAGTCGAGTATCTTCGGGTGACCTTCACAATCGATTAATATATTTTCTGGCTTTAAATCGGTATGCAGAACTTGGTGTTTGTGTGCGTGTGAGATAGCAGCGCATATCTTTAAAAATAGATTGAGCTTCTTTGTTTTGTTTAATGCATACGTAGCAAGGTATTCACTAAGGGTACAACCTTTTATGTGTTCCATTACAATATAAACAGACCCTTCATGTGTCCCTCCATCGATCACCTTGGTTATATATGGGTGATTCAACGTCGCAAGCGCTTGTGCTTCTTGAAACAGATACTCTTTATCTATGAGGTGAGATAAAGCGGGTTGAATGAGTTTTATGGCAAGATCTTGATGGAATGTCTTATCCACTCGAGTAGCAGCATAGACAACACCAATACCTCCACGACCTATTTCGTAAGACAGGTGGTACTTATCAATGTATGTATCAGAATAAGTCGCTTTTTTGTTTGTAGCTTGGAGGGCGCCTACACCAAATATATGTGTAATAGGCTCTAGCTCTGAGGTGCAGATAAAGGGATAAATCTTGTCATATAGATCGACTTGGTGTGCTTTTAATTCTTTTAGATATTTTGTTTTTTCTGCCTCAGATAGATCCAATAATTGATAAAAAAGATCGGTGATGCGGGTGTTGGCTACTGACATTATCACTTGTTCAAGAATTACTATGAACGGGATTCTATAAGCACGAACTATAGATTTTGCTGAGATTTGACAATCTTTTATAATTTTTTACATATCAGTACGTTGTGCGTTCTTTTTTTGTTCAAGCTGGTTAATAAAAAGCAGGCCTAAGCCTGCTTCTTTCTTCAATCTTATGATTTGCGATTAACGCATCGTCACAAATTCTTCGCTGCCAGTTGGGTGAATCGCCACAACAGAGTCGAAATCTGCTTTGGTTGCGCCCATCTTCATTGCAACGCCGAAGCCTTGAATCATTTCATCAACCGTGAAGCCGATGCCGTGTAGGCCAACTACAGTCTCTTCTTCGCCAGCACATACTAGCTTCATCTTACAAGGTTGACGGTGCTTGGTTACCGCTGTGTACATAGCCGTGAAGCCAGACGTGTAAACCTTGATGTTGTCTTTGCCGTATTGCTCTTCAGCTTCTTGAGTCGTTAGACCAATTGTGCCGATAGGCGGGTGGCTGAATACAACCGTAGGAACTAACTTGTAGTCCATCTTCGCGTTTGTTTGACCGTTGAATAGACGCTCAGAAAGCTGACGACCGGCTTTAACAGCAACAGGTGTTAGCTCGATACCGCCTTCCATGATGTCGCCAACACAGTAGATGCCAGGAACGTTGGTTGCTTGGAACTCGTCTACTTTGATGTAGCCACGGTCGTTCGTTGCAACGCCAGTTGATGCTAGGTTGATAGCGTCAGTGGCTGGGTGGCGACCGATAGCCCAGATTAGGTGGTCAACGTTTTGAGTGTTGCCGTTCTCTAGGTGCAGAGTCAGTGTGCCATCCGCTTCTTTCACAACTTCTTTAGGCACTGAGTGCGTGTGAAGTGTTGGACCTTCTGCTTCCATTACTTCTACTAGCGTTTCGATGATCATTGGATCGAAGCTACGTAGTGGAGATTCTTTACGACAGAACAAGTGTGTTTCTGTGCCTAGTGCGCTTAGTACACCTGCGATCTCAACTGCGATGTAGCCAGCACCGATAACCGCAACGCGTTTTGGTTGCTCCATTAGGTCGAAGAAGCCATTTGAGTCGATGCCGTATTCTGCACCTGGGATGTTTGGAATTGTTGGACGACCACCTACCGCGATCAGGATGTGATCTGCTGTGTAGTGTTCACCGTTCACTTCAACTGTCTTTTCATCAACGAACTTAGCAAAGCCTTTGATTACGTTTACTTTGTTGTTACCTAGTACGCGGTCGTAAGATTGGTGGATACGACCAATGTACGCTTGGCGGTTTTCAATCAGCTTGCTCCAGTTAAAGCTTTTTACTTCAACGTCGAAGCCGTAGTCCTCAGAGTATAGGTTGATTGCTTCAGCGACTTGAGCGCCGTGCCACATTACCTTTTTAGGAACACAACCAACGTTTACACAAGTACCACCAAGGTCTTGAGCTTCGATAAGTGCAACTTTTGCACCGTGCATAGCTGCGCGGTTAGCCGATGCGATGCCGCCTGAACCGCCACCGATACAGATGTAATCAAAATGAGTCGCCATTACTTTCTCCATTTATTGAAGGTTGTAGTCACAGTGAGAGCACTGGATACCTACGTCCTATAGATTCTTAAATTGTCTAATTATTATATTGAGGGCAGATCGGTTGAACTCAATCTCCCTGTTTAAAATTTATTCGTCCACATCACAGTCTGTTGAAGATTCTTCAGTCTATGATGTGGACTCGAGATTACTCGGGTACGATCCACTCTACTTTGAAGTGACCGGTCGCTGGCGCAATTGCTTCCTTCAAGAATGGAAGAATCTCTTTCATTTGGCTTTCTAGCTTCCAAGGCGGGTTAATCACGATCATGCCTGATGCCGTCATGCCACGCTCGTTGGTGTCTGGTGATACGCCAAGTTCGATTTGTAGAATCTTGTTGATGCCTAAGCCTTCGAGACCTTCGATCATATCTTCGATATCACAGCGATTTACTACCGGGTACCAAATTGCGTAGATACCGGTTGCCCAGCGCTTGTGGCTTTGAGCGATTGCAGTCACGACATCACGGTACTCTTTTGCCAGCTCGTAAGGCGGGTCGATCAGTACTAAACCACGACGTTCTTTTGGTGGCAGGCTGCCCTTTAAGCGCTTAAAACCATCTTCTTTGTAGATAGATACCTGACGATCACGGTGGAACTCTTGCTCAAGCAGCGGGTGATCGGCTGGGTGAAGCTCAGTCAGTACCATGCGGTCTTGGTCACGCAGGTGTGCACGTGCAACACGTGGAGAACCCGGGTAGTAACGCAGTTTCTCGCCATTATTGAGAATGGAAATAGACTCAAGGTAGCTTTGAATGTCTTCAGGAAGGTCTGTTTGCTCCCACACACGAGCAATACCTTGCTTGTATTCACCGGTTTTTTCAGACCATTCATGCGTTAAGTCGTAACGACCTACACCAGAGTGAGTGTCATGATAAACAAAAGGCTTATCCTTTTGTTTCAAAGAATTAAGAATAAGGCTCTGTACGATATGCTTTACTACGTCGGCATGGTTACCTGCGTGGAAGCTGTGGCGATAACTTAACAAATTAAACTCTCGTAACACTCTCGAATTAGAGTGTGGTTAGTGTAGGTGGGGTTAATCAGACTATTATAACCCTCAATGGACCATAAATTCTCGAACAATTCAGGAACAGTCGCTAGCAATATGCAGTTAGTTATTGGTTCTACTATTGAAATTTGCCTTGTTGGGCACTATTTAATAACTATTCGCAGGTGATTTTTTAGGGCGAACTTTAGCCTGATGACTGTAAGACGACCTCATTACAAAAAAGACGAAAGTCTCTAAAGCCAAAGGAATGTTTATATGTCTAATCCGCTATTAACCTTCACGGACTTACCTCCGTTTTCACAGATCAAGCCAGAGCACGTAAAGCCTGCAGTTGAGCAAGTGATTGAAGCGTGTCGCAACAAGATAGAACAAGTACTTGAAGGTAATACTTCACCAAGCTGGGACAACCTAGTTGCTCCAATTGAAGAAGTGGATGATCGTTTAGGTCGCATTTGGTCACCTGTAAGCCATATGAACTCTGTCGTGAACAGTGACGAACTGCGTGAAGCGTATGAGAGCTGCTTACCTGTGCTATCTGAATACGGCACTTGGGTTGGCCAACACAAAGGCTTGTTCGAAGCGTATAAAGCGATCAAGGCGAGTGAAGCATTCTCTGCACTGAACCGAGCTCAACAAAAAACTATTACCGACGCACTGCGCGACTTTGAATTGTCGGGCATTGGCTTACCTGCAGATGAACAGCATCGTTACGGCGAGATCAGCAAGCGCCAGTCTGAGTTAGGCTCTCAATTCTCAAATAACGTGCTTGATGCAACCATGGGTTGGAGCAAGCAGATCACAGACGTAGCTGAGCTGGCAGGTATGCCTGAATCAGCACTGGCGGCAGCTCAAGCGGCGGCTGAGTCTAAAGAGCAAGAAGGCTACCTACTGACTTTAGATATCCCATCATACCTACCTGTGATGACCTACTGTGATAACCAAGAACTGCGTAAAGAGCTTTATGAAGCGTACGTAACGCGCGCTTCAGATCGCGGTCCAAACGCAGGTAAGTGGGACAACACTGAGATCATCACCGAGCAACTTAAGCTGCGCCACGAGATCGCGCGCATGCTTGGTTTCAGTACTTACAGCGAAAAATCACTGTCGACTAAGATGGCAGAAACGCCAGACCAAGTGCTTGGCTTCCTAAACGACCTAGCAGTAAAAGCCAAACCGCAAGGTGAGCGAGAAGTTGAAGAGCTACGCCAGTTTGCTGAGAAAGAATTTGGTGTCTCTGAGCTAAACCTGTGGGACATCGCTTACTACAGTGAGAAACAAAAACAGAAACTGTTCGAGATCTCTGATGAAGAGCTTCGTCCTTACTTCCCAGAATCTAATGTGGTTTCAGGTCTGTTTGAGGTACTGAACCGCGTGTTTGGTATGTCGGTAACAGAGCGTCAAGGCGTAGACACTTGGCATGAGTCAGTGCGTTTCTTTGATATCTTTGATGCGACTGGAACACTGCGTGGTAGCTTCTACCTAGATCTATACGCACGTGAACACAAACGTGGTGGCGCTTGGATGGATGACTGTCGTGGTCGTCGCATTACCGAATCTGGCGAGCTACAGACCCCGGTTGCTTACCTAACGTGTAACTTCAATAAGCCAGTTGGTGATAAGCCAGCACTGTTTACTCACGATGAAGTGGTGACCTTGTTCCACGAATTCGGCCACGGTATCCACCACATGCTAACGCAAGTAGAAGCGGGCGCAGTTGCGGGTATCAATGGTGTGCCTTGGGATGCGGTTGAGCTACCAAGTCAGTTCCTAGAAAACTGGTGTTGGGAAGAAGAAGCGCTGTCGTTCATCTCTGGTCACTTCGAAACGGGTGAAGCGCTACCAAAAGAGATGCTAGAGAAGATGCTAGCGGCGAAGAACTTCCAATCTGCGATGTTTATCCTGCGTCAGCTAGAGCTTGGTTTGTTCGATTTCACGCTACACACAGAATACGACCCTGAAGTGGGTGCTCGCGTACTAGAAACGCTAGCGGATGTTAAGTCTAAGGTGTCGGTACTGCCAAGCCTAGATTGGAACCGTTTCTCACACAGCTTTGGTCACATCTTTGCTGGTGGTTACAGCGCGGGCTACTACAGCTACCTGTGGGCAGAAGTGCTATCGGCAGATGCGTTCTCAGCATTTGAAGAAGAGGGTATCTTCAACACTGAAACGGGTAATCGCTTCCTGAACAACATCCTTGAAATGGGTGGCAGTGAAGAGCCAATGGAGCTGTTCAAACGCTTCCGTGGTCGTGAGCCACAAATCGACGCAATGCTGCGCCACGCGGGAATCAACGCATAATCACGGTAACTATCTAGTTTATTGCGAAAAGAGCCTCTAGTTAGAGGCTCTTTTTTTGTCTGTGCGTTATGCCAAGCAAGGCGAATCAATGTTATGGATTCACATTGCGGTTGATAGGGTTCTGCAATGAAATCAGTGTCTCTGTCGACTGAACTTCATCGATCGCTTGCAGCTTATCGATCAATACAAACTGCAGCTCTTCTATCGACTTACACATCAGCTTTACAAAGATATTGTAAGCACCAGTGGTGTAGTACGCCTCAACCACTTCGTCTAAGGCATTCAGCTTAGCGATCGCCGAGTGGTAATCTTTGGCAGCATTAAGGTTGATGCCAATAAAGCAACACACGTCGTAACCCAGTTTTTTGGTGTTTACCACAACTTCCGTTCGTTCGATAATGTCTGCCGATCTCATCTTTTCGATGCGAACGTGAATCGTCGCAGGGCTGACATCGAACTGCTTTGCCATTTCAGCGTAAGGAGTTCGTGCATCTTCCATCAAGGTTTTGAGAATGGCACGGTCTAGATCATCTAGACGAGCTGTGGTTGTGGACATGCATAATCCTTAGGTTGAATGAAAAACATACCGGCTTGAGTACACATCATAGCCAAGGGTGATAATATTAGCAGTAACTATAGGGTTAGGGTGAATTCAGTGCGATTTTCGTTATTTTTTATTGTGATGTGTTGGAGTGTTTTTGCTTCAGCTCAGGCAAAAGATGTGTTGGTTATTCACTCTTATCATCAAGGCTTTTTCTGGACAGATGATTTCCATAAAGGACTATCTGATGAGCTCGATCGCGATGGGTTATCTTACCGGGTTGTTTATCTCGATACCAAGCGAACTCAAAACGCTGAATACTTAGAGCGAATTTATCAGCTATACCGCACTAAGCTGTCGCATGAAGAGTTTGCCGCTGTAGTCGTCAGTGATAATAACGCCCTCAATCTGATGAAACGCTTAGCGCCCGAACTCAATGGCACGCCCGTTATTTTTGGTGGCATCAACAATTTTTCTCCGCAAATGATTGAAGGCTTGCACGCAACCGGTATCACTGAAGATATTGATATGGCGAGCAATATTGAGCTGATCAATCGACTTCAATCGACGGTTAAAAAAGTTTACGTGGTTACCGATCACTCGGTAACGGGTGAAGCTATTCGCGCTCAAGTGGATTTATTTCTACAAAAACGCCCTGAGTTTTCTGGGATGGTGGAGCAATATACGCCTGATTCTTATCAAGAACTGATGACGTTCGCGCAACGCGCTGATCTAACTAAAAGCTTGTTGTTCTGGGCCTACTACCGCGACATCAATGGTCGGGTCAGCAGCAAAGAAGACTGGCGTCAGCTCAACAAAAAAACTCAGATGCCATTGTATATTGTGCATGATTTAGGACTTGGGTTTGGTGCGATTGGTGGCGTGATCCACAGTGGAGAAACGCAAGGTCGAGACACGGGGCGCGTGCTGTTGAGCGTGCTGAACAATCCTAAGGCTCCATTGCCATTGGTGGTTGCTGGCGCGCCAGAAATCAAACTCGATTACCAACAGATCTCACGTTGGGATTTGGGTGCAGAGAATGAAGCCTCAGTAACCTTCCTCAATAAGCCGAAGTCATTCTTAATGCGCTATCGCGATGAAATTCGCACCATCGGTTTAATGTTCTTGAGCATGTCGTGTGTTATCGCGGTGTTGGTGTATTACCTTAACCGTCTGAAGAAGAGCGAACGTGCAAGTCGCCAAAGCCAACGACTGTTGGAGTCGATATTTGATCAGAGCCTGCAATTTATGGGCATCATTGATAAGGGTGGCGTGCTGCTGTCGAGTAACAGCAAGTTACATGAGCTGCTTTATAATCAAGGCTATAAACTGGGAACGCCGCTGCAACAACACCAACATTGGGAAAGTTCTGCGCGAGAAGTGCTAGCCGAATATTTCATCGCAAAAAGTGAGCACCCAGCCTTACGATTTGAAGCCGAGGTGTGGTGTCGAGATCGCGGTGCGATGGTGTTGGATATTTCATTGAAGCCGATGCCGGGCAGTGAAGACGAAGACATTCAGTTTCTCTTTGAGGCGCGCGACGTGACCTCGCGTAAGCTTGCTGAGAATAAGCTGTTCCAACGTGAAGCAAACTTGAAGCTGTATTACGACAAACAGCCGGTGATGATGATTACGCTCGATGGCAATAATCGCATTCAACAAGTGAACCAGTTTGCCGAAGAGCTTTTGGGATACCCTCTCGATCAGTTGTTGGGCCATCGCCCTAGAGAATTCTATGTTGATGAGAACGCGATGATTCCTCGTCATATCTTGCTGCAACCTCAGCATAAGATTCGTGGTGTGTGGCGTCGTGATATCGAATATCGCCATGCCGACGGCAGCAAGAGCTGGATTCGTGAAAATATCCGCCCGTTGGTGGAGTCTGATCAGCTGTTGATTGTGGGTGAAGACATCACCGAAACGCACGAGCTTTCTGAAAAGCTAGAGTATCAGGCTCGCTATGACCTACTGACTGACACCTTTAACCGCAACCACTTTGAGCAAGAGCTGCAAAAGGCGCTGAAAGAGGTTGAGAGCCACATGCGAACTCACGCAATGTTGTTCCTAGATTTGGATCAGCTGAAAGTGCTGAACGATACCGCAGGACATGAAGCGGGTGATGCTGCGATCTTGTTTAGCGCCAAACTGCTAGAAGACGTACTGCCTTACAATGCGGTGTTAGCGCGAATGGGTGGTGATGAGTTTGCTGTGCTGATGAAAGACTGTACTGAACGAGATGCGGTGAATGTGTGTCGCAGTATTATCTCGATGATGAGTGAGAATCCATTCTTGTGGGATGATATTCGACTCAACCTGACGTGCTCTATCGGTATTCGATTGATCGACCATACAGCAGCTTCACCACAGATGGTGCACGCTCAGGCGGATGCAGCTTGTCATGCCGCTAAAGAAGAAGGTCGCAATCGCTATCATCTTTACCATCAAGATGATGAAGACCTGCGTCGTCGCCATCTTGAGATGGAGTGCGTTAACCTAGTGCATGAGGCCTTGGCTAACGATCGCTTAGAGTTGTTTGCGCAGCGAATTCTTGGCCTAGATGAAGACAGCGATAAAATGCACTTTGAAATCTTGGTCCGCATCAAGAACATCCAAGGGGAATACATCTCCCCGGGGATCTTCATGCCAGCCTCAGAGCGTTATAACATCGCGCATTTGATTGACCGCCAAGTCGTCAGTCAAACCTTGGGTTGGTTGGAGCAACGCCCTGAGGTTATTGAGGAACTGGGGATGTGTTCAATCAATCTTTCCGGTCACTCGATGGGTAACCGTGAGTTTGTCGAATTTTTGATAGATAGCCTGAGCGATTCATCGATACCGTGTCATAAGATTTGTTTAGAGATCACCGAAACAGCGGCCATGAGTAACATGAAGCAGGCGATCAAGTTCTTCACTCGAATCAAAGAGCTTGGCTGCATGATTGCATTGGATGATTTTGGCTCAGGGCTATCGTCATTTGGCTATCTGAAAAAGCTGCCTGTCGATATTGTGAAGATCGATGGCTTGTTTGTACGTGATATTGATGTGAATGAGATGGACCATGTGATGGTTCGCTCGATCAATGATCTTGCCAAGCAGATGGGCAAGCACACCGTGGCTGAGTTCGTTGAAAATACCCAGATTATCGACAAGCTTATCGAACTGGGTGTGAACTACGCGCAGGGCTACATCATAGGGCGACCTAAGCCACTCGCAGAGCTTGTTGAAGAGTTAAGACAAGAGCGAGAGACAGAGCCATTGGTTTAGGTAAGCCGACTTTAGCTGGGAATACTTTTCACCGCTAATATGTATTGTTGAGGCAATCAGGTAAACTGGTTGCCTCTTTTGTTTTGAATACTACTGTCTGTTGGAGACGACCTTGCAACTACAACTGATTTGCGAAGATGCTACCCAAATCGATCATTTGAATGACTTAGCGACCCGCTGGAACTTATCTCATGATGAAAGCAGCGATTTTGCTTTGGTACTGACTAGTGAGCGACTTGAGCTACGTAAAGTCGATGAGCCCAAGCTTGGCGCTATCTTTGTTGATTTAGTGGGAGGCGCTGTTGGTCACCGACGTAAGTTTGGCGGTGGTAAAGGTCAGGCGATTGCCAAAGCAGCTGGTTTAAACAAAGGCGCAACGCCAACTATTCTTGATGGTACTGCAGGCTTAGGGCGCGATGCGTTTGTGTTGGCTTCTCTAGGTTGTAAGGTGCAAATGGTCGAGCGTCATCCAGTTGTGGCTGCACTGCTTGATGATGGCTTGCAGCGAGCGCAACAAGACCCAGACATCGGTGGTTGGGTAAGTGAGCGTATGAAGCTGATTCACGCATCCAGTCACGATGCGTTGGATAAGCTCAGCAACGATCCTGACTTCGAACAGCCAGACGTGGTGTACCTCGACCCAATGTACCCACACCCAGAGAACAAAAAGAAATCGGCTCTGGTCAAAAAAGAGATGCGCGTATTCCAATCTTTGGTGGGTGCCGATCTGGATGCTGATGGCCTATTTGAGCCAGCGATGAAGTTGGCATCGAAGCGAGTTGTGGTTAAAAGACCGGATTACGCAGCTTGGTTAGACGAGCAAAAACCGAGCATGGCGATCGAAACCAAAAAGAACCGTTTTGACGTCTATGTGAAAGCATCAATGACTTAATTGAAGCATCAATAACTTAGATACACGCTAAGAAAATTTCCCGTCATAAATACGATAAATTGCCATTTAACACTTGCGATAGTCGCGTTACAGATGTATATCTAACTAAGAATCATTATTATTCTTAGCTGGAGTTGAAGCATGGCTAAACGCTTTTGTAAGTTAAACCGTCGAGATATCACCGAACACTTGGGCGAGATCCACAGCTTGGTGACTGAACCTAAGTTCGTGTGTCGTTCTTGCGCGCGTTCTTCGGCGGATCAAGCGAATCTATGCAAACCCACCGCAATTCCACCTCTTGGTTGTCAAAACAAACCCGTTGAAGAGAAAGTCGCATGCGGCCTGCTAGCGGAAACATTACCTGCACCAGAACTGTCGCTTGCGGAAATCAACGAGGCAATTGAACCGAGCGTACAAATGTTCGATCCAGCCGCCGCTGATATGGCCCCTGAGCTTGCCAAAAAAGAAGCCGCACAGAAAAAAGCCAAGCTGAAAAAACTGATGGCGAAGGCGAGCGGTGATGAGAAAGCTGAACTCAAACAAGCGAAGAAAGCGGCTAAGAAACAAGAGAAGTACAATAAGAAACTGGCGAAGATGATTAAGAAGCAGCAAAAGCTGTTTAAGAAAAGTCAGAAGCTGGAAAGTGAATTGGAACGAATCAACCTACAACTTGATGATGTTGCCTTCACTGAAACCAAGACTCAGGTAGTGAGCCACAATCAAATCCACTGAAGTTGATTTGAATGGTTTATTGCTACAGCGATGATTTAAAAAGAGCGACCTTAGGTCGCTCTTTTGCTTTTTGGGGTTATCCGAGCTGACTCATGTAGCTCGTTCAAATCAGCTAAGCGTTGCTTGCGGATCTTGCTACGCGCTTCTTCACCCACGTCTCATTGACGAATAAAGAGAATAAGATAACGGCGCCACCAATAGACAAGCGAACCAAATCGACATCTCTGTTCCAAATCAGGATATTCACCACCAGACCAGCAGGAACCAAGGCATTGTTCATCACTGCCAGCGCGCCAGCATTCACCATGCACGCGCCTTTATTCCACATAAAGTAACCCAGCCCCGACGCAATCAAGCCAAGGTAGATCAGGATTCCCCATTGAAGTGTGGTGGTGGGCAGCTTCTCTGGATTGCCCAGTAGCATGAAAGCAACGGAAGCGACGCATAACGCCCCTAAGTAGAAGTAACCAAATACGGTTCGCTGAGGTAATTCAGTCGATTCCTTCTCCATCACTACCTTGTAACTCACCTGACCGATAGCAAAGCACAGGTTCGCGCCTTGCACGACGAGGAAGCCAACTAAAAAGTTCTCATTGATGCCTGCAAATTTAATGAATACCGCGCCCAATACCGCAATTGCCGCAGTCACTAAGTACCACGGAGAGAATTGCCCTTTGAGGAAATCATAAATAAGCGTGACGTAAATTGGGGTAAAAACGGTAAACAAAAGGACTTCAGGAACGGATAGCAGTAAGAAAGACTGATAGTAGAAGCAGTACATTAAGCCAAGCTGGATGCCACCAATGGCCATCAATTTAGCGATCAGCTTACGCGAGACGCCACGGAATTTAAGGAAAGGAAGAAACACGATACCTGCAAGGGCAACACGCATCAGTACAGAGAACCAAGCATCAACCTGACCAGCAAGGTAAACGCCGATCAGGCTAAAGGAGAAGGCCCATAGGAGGGTAACACCAGCTAAATAGCTCATAGTAAAACTTCGTTAATAAGATATGAGCTGTATGTTACCTAACCTTAATTCATTAGTCTTCTGAATCTCTTAGAGGCACGACCAGCATATCAACCGGAGAGGCGTTGATCAGTTGTCGTGTTGAAGAAAGTAGCTTGCTCCAGAAATCTTGATGGTGACCACAAACCACTAAATCAACATTAAACTCGTTGATGGTGTCACACAGCTCATGACTCAAATCGCCACTGCCCACTAAGGTATGGGTGATCGGGTATTGGGCGTGCTCCGCAAAATTTTGCAGCTGAATACGAGACGCTTCCATCGCGTTGTGCTGGGTTTCGGCCATGTTGATATCAATCAGGCCGGTATACAGCTCTGCGTAGTTAATATCGATATGGATAAAAGAGACTTTGGCTTCCAATGGCTTAGCCAATGCTACCGCTTTATCCACAATTAATTTGCTGTCTTCTGATAAATCGACCGCGACCAAAATATGTTTGTAACTCATATCGCTACCTCCTTTATTCATTGTCTGATTTAAGATTAGCACTATGCGATGGTTTTTTTTGCTGAAGTGATCTCATATCCACTGTCTTGCGTAATGACAGCTCGAAATATTGGTTAACTAATGGCCTGCGAGATATTCATTAAATAGTGATATAGTAGAGAAAATTGAGGATGTAATTAGGAGTCTTAAATGCTGTCAAAAACTATGGTTGAGCAACTGAATGATCAAATTAACCTAGAATTTTTCTCATCCAATCTATACTTACAAATGAGTGCTTGGTGTGAAGACAAAGGATTTGAAGGTGCAGCAGAGTTTCTGCGTGTTCATGCAGTAGAAGAAATGGAACATATGCAGCGTCTTTTCACTTACGTAAGTGAAACAGGTGCAATGCCAATTCTAGGTGCGATTGAAGCGCCAAAACATGAATTTGATAGCCTTGGTGCTGTGTTCCGTGAAACTTATGAACATGAGCAAATGATTACTCAAAAGATCAACAAACTGGCTCACGTTGCTTTCAGCACACAAGATTACTCAACCTTTAACTTCCTGCAATGGTACGTTGCAGAGCAACACGAAGAAGAGAAGTTGTTTAAAGGTGTATTGGATAAGCTAGAGCTTGTTGGTGAAGACGGTAAAGCACTGTTCTTTATTGATAAAGACCTAGCGCAATTGGCAAAAGATGGTTCATCTTCAATTATGGAAGCTCCTGCCGTTTAGGTAGTACGGGAAAGACACTGATTATCTTTTTCTTTTGAGTTTTCTTATGAAGATGTAGGGAGGAAAGGATGATCAGCGGCGACACTATTCTATTTGCACTAATGGTTGTGACTTGCGTGAACTGGGCGCGATATTTTACTGCGCTAAGAACACTCATTTATATAATGCGAGAAGCACATCCTCTACTTTATCAACAAGTAGACGGAGGTGGATTCTTCACAACTCATGGCAATATGACCAAGCAGGTTCGCTTGTTTAGTTACATCAAAAGCAAAGAGTACCACCATCATCACGACGAAGTGTTTATGTCGAAGTGTGATCGCGTAAGACAGTTGTTTATACTTTCTTCCGCTCTGCTGGGTGTAACGTTGCTGTCTTCTTTCATCGTCTAAGTTATTTAGTACGTGTGAAGTAGAGTTTAGGTTTTGGTGTAAAGCTTCGGTTGTTGGTTCGCTAAGCCAAGTAGTGGTTTTGCTGCTGTCTGCAAATTGTACAATTGAACATCAATTGCAAAGTTTAAAATTGCCGCTAGAATAGCGAGCAATTAGTAAGGATGTGCTGTTTATGCACATCCTTTTTTATTGATGGCATTTCGAGAACAGGGTGTACTCGGGCTGCAAAAGTGAAGAAAAGCAGAACCACATGAGTGAAAAATTTGATGTAATCGTAATTGGTGCGGGCGCCGCAGGCTTAATGTGTGCTGCGGAAGCTGGTAAACGTGGCCGACGAGTGCTGGTGGTTGATCATGCAAAGAAACCAGGCAGAAAAATTTTAATCTCAGGTGGCGGTCGTTGTAACTTCACTAACTATGATGTTTCAGCCAACAACTTCCTGTGTAACAACCCTCACTTCGTGAAGTCAGCTTTATCTCAATACACCAACTGGGATTTTATCTCGATGGTGAGCAAGTACGGTATTGAGTTCGAAGAGCGTGATCACGGCCAGTTGTTCTGTGTGAATGACCACACAGCAAAAGATATCGTGAGCATGCTGCTTGACGAGTGTAAGCAGGCGAAAGTCGAACAACGCTACCGTTGTGATGTTCACTCCATCGAAAAAACAGACGCTGGCTTCAAGATGCACCTCAATACCGACGAAGTTGAGTGTGACTCACTGGTTGTGGCGACAGGTGGTTTGTCGATGCCTAAGCTGGGCGCAACGCCATTTGGCTATAAGATTGCCGAGCAATTTGGTTTGTCTGTGATACCAACTACCGCAGGCTTAGTGCCATTCACTCTACATAAAGAAGATAAAGAAGCTTTCGCAGAGCTTTCTGGTATCGCAATTCCTGCCGAGATCACCGCGCAAGACGGAACCTTGTTCAAAGAAGCGTTGCTGTTTACCCACCGCGGCCTATCGGGTCCTTCGGTACTGCAAATCTCTTCTTTCTGGAAGGCGGGTCAGTCGGTTTCGATTAATCTAGTACCAGAAGTCGATGTAGCTGAACTGCTGGCTAACTCTCGCGAGAAGCACCCAAATCAGAGCCTGAAAAACACCTTGGCGAAAGCACTGCCGAAGCGTTTTGTTGAAGTGTTGATTGACCGCAAAGAGCTGGAAGACAAGCCGCTCAAGCAGTTCAATGAAAAACAGCTGAATGACATTGTAGAGCATTTAGAGAACTGGAAAATCGCGCCAAACGGCACCGAAGGTTACCGTACCGGGCTATTCCTAACACACTAAGTTGTCAAAATCGGAGTTAATACTTAATTTAAGCATATGTTCTATAATGATATTGCTTGATTTTTAAGTGTTTATTTTTGATTAAAATAATGACAATTAGGTGGGTTCATGAAATATCATGTCCAAAACGGTAAACCAGGCTTTAACTATACTTGCGATCGTGGAATCGATCGATTCATTGAGCTTTCAACTTATCACCTTCAGCTTAAAGATAGAGATGTCTTATCTGAGCTAATGATTCTTTATTGTCAAGGCAAGAGATCTGCATCTTATGTGTCTTGGATTAAACGTATCAACAGTACACTCTATGCAACATTCGAATATATATGCATAGACTGCCTACCAACTAATGCCACAGAGTGGCGCGAACTAGTGAAGCAAGCGTATGCTAAGACACTAGTATCCTCAAACAACAAGGCGTTATCTACTCGTGTTGATGAGTGGAATAAGAACCTCAAACCTTTCTTAGTGTTCTTGAAGGATCGAGACGTTATACCTCCCCACGTGATTATCCCTAGAATGAAAAAGACAGGTGAACTTACTAAGAAAAGTAGCTTTAAGGCTGTGCTGATCGGTGAAAAAAAAGCGACTGAAGTTAAAGTTGATGACACCATTAACAATGTCTTAGTTCCAATTTCTCTTTCTAGAAGTGATGTCGAATACCTTGATGAAATACAGTTTGATTTGAAGCGTTCAAGGAATGCATTGCATGATTGCCTACTAAAATATTGGCAAGCTATTAAATTACATTATGACTTTGCTCAGTCTTTGATGGAAGAATTCCCTAAAAAGCACCCCCAATTATTGGCTCGTTATATAAATAGTGATCTCTATGACTTTTCCTATGACCGGAATGACTTAGGAAAAGATGGAAAACCAAAACCTCCGCGTAGAAGACATATAGCCAATCCAACGTCATTATTTGGTTCAATGCTATTCATGTATGTAGTTGGTTCGGAATGTAATGGCATTTTTAAGCTACAAGATTTACCCAAAGCTAAATTACCCAGCTCATTATCAGATCGGGCATTCACCAGCGATGCGGTTAGATGCTTACCTAAGTTAGGTTTTGAATCTACTGATAATATCGATATTTCACATCGTTTTGATTGGTGTTTTGGTTACATTCGTAATGCTGATATTGGTTGTTTGATTGCACTCTTGATGATGCTAAACCCCAAATTTACCTACATATCATTGTTGCAAGCTAAGGTTAAATATACAGATAATAAACCTTTATTGGAGCTTGATGATTTAGGGATGTCGTTCTCTATTACTAAAGCTCGCGCGTCAGATATGAAAAAAGAAAACCTTGATGACGTTAGCTTAGAGATCATTGAATTTCTTCATGAAATCCGTAAAAAACACCTGCATTTAATAAAAAATAAGAAACAAGAAAATTTCCTATTTTTGGCTTACTCCCGAAAGAGTAAAGGACTAGTTAATCCTGACTCTTGTAAGGTGGATAAAATCATAACAGGATCCGAATCTAAACGCTCAATTGAGCTAGGTCATAAGCAGATACACTTATCAAGCCACTTCCCTTCATTACTTGGTATTGGGTTAGGGCCGGGCGCCATAAATCACTCTAAGATCCGAGCGTCTGAAGGTGTTTTAGAGTGGTTCAGAACTGGTTCGATAGCTTCAGCTTCTCGAATTTTGGGAAACACACAGAAAGTTGCTCTTAAGTACTATATTCCTGAGCCTTTGATCGCTCAATACAATACAAGATTAGTTCGACGGTTTCAGAATCTACTTATCGTTGCAGCAACCTTCAAGGAAGGTTACTGTGTAGTGGTACGCTGAAT
>NZ_JBFRKI010000003.1:0-153468 GCF_041469245.1 Vibrio sp. 10N.286.51.B11 | reverse complement strand
ATAGAAATACTGCTCTGAATTTTCAACTATTCATCTCATTTTTATATTTAAATATGTAATAGAAGAAATACTATTTGTTTTATTCCTAGGCTCTGTTTATTATTAGGAAGATTATTTAGTTTACCTTGATGGAAAATATCATGTCTGAATTAACAAAAACTCTATTAAATATCCGCAGCCTTCGTGCGTTCTCACGTGAATTAACTCTTGAGCAACTTGAAGAAGCGCTAGACAAGCTGACTATTGTTGTACAAGAGCGTCAAGAGTCAGAAGCTGAAGAGCGTGCGGCTAAAGCAGAACAAGAAGCTAAACTTTCTGCTATTGCTGAACAAATTGCAAAAGACGGAATTGATGTTGCCGATCTTATTGCTGCACTTTCTGGTGAAGCAAAATCTAAAACAACAAAAGCTAAACGTGCTCCTCGCCCAGCGAAATACAAATATGTAGACGCAAACGGCGACGAGAAAACTTGGACAGGTCAAGGCCGTACGCCTTCAGCTATCCAAGAACAGCTAGATGCTGGTAAATCTCTAGAAGAGTTTGCTATCTAAGCATTTAGTTTACTTAGTGAGTAATCAATTACACGCTAAGCGATAGAATTAATATTTAAGTCGACCAAAGTATTATTTACGACTTCAATATATTCAGAAACAAAAAAGGCTCCTTTCGGAGCCTTTTTTATATTTATACTATCAGTATTAGAAACTAACTGATACTGATAGTACTACTGATTAAAGAAAGTAACTTATCTTTCCCAGTACGCTTCTTCTAGGCTATCTTCTCTTTCAGGAAGGCCACGAGATAAACGTGGAGAGTGTTGAACCAACACTTCATAGCTAGCACGGTTAGAATATTTACAAACTTGTGAGAACGAAGAGTACGTCAAGAATGAATGTTGGTGCTTACTTGAGTTTGGCACGTTTTCTTTGTGGTACTTATTCGCAGCCATATCATGTAATAAAGCTGATAACGCAGCATCACCTGCACCATTCGTATTTTTGATTTTTTCCGGACCGCCCATGTATGGCGCAATATGCGAATACACTTTGGTTGGGTTTTCACATAAATCTTTATGCGCAGGACGGCTAAATTCAAAACGGTTGAACTCTGCGATTGAACCTGGAAGTAAAGGCAGTGACGTTTCACGTTTAGCTGCATCTTCCGTGTAACCCGCCATGAATAGGCCAACAGGGCCTGCAGTACATAGAACAAGGTCTACCCACTCTAACGCTTTATCTGAAGCAGCAAGCGGATCACTCTCGCCTGTTAATGCTTCAGCTTCATCTTCATTCATTGCAACAACCGTTACATGTTGCTCAAGGAAATCTTTCCAGAATTCTGGATCATCTTGAATAACAAATTTAGTACCAAGGGTCAAAACAACAGGCACATCGTATTTCTTCGCGTATTCGATCGCTTTCATTGTAGCTTCAGGCATAGGGTCACCTGGCTTACAACGAACTAAATAAGCCGTTAAAACTAAAGCAGAAGCACTTTTGAAGATTTTTTCAGGAATGCTTTCTGGTTTTAATTGGTTCATTTGTCCTTCGCTAATTGCGAAAGTACGTTCACCGTCTTCTGTAATTAATGCAAAGCAGCGACCAATTGCGCCATCTACCCCTTGTAAATGGTTCAGGTCCATTCTGCTTGATGTATTACATAAATAGCGGTAACCGTAGCTACCAATCTTAATATCTTGGCTCATTACACCCAGTAGAGTAGAACGGTCATCCGCTAGCACTGAATAGTTGTGTAATGTGTTACCAATTGTGCCACCAGCGTATTCATTGGTAATCAGGCACTGTTCTTTTAATTCTTGATATAAAGATTCAGCGGCTGCGTCACCAATAACCAGTGAATGTCCCTTGCTCAAACCATACTTCTCAATAAGTTCAGAACTCACCTTTGCTTCAATATCCACCAATGTTTGGTCAATACCGATAATATGAGTGCGTGACATTCTTTTACTGCTTTGAGCTTGGCTCACTAGAGGATCACGAGCGTGAACCGGAAAGTAGTGCTTTGATTTACGTTGTCCAGGGAATTTCATAGGGCTAGTCTAAGTCAAGGGGAAATAGGTGGCGGATTCTACCGCGCTATATTTAACGCGGCAATCTTTCAAACTATAGCAAACGTTTGCTGAAGGTTTTTTTTATTCGCCTTCCATAAAGCTCAGATCAGGCAGCATACCCAAATGCTCTGCGTAACGTTTTTGATTGAACTCCGCGCCGTTTTTCATAACGTCAAAGACTTCAATTGCCAGTGCACATGCCATAGCCGCAATTGCCTCTTCACGAGGAGTACCAGTCATCATTAAACGCATCAGCGTCTCTTTAACTTTTACAGGTTCGCCATCTTCAAGCTGGTTTTCGATAATCTCAATCAGCTCTTCTTCTTGCATAAATTCATTTTGTTCAGACATTTTTTTATCTCAGGTCTTGGATTTCGAGCGACTATGCCACATATACTTCTGACATCCTAGCGACTCACCTCGCTCTCATGCGATTCTCTAACAAAGTCAGCGCACTATTTGTGCAAATGAAACTGTGATTCCGGTCTCGGATCTGTCACGGCGTTTCTCTTTCTGTTAGAATCTGCGACCAAGTAATAGTAACGGTGTTTAGACATGTCAGATATCAGCTCTGGAAACAGCGAAAAGAAAGTAATTGTCGGTATGTCCGGCGGTGTAGATTCGTCAGTATCGGCGTATCTTCTTCAGCAACAAGGCTATCAGGTAGAAGGCCTTTTCATGAAAAACTGGGAAGAAGATGATAACGAAGAATACTGCACGGCAGCTGAAGACCTTGCTGATGCTCAAGCGGTATGTGACAAACTAGGTATCCACCTACACACGATCAACTTCGCTGCGGAATACTGGGACAATGTATTCGAATACTTCCTTGAAGAGTACAAAGCAGGCCGCACACCGAACCCTGATATCCTTTGTAACAAAGAAATCAAGTTCAAAGCATTCTTAGAGTTTGCGGATGAAGTGCTAGACGCAGACTACATTGCGATGGGTCACTACGTTCGTCGTACTTTCCCAACTCAAGAAGAGCTTGATGCTGGCGTAAAACCAGAAATGCTACGTGGTCTAGACAGCAACAAAGACCAAAGCTATTTCCTATACACGCTAAGCTCAGATCAAGTGGCACGAAGCCTATTCCCTGTCGGTGAATTAGAAAAGCCAGAAGTGCGACGTATTGCTGAAGAGCAAGACTTGATCACAGCGAAGAAGAAAGATTCTACAGGCATCTGCTTTATCGGTGAGCGTAAGTTCACTGAATTCCTAGGCAAATACCTACCAGCACAACCGGGTAACATCGAAACACCGGAAGGCCAAGTGATTGGTCAACACCAAGGTTTGATGTACCACACGCTAGGTCAGCGCAAAGGCCTTCATATCGGTGGCACTAAAGGTGGCGGCGGTAATGAAGAGCCATGGTTTGTTGGTGAAAAAGATCTCAAGCGTAATGTTTTGATCGCAGTACAAGGTAAAGACCACCCTCTTTTGAAATCAGAAGGTTTGATCGCATCTCAACTTCATTGGGTAAATCGCACACCAATTACTGAAGTTATGACATGCACGGTAAAAACACGTTACCGTCAGACTGATATTCCTTGTACAATCATCCCAATTGATGATGAGAACATTAAGGTTATTTTTGATGAACCACAGATTGCTGTGACCCCAGGTCAATCGGCAGTGTTCTACCTAGACGAAGTATGTCTTGGTGGCGGTATCATCGAAAAACGCATCTAACTAATCGAACGACAAACGATAGAAGACAACTAGGAGTTACTACGTGGCTAATACACTTTATGACCGTACTATTGCTTTCGCCGGAATTTGCCAAGCTGTGGCTTTGGTTCAACAAGTAGCGAAAGACGGCCATTGTGATAAAGATGCCTTCGAAGCTTCACTCAGTGCTATTTTAAATACCAACCCAGCGAATACAGTTGGCGTATTTGGACGTGAAGCGAACCTAAAGCTTGGCCTTGAGTGCTTAGTAAAAGGTATCGATAGTACTCCAGCTGGTAGCGACATTACTCGCTACATTATCAGCTTGATGGCTCTTGAGCGTAAGCTATCTTCTCGCAACGACTCTATGTCTCAGCTTGGTGATCGCATTCAAACTGCAGAGCGCCAAACTGAACACTTTGATCTGTTCGACGAGCAAATGATCAGCAACCTTGCGAGCATCTACCTTGATGTTGTGAGCCCAATAGGCCCTCGTATTCAGGTTTCTGGCACACCAGCTGTACTTCAACAAACCTCGAGCCAACATAAGGTTCGCGCACTGCTTCTATCAGGGATTCGAAGCGCTGTGTTATGGCGCCAGGTTGGTGGTAAACGCCGCCACCTTATCTTCGGTCGCAAGAAGATGATCGAGCAGGCTCAAATCCTACTAGCTCGAATGTAATTTATTAGCTCGCGCCTTGTCGCGAGCTTGTTTTTTGTATCAACACAACTCTCACGCAAACGATTGCGCAATATGCGTGACAATTGAGATTGTTACTGGTATAAACCTCTCAAAATTTAGAAAACTCAATTCAGGAGAACACCATGGAACTGTCAGCATTGACTGCTGTTTCACCAGTAGACGGCCGTTACGGAAGTAAGACTATTGCATTACGCAGCATCTTTAGTGAGTTTGGACTACTAAAGTACCGCTCTATCGTTGAAATTCGTTGGTTACAAAAGCTTGCAGCTACTGATGCAATCAAGGAAGTACCAGCGTTCAGTGCAGAAGCTAACCAGTTTCTTGATGAACTAGCCGCTAACTTCAGCGAAGAAGACGCTCTGCGTATCAAAGAGATCGAGCGCACGACAAACCACGACGTAAAAGCGGTTGAGTACTTCTTGAAAGAGAAAGTTGCGGGCGTTCCTGAGCTTCACGCAGTTAACGAATTCATTCACTTTGCATGTACTTCTGAAGACATCAACAACACATCTCACGCGCTTATGCTTAAAGAAGCTCGTGACACAGTGATTCTTCCAGAAATTCGTAACGTAATTGATGCTATCAAAGCACTTGCGAACGAGTACCGTGACATTCCTCTTCTTTCTCGTACACACGGTCAGCCAGCTTCTCCTTCGACTATGGGTAAAGAGATGGCTAACGTTGCGTACCGTATGGAACGTCAATACAAGCAAATCGAAAGCGTTGAGATCCTAGCGAAAATCAACGGCGCGGTAGGTAACTACAACGCACACCTTTCTGCATACCCAGAAGTTGAATGGCACCAGTTCTCTGAAGAGTTCATCACTGAATCTCTTGGCGTAACTTGGAACCCGTACACAACTCAAATCGAACCTCACGATTACATCGCTGAGCTATTCGACGCGGTTGCTCGTTTCAACACGATTCTTCTAGACTTCGACCGTGACGTTTGGGGCTACATTGCTCTTGGTCACTTCAAGCAGAAGACTATTGCTGGCGAAATCGGTTCTTCTACAATGCCGCATAAAGTTAACCCAATTGACTTCGAAAACTCTGAAGGCAACCTTGGTCTAGCTAACGCAGTATTTAGCCACCTTGCACAAAAACTTCCAGTTTCTCGCTGGCAGCGTGACCTTACTGACTCTACGGTTCTTCGTAACCTAGGTGTGGGTGTTGGCTACGCAATCATTGCATACACTTCGACTCTGAAAGGTATTAGCAAGCTTGAAGTTAACCGCGCTGCGCTACTTGCTGAACTAGACAAGAACTGGGAAGTATTGGCTGAACCAGTACAAACAGTAATGCGTCGTTACGGCATCGAAAAACCATACGAGAAGCTAAAAGAGCTAACTCGTGGTAAACGTGTAGATGGCGAAGGCATGCGTGCATTCATCGATGGTCTTGAGATCCCTGCAGACGAGAAAGTTCGTCTGAAAGAGATGACTCCAGCAAACTACATCGGTCAAGCAATCGAGCTAACTGACAAGCTGTAATATTCGAATTTCGAATCGCAGAATAGACTAAGGCTTCCCATGTGGAAGCCTTTTTGTTGAGCGGAACAAAGTGTATTGAGCACAAGAGACGTCAGCAAAATAATACAAAGCAACCCAGTATCATTACCCTACTCATCTCAATCCGTGCGATATCAACCAATCAATATCGTAATGCTTCATCACCGGTAACCCTCTATCGCCAGACACCTATTCCTCGAATACTTACTGTCTTAGATGCCAAGATCAAAAAAGACCTCCCGAAGGAAGCCTTTCAAATGTATCTTGTCGATTAGCGACTGAAGAATACGTAGCGATTACATGTTACGTAGAGAAGCAATACGCTTGTCTAGCGGCGGGTGGCTCATTAGAAGCTCTGTTAGAGACTTCTTACCGTTGATACCAAATGCCATCATAGAACCTTCTAGTTGTGGCTCATGGCTCACCTTTAGACGCTCTAGCGCTGCAATCATCTTCTCTTTACCAACCAAGTGCGCAGCACCTGCATCAGCATGGAACTCACGGTGGCGGCTGTACCACATGGTAATGAAGCTCGCTAGGAAACCAAATACCAGTTCCAGCACCATAGACACACCGAAGTACACCATCATGTTGCTGCCACCCTCTTCTTCGTTGTCATTCGACGCAACAATGTTGGCGATGAAACGAGATAGGAAGATAACGAACGTGTTCACAACACCTTGCATTAGGGTCATCGTCACCATGTCGCCGTTTGCGATGTGGCTAACTTCATGCGCTAATACCGCTTCAGCTTCGTCACGTGTCATGTTGTGCAGAAGGCCTGTTGATACCGCTACCAATGAATCATCACGCTTAGCACCTGTTGCGAATGCGTTGATGTCTGGCGAATCGTAGATCGCCACTGTTGGCATACCAATACCAACTTGTTGAGCTTGACGGCTTACCGTCTCCATCAACCAATGTTCTGTTTCATTACGTGGGCTCTCAATGACCATGCCGCCAACTGAGCGTAGCGCCATTTTCTTTGACATCATTAATGAAATGAATGAGCCGCCAAAACCAAATACCGCAGCCATTAACAGCAAGCCTGAGAGGCTTCCTGGTTGCATACCTGTAACTGCGTATACAATATTAAGAACAACACTTAGTACCAATACAACCGCAAGGTTGGTTGCAAGGAACAACATTACTCGCTTCATTACTTATCTCCGCATGAAAGCTGTTTTTATAAAACTTATTGTTATAGACAAGGCAGACAGCAATTTATTCCAACCTTGAGACTTATACTTACTTATACTTACTTATACATATAGTCTTAGATTAAGAAAACAAGGTTAAGCATTAAATTGCAACATTTGATTACGAGACCATATCCGAATTAAATCCACTCTATTAGACCTAAGTCGTATGGTGTCGATATAACAATCCGTTTACAGTGACTTCAGATGATTTATTGGCTAGTCCATGTACAAAAAGGAAAGGATCATGGTTGAAGGTACTAACACTCAAATGGCTATCGATTTACTGTGCTGTCACCTAGGGATTACTGAAGAAGAAGCGAAAAAGCAGGTTGGAATCCTAACACCGCAAACGGCACAGACAAAAATCACAGAAACTCAGCAAGCTTTAATGGGACTGACTAAAGAACATTAGTTCTAAGCTTGTTTATTAAAAGACCGGTTGTTTATCAACTCAAGGTCTAAAGGCTTAAAATAGCAAAAGGGCTGCAATCGCAGCCCTTTTCTTATTTAGTACATAACGTGGTAATTAAAGCGCAAGCAAAGGCTGCACATCAATGTACTTACCAATGTTTTTAGACTTCGCTTTTGGGACGTAAGGGATTTCACCTAACTTAGGTGCACCTAACTTATCTTCAAGCATCGCAATAATATCTGCGTAGTGCTCAGTACCTGGATTGATACGGTTTGCGACCCAACCTACTAGGTTTAGGCCATCAGCACGAATAGCTTCTGCCGTTAATAGAGCGTGGCTCAAACAACCAAGTTTAATACCCACAGTCAGTACCACTGGCAGTTGCTCTTTTTTAACCCAGCTAGAAAGATATTCATCGTCTGAAACCGGGACTCGCCAACCACCAGCACCTTCAACTAACACGATGTCAGAGTTTTTCTTATGCTCTTCTAGCTTCGCTGATAATACCGCCTCATCAATTACAACACCATCATGCTTAGCAGCGATGTGAGGCGATGATGGTAGCAACAACGCGTATGGATTGACGTCTTCGTAAGCAATATCTTGCGTCGCCGCTTCTTGAAGATGCAGTGCATCACTATTACGTAGTCCTTCAGGGGATTTTTCACTCCCTGCAGCAACTGGCTTGTAACCAATTGTTGATAAATCTTGTGCGGCCAAAGCTTGAAGAATCGCTTTTGAAACCACAGTTTTTCCCACTTCGGTATCCGTACCTGCAATGAATAATGCATCAATCATAATTGAATAACCCCTAAACAAACTTGATATGTTGCTGGTAAGAAACCTTGATGGTTCTTAAACTCTCGATATTCCCGATCAACAAGCTGCAACATGCGACGACTTGTTAAACCTTGTGAGCGACCACTTACGTGATTAGCGCCGATACCTTTAAGGTCGCGCATCAGTTCAAACGCAGTGTCGTACCAAACGGTGATGGTGGGCAAGTCTAGTTGATGAACGGTACAGCTAGATTGCGCTAACGCAATTTTTACCTTATTGATTGTAATAAAATGGTTAACGTGTTGATGTGCGTCAATTTTGGACCACGACTTTTTCAGTTCAAACAGCGACCCATCAAGCAAAGTTGAGAAAATAACACGCCCACCAGCCGCTGTAACACGCTTCATCTCTCTCAAAGGCGACGACAAATCGTCACACCATTGCAACGCAAGGCTAGAGAAAACGATGTCAAAGCACCCATCTTCAAACGGCAATTGTTCGGCATCGGCTTGTTGATATAAAGATACAGATGCACCACACCGCTTCTCTGCTGTTGCTAGCATTCCAACAGAAAGATCAGCGCAAACCACTTCGGCGCCTCGTTTTACAAGTTGCTCGGAGAAATAGCCAGTACCACAACCTAGATCCAGCACCTTAAAGCCTGACAGATCGCTGGGTAATTTATCCAGTAATCGGTGGCCAACATCGCGTTGAAATTCAGCGTGTTTGTCATAGGTTGTTGCCGCTTTACCAAAGGCTTCGGCAATCGCACTCTTATCTTGGCCAACGTAATTATGCACTACTGCTTCTTGTGACATTTACTGAGCCTCTTTATTTGATTCAAAGCTTGGATGGATACCCGGTTCAGTGCTTAAGTCGATGTTTCGTTCAATAGCTTGATGCAACGACCTGGTTAACTGGAGAATCTGTTTTGGGCTATGGTTAGCTGTTAACGTGATTCGTAATCGAGCAGTTCCAGCAGGTATGGCTGGCGGCCTTATTGCGGTCACCCAAACTTGGTTTTGCTTTAACTCTTCAGCTATTGATAATGCCGCTTGTGCTTCACCTATCACAAATGGCTTAATCGGAGTCTGAGTATCCACAAAGCCTTTCAAGCCGCTCACCTGCTCTGCATAGAGAGACCCTAACTCAGTCAGCTTTTCTCGGCGCCACTCTTGAGTTTGAGTCATCTTACAGGCATGAGATAAAGCCACCGCTTGTGAAGGTGGCATCGCCGTCGAGTACACATGATGACGAGCAAACTGAGTTAAGTAATCACCCACTTCTGACGAACAAAGAATCGCAGCACCAGAAACGCCAAATGCTTTGCCAAAGGTCACCACCAAAATATCGGGGGAGATTTGTGCTGCACTGCAACTCCCAGCTCCTTTATCACCTAATACGCCGATACCGTGGGCATCATCAACCGCCAACCAACTGTCGTATTGATGAGTCAGGTTAGATATCTGGCTGAGAGGCGCTTGATCGCCGTCCATGCTGAATACGCCCTCAGTGACGACCAAGGATTGTAGAGATCGGCTTAATAGAGACTCTAGATGCTGCGTGTCGTTGTGTTTAAAGCGTTTCATGGTTGCATGAGAAAGCATCCCCGCTTCCATCAAAGAGGCGTGATTAAGCTTGTCTTGCAGCAGAGAGTCGTCTTTTTCGAGCAGAGAAAACAACAAGGATTGGTTCGCACTGAAACCAGAACTAAAGAGAATCGCACGTTCAAAGCCCAACCATTCACACAGCTGAGCTTCTAAATTTCTATGAGCAGGACTAAAACCCGTGACCAATGGCGATGCCGCACTGCCAGCACCATAAAGGGAAAGCCCAGCTTGCCACGCCTCCACCAATTCAGGGTCGTTCGCCAAGCCTAGGTAATCATTACTCGAAAAATTAATAAAGCGAGAACCTTCGCAATTAAGCAAAGGACCATTACTGTTTTCGAGCACTTTAAGTTGACGAGTTAGCCCCTGCTCACGGCGTTGAACAAGGGCATCTTTGATACGGGATTTAAACAGTGGCATCGTAGAACATGTCATCTTTCGTTGGACGAGCAGCAACGCGCTCCACTACTTGATCTAACAGTTCGTTTTCTTGAATTTCATCAGGCTTCTGAGCCACTTGTTGGCTGTTGATGCCTAACTTCTTAAACAGCTGCATGTCCGTGTCTTCATCTGGGTTTGGCGTAGTCAGTAGCTTACAACCGTAGAAGATAGAGTTCGCGCCAGCCATGAAGCACATCGCCTGCATCTGTTCATTCATATTCTCGCGACCTGCAGATAGACGAACCGCTGACATTGGCATCATGATACGAGCAATCGCAATCAACTTAATGAAGTCAAAAGATTCAACATCATCGACGTTTTCCATCGGTGTGCCTTTCACTTTCACGAGCATGTTGATTGGCACACTCTCAGGGTGTACCGGAAGGTTCGCTAGCTCTACCAGCAGGCCTGCACGGTCATTGGTACTTTCGCCCATACCAATAATGCCACCAGAACAGATCTTCATACCGGCATCACGTACGTGAGATAGCGTATCTAAACGATCTTGGTAAGTACGAGTGGTGATGATGCTGCCGTAAAATTCTGGAGACGTATCAAGGTTATGGTTGTAGTAGTCCAAACCTGCGTCGGCTAGCTCGCCTGCTTGATCCGGCGTTAACATGCCCAATGTCATACAGGTTTCTAGACCCATGCCTTTCACACCTTTGATCATATCAGTTAGGTGAGGCATATCGCGCTCTTTCGGGTTTTTCCATGCCGCGCCCATACAGAAGCGAGTTGAGCCCGCATTCTTGGCTTTTTGCGCCGCATCCAAAACACGCTCAACTTCCATTAAGCGTTCTTTGTCGACATCCGTTCGGTAGTGAGCACTTTGAGGGCAATACTTACAATCTTCAGGACAAGCACCTGTCTTTATCGATAAAAGCGTACTCACTTGCACGTGGTTGTGCTCTTGGTACTGTCTATGAACGACTTGAGCTTCAAACATTAAATCCATAAACGGTTTTTCAAGCAGCGCTGTTACTTCAGCAACTGTCCAGTCATGACGAACTTCCACGTGTCGATCCTTTTTTTATTTTTTTGATGTTACAACTCTGTGTCTAGAGTTTGCATTTATGCTTGGCTAGTCTACCGACAAGCTTTAGACTGTCAACACATTGATAATATCAAAAGTTTACATCTGGTTATTTTTTAATCACACCAAGAATGGAAGTTACTATGGATCTCGCCTTTGATCGCCAGCATATCTGGCATCCCTACACATCAACGTTAACACCTCTGACCTGCTACCCGGTCACCAATGCAGACGGTGTTTACTTAGAATTAGAAGGCGGAATACGAATTATTGATGGCATGTCATCTTGGTGGTCAACCATCCACGGCTACAATCATCCAGAGCTAAACGCTGCAGCTCATAGTCAAATCGATAAGGTTTCACACGTTATGTTTGGTGGCATCACCCACCAGCCCGCTATCGATCTATGTAAGAAGCTTTTGAATCTCGCGCCAAGTAATCTTGAGCATGTATTTTTGGCCGATTCAGGTTCAGTTGCCGTAGAGGTTAGCCTCAAGATGGCATTGCAATATTGGCACGCTAAAGGACAACCTCGTTCAAAGTTCCTCACACTAAGAGATGGCTACCACGGTGATACCTTTGCGGCGATGTCAGTGACCGACCCTGACAATTCGATGCACAGCCTCTACAAAGGCTTTTTGCCGGAACATATTTTCGCTGATTCGCCAAAAACAGGCTTTTGGGATGAGTGGAACTCAAGTGACATCGATAGTTTTCGAGAAAAGCTGGCAGCACACCATCAAGAAGTCGCAGCGGTGATCTTAGAGCCTATCGTTCAAGGGGCTGGCGGCATGCGCATCTACCACCCTGAGTTCCTAAAACAAGTTCGCTTGCTGTGTGATGAATTCAACGTATTGCTGATCTTGGATGAGATTGCGACCGGATTTGGCCGCACAGGGAAACTGTTCGCTTGTGAGCATGCCGATGTTCAACCGGACATATTATGCGTAGGCAAAGCTTTAACTGGTGGCTATATGACATTGTCAGCGACGCTTGCGAGTAAGGAAGTTGCTGACACGGTATGTGGCGGTGAAGCAGGCTGCTTTATGCATGGGCCAACCTTTATGGGCAACCCATTGGCTTGCGCAGTCGGTGCGGCAAGTTTATCCATCATCGAGCAAGGCCATTGGAAAAATCAGACTCAACAGATTGAACAGCTCTTTTCTGAGTTGTTACCACCGTTGCGAGAACATGAACTGGTTAAAGACGTGCGTTGGTTAGGCGCTATTGGCGTCGTTGAAACTCACACACCCGTCGATATGGAAGCCATTCAAGCTCACTTTGTAGAGCAAGGCGTTTGGATCCGTCCGTTTGGTAAGCTAATTTATATGATGCCTCCGTTTATTATCAAACCACAACATATTGAGCAATTGGTCGCTGCTATCGACACTGCATTACAAAATACTCATTGCTTTAAATAAGGCGTTTATTGCTCTAAACAAGAGCGACGATTATTTCTATATATCTTCATTAATAAATCATTTAATTAAACTAAAAGGCCTTACATAAAAGTAAGGCCTTAACTGCTTGAAGGTAACCGTCAGTTTAACGTAATTGGCTATCTTTACTTGCTCGACGGTTAAACAATGAATGTCGATGTGCGTCATGCTCTAATATTGACTGACATTCTATACACAAACGAACGCCTTTGATCGCGCGTCGTCTTTGTTCCGGAATCTCATCACCACACTCATCACAATAACGCAAACCCTCACCACCTCGAAGGTTTCCTCTTACACGAGAGATCTCATCATCGATGGTATTTTGTATTTGCTGGCTGACACTATCGTCACCTGCCCATCCTACGGCCATAAGCCCTCCTCAGTATTTGAACGAGAAAATCTATACCTACCGCGGTAAGAGCATATTATAGCCACATTTAAGGATTGTAATAATTATCAAAATCAATAAAACACTATTACACATAGGTAACAAAAATTATTTATTTCTCGCCACTGCACTATTCTATAGGCAATAAAAAACCCAGCCTGTTGGCTGGGTTTTATAAGTAACCTAATGCTTAATCAATCTAATTAACCGATGTGCGTTACGCCGCCCATGTATGGTTGAAGTACTTCTGGGATAGCAATACGGCCATCTGCTTCTTGGTTGTTCTCAAGGATAGCAACCATAGTACGACCAACAGCAAGACCAGAACCGTTTAGTGTGTGTACAAGTTCAGGTTTTTTCTCGCCTTTACGACGGAAACGAGCTTGCATACGACGCGCTTGGAAATCCCACATGTTTGAACAAGAAGAAATCTCACGGTAAGTCTCTTGTGCTGGAACCCATACTTCTAAGTCGTAAGTTTTCGCAGAACCGAAGCCCATGTCACCTGTACATAGAATCACTTTACGGTAAGGAAGCTCTAGAAGTTGAAGTACTTTCTCAGCGTGGCCAGTTAGCTCTTCAAGCGCTGCCATTGAGTCTTCTGGCTTAGTGATTTGTACTAATTCAACTTTATCGAATTGGTGCATACGGATAAGACCACGAGTGTCACGACCGTAAGAACCCGCTTCAGAACGGAAACACGGCGTGTGAGCTGTCATCTTAAGTGGCAGTTCAGCTTCATCAGTGATCGTGTCACGAACCATGTTCGTTACCGGTACTTCCGCAGTAGGGATAAGCGATAGAGTCTTAAGAGGTACGTCACTTACTTGCTCAGTTAGCGGGCTTGTGTGGAACAAGTCTTCGCCGAACTTAGGAAGTTGACCAGTACCGTAAAGGCTATCGTGGTTCACTAGATACGGTACGTACATTTCTGTGTAGCCGTGCTCATCAGTGTGAAGGTCCAGCATGAACTGAGCAATAGCACGGTGTAGACGTGCAAATTTGCCTTTCATCACGATGAAACGAGAACCCGAGATTTTAACTGCGCTAGCAAAATCAAGACCGCCAGACATTTCGCCAAGATCGACGTGATCTTTCACTTCAAAGTCGTAAGTCTTAGGTTGACCCCAACGAGAAACTTCTACGTTATCGTCTTCATCTTTACCATCTGGCACTTCTGCATCAGGTAGGTTAGGAATAGACATTGTGATCGTTTCTAGCTCAGATTGAAGATCAGCCAATGCTACTTTAGCTTGGTCTAGTTCTGCGCCTAAGTTGCCTACTTCTGCAAGGATACGCTCAGCTTCTTCATGGTCGCCTTTTGCTTTCGCTTGACCAATGGACTTCGATCGAGAGTTACGTAACGCTTGTAGCTCTTCAGTTTTCATCTGAAGGGACTTACGTTTTTCTTCAAGTTCACGAATTGTCTCTACATCAAGGGTGAAGCCTCGACGTGCTAATTTTGCCGCTGTTTCATCCAGCTCAGCTCGAAGTAATTTAGAATCCAGCATTGCTAATCCTATGCTTTAGTTATTTGAATATTCAGTAGCTTGCTACTGAATCACTGCTAAACCCCTAAAACTGGTGTTATTTCGACCAATTTATAACGATTTAATTGAAATTTTATGACTAGGTAACGATATCCAAAAAAGACTACTTTTCATAGCGTTTTTGTGGGCTTTTTGCGTCCAAATCCGCCAGATAATCTAGCTTCTCGCCAATTTTGGTCTCTAAGCCTCGTTTTGTTGGGAAATAGTATTGCTTCTCTCCCATTTCAGGAGGCAGATACTTTTCACCAGCGGCGTAGGCTCCTGGTTCGTCATGAGCATAACGGTATTCTTGCCCGTAGCCCATGTCCTTCATCAAAGTTGTCGGTGCATTTCGCAAATGATGCGGCACTTCATATTCAGGAAGATTGTGAGCATCTGTTAACGCTTGCTTCCACGCGGTGTAAACGGCGTTACTCTTTGGTGCACATGCGAGATAAACAACCGCCTGCGCAATCGCACGCTCCCCTTCAGCAGGGCCAATGCGCGTGAAGCAATCCCAAGCCGACATCGCTACCTGCATGGCGCGAGGATCAGCGTTACCGATATCTTCAGAAGCAATCGCCAGCAAGCGTCTAACGATATACAAAGGATCACAACCCGCAGCAATCATTCGTGCTGACCAGTACAAGGCCGCATCAGGGTTTGAGCCACGAATTGACTTATGAACCGCGGAGATTAGGTCGTACCAAATATCACCCTTGTTATCGAAACGAGCGACTTTCTCACCAGCCACTTCAGCCAACAACTGCAAGGTTATCGCTTTCTCGCCTTTATCGTTGTCTTCTGCCATGTCATACAGCAGTTCAAGGTAGTTAAGCGACATACGCGCGTCGCCGTTAACCAGTTCTGCAAGGCGATCTAAAACATTATCAGCAAAATCAACAGGCACATCACCGAACCCACGTTGCTTATCTTCAATCGCTTGGCGAATGACAAGAGAAATATCATCTGTGTTCAGGGACGTCAGTTTGTAGACACGCGCACGTGACAACAAAGCATTGTTCAATTCAAAAGAAGGGTTTTCTGTCGTCGCACCAATAAAGGTCACGGTGCCATCTTCGATATGAGGCAGAAAAGCATCTTGCTGACTTTTGTTAAAGCGATGGACTTCGTCCACAAACAGGATGGTTCTGCGCCCTGCTTGCTTGTTCTCGCGCGCTTTTTCAATTGCAATACGAATGTCTTTTACGCCCGAGGTTACCGCCGATACACGTTCCACTTCAGCATTCGCATAGTTTGCTGCAACTTCGGCTAACGTCGTTTTACCGGTGCCCGGAGGCCCCCACAAAATCATCGAGTGGATATGGCCCGCTTCCAACGCTCTGCGAAGTGGTTTACCTGGGCCTAATATATGCTGCTGACCGATGTACTGTTCGACAGTTTCCGGTCTCATACGAGCAGCAAGGGGACGAAAATCTTCGTCCCCCGCAAAATCTAAGCTGTAATTACTCAATTGCAATCTCTTGATTCGTTGATGGCATTAATGCCTATCGACGTACTACCAAACGATCTGCTTGTTTAGATCAGTTTCTTTGGTCGTCGACCTCGACACCTTCCGGTGCCACAAAAGTAAAGCGGTCTGCTGCAGGTTTACCCAAATCAACATTGCTAAAGGTAAACTCACCTTTTTGACCGTCTTGTTCAATCACATTAAAGCCCTGAACAATGCCCTTTTCGGTGATATTAATCTGGAAGTCACCCTGATTAGAATCGACAGCAGTTGGCGTTAGCGTGAATTGGTTACCCGTTTGCGCCACATTATAATTATCCCAATCACTTTCTTGGTTACGTGTAAGCAGGACAAAAGGTGTCTGTGATGTCGCTTGCTCTTGCCAATAAATGCTCACTTGCTCAATGAACGGGCTGTAGTACCACAAGCTTTGGCCATCAGATACCAACAAGTTTTCATCAGGGAACGTGGTCTCCCAGCGGAACAGGCTTGGGCGTGCAATCTCTACCGTGCCCTCACCTTCCATAACAACATCACCATCAGGGCTGGTCACGACTTGTTTAAAGTCAGCGCTGAAGCCTGCGTTTAATGCCAAGCGGCTACTCAACTCTTCTTTCGGAGAAGCAAACACTGAGAAGCTCATAAATAAAAGTGCGAATACTTTTTTCATCAATAATCCTGTTAGAACATAAGTCGGTCATATTTTCGATTTGACCGACTGAATAGTTATGAGTTCCTACCGGAACTAATCTTTTGGTGGCGCTGGTGCTAAGACTTCTCGGTTACCGTTATGACCTGGAGCACTTACGATACCTTGAGCTTCAAGTTGCTCGACAATACGTGCAGCACGGTTGTAGCCAATCTTGAATCGACGCTGTACACCTGAAACTGAGCCACGACGTGAATGAACAACGTGTTCTACCACCTGATCAAACAGAGGATCGACCTCTTCATCACCTTCCATCTTCTCACCCGGAAGCAAGGTTTCTGGAGTTTGTTCGCCGTTGGTGATTTCATCAATATAGTTTGGCTTACCACGCGCTTTCCAGTTATTCACGACTGCGTGTACATCGTCATCAGATGCAAAGGCACCGTGAACACGAGTTGTATGGCTAGAACCAGGAGGCAAGTAAAGCATATCACCCATGCCCAATAGTGATTCCGCACCACCTTGGTCAAGGATAGTTCGTGAATCCGTTTTAGTTGATACCGTAAAGGCCACACGGGTTGGAATGTTCGCTTTAATAAGACCAGTAATAACATCCACTGATGGACGTTGCGTCGCTAGGATCAAGTGAACACCCGCCGCACGTGCTTTTTGTGCCAAACGTGCAATCAGTTCTTCAACCTTCTTACCAACCACCATGATTAGGTCGGCAAATTCATCAACGATAACCACAATGTAAGGCAGTTTCTCAAGCAATGGCGCTTCTGGGTCCATGCTGTCGCCCGGCTTCCACAGTGGATCGTGAATTGGGTGACCCGCTTCCGCTGCCATCTTAAGCTTATCGTTGTAACCTTTAATGTTACGAACGCCTAATGCTGACATCAGCTTATAACGTCGTTCCATCTCGCCAACACACCAACGAAGGGCGTTCGACGCATCTTTCATGTCGGTTACCACTTCAGACAATAGATGAGGAATACCCTCATAAACCGATAGCTCAAGCATTTTCGGGTCGATCATGATGAAGCGAACATCTTCCGGTGATGCTTTGTAAAGCATACTCAGAATCATTACGTTCACACCTACCGACTTACCAGAACCGGTTGTACCTGCAACCAGAACGTGAGGCATTTTCGATAGATCAGCAATAACGGCTTCACCAGCGATGTCTTGTCCTAGAACCACTGTCGTTGGCGATTTCGCTTCTTGGAACTGAGGGCTAGCAACCACGTCTGAGAAGAATACCGTTTGGCGACTCATATTCGGCAGTTCTAAGCCAACATAAGGTTTACCCGGAATCACTTCTACGACACGTACTGCCAATGCAGAGAGCGAACGCGCTAAGTCCATAGAAAGGCCAGAAATACGGCTTACTTTCACACCTGGAGCCAGATCAAGTTCGAATCGAGTGATTACTGGACCTGGGAAAATGTCGACAACGTCTGCTTTGATCTTGTAGTCCGCTAGCTTAGATTCAACAAGACGAGCAATTGCCTCTAGCGCATCACGGTCAATAAAGGTTTCACGCTTTTCAGGGTGGAATAACAATTCAAGCGTGGGTAATGGCTCAGCAGGCTTAGGTAAATTAACATCTTGTTGAACCAAGAACGGATTCTGCGCCGCTGCCATATTCGCTTGGGCTTCAGAAACAATGCTTTGGAATGCGGCGACATCTTGATCTTGATCTTGATGCGCAGGTTCTTCTTCCCAAGGAAGATCAACAGTTGGCTCTAGGTTTTGTGCTGTTGGCTGTTCAGGTTCTGAATGTTCTTCTTGATAAGGGAAAGGTTCAAACTGTTCTTCGATTAATGCTGCGTCAGCTAATTCAGCTTCAGCCTGTTCTGATTCAAGCTCTGAGCCCTGTTGGTAGCTTTGCTCTTCCGTAACATCAAACGGTGAAGGTTGTGCAGAGAAATCGTCTTCCACGGTTGCTTCTGGCTCGCCCATAGGTGAAGCGTATAAAGATTCAGGTTGAACATCTTCAGAACCAAATTCGCCATTTACTTGTGGTGAGCTATCTAATTCTGGTTCAGCACTTCTAAGGTCAGCATGAGCAGGGCCAACTTCTGGTTGTTCGTTCTGCATGTATTGTTGGTAAGCAACCTGAGAATCATGCGCGTCAACCTGATCTTGTTCTGCTAGGTCATCTTCATACATGGCCGCATTTTCTAGCTGCTCTATCGTTGCATTCAACTGTTTAGAGCGCTCAATACCTTCTTCTAGCGGTTCTTCTGGCGCTTGGTAAACAGCTGCTGCAGGGATCGTTTGCTCTGACTCAATTACCGCTTGAGGCTGAACCTGAGGTTCTTCATGAACAGGAGCTTCTTGTTTCGCAGGAGCATCGACAGGCATATGAATATTGTAATGACGCTTCGGCGATGCAGCATTGTCTCGCGCATTTGTCGCCACGTCTGCCGACTCATTGGTCGCAGAAAAACTCATCGCAGGATCTAGCGGATCATGCTCTGTTGATTCTTTGTTGCCTTCTATAGCAGGAACATCGCGGTAAGTTGGCGCTTGATGCTGCTGATGACGTTCTTCGATTAAATCGCGGTCTGCTGATTCTCTTAATTGAGGCTCAAGCAGCTCTTGGTCTTGGCCACGAGCCTTATTAACAGTAGACGTGAAAAATTTGATGGCACATTCACCCAACCATTCCACAATGCTTAGCCAAGAGATACCGGTTAATAGAGTGAAACCAGCACCCCATAAGAAAAGAAGAACCAGCGTACTACCAAGAACATTCAACGTTGGAAGTGCAAGGCTTGTTAAAACGTCACCTACCACGCCACCGGATGAAAAGTACCAGATGTCGTCAAAATTGATATCCGCTAAACCACAACTCGTAAGAATTAGGATAGTCAGGCCAAGTAAGCGAGTGCCCCACAGCATGAAGTCGATCTGCTCGTCTTCATTACGTTGGCGGAATAAAACCCACGCAGCAACCGTCACTAAGATAGGCAGAGGGTAAGCCAAAGAGCCAAATACGAAGAAAAGCGTATCCGCCAACCAAGCACCTAGGTAGCCACCCGCATTTTGAATGTCACCACCCCACGCCGTTTGCGACCATGATGGGTCTGCAGGACTAAAAGTTAATAACGCAACGGCAAGTAGAATAGAGAAGAGAACACCGAGAATCAGACTGCACTCTTTGAGACGTTGAGAACCACTCAAACGAGGAGACTGAGGCTCTTCACTCGTTTTAATGATTGTTTCTACTTTATTACTGCTCTGCTTGAACATAAACCAACTTAATAATTAAACGGGATAAAAACATCTCGAGCGGCCAAAGCCGCTCGTTTCAATGAAACTACTGTTGATTTAACCATATCAAACAGAAAAACCCAATTCCAGAAAGCAAGAAAGCGGAACAAATGTCCGCTTTCTTTCATTTCACCAATTGTGACTAACGAGTTTTAATCACAAGTTGATTGGTTTGTTTCACTTCTTCCATTACTACGTAAGTTCGAGTGTCGTTTACGCCCGGTAGACGAAGTAACGTATCACCCAGTAGCTTACGGTAAGCACCCATATCCGATACACGTGTTTTTAGAAGATAGTCAAAATCACCCGACACTAAATGACACTCTTGGATGTCATCCAGTTTCTGCACAGCGGTGTTGAATTGTTCGAACACATCTGGCGCACCACGGTTCAACGTAATTTCAACAAACACTAAAAGTGAAGCATCAAGGTACTGTGGGTTCAGCAACGCTGTGTACCCAGTAATGTAACCTTGACGTTCTAAACGACGAACACGTTCAAGACATGGAGTTGGAGAAAGTCCTACTCGTTTTGAGAGTTCAACGTTTGAGATACGACCGTCTTTTTGCAACTCATTAAGAATGTTGCGGTCAATACGATCTAGTTCCTTGGACGGCTTCTTATAATTGTCTGCCATTTTTTATTCCACCTTATTACTTCCTTGCAAAAAAATATACTACAACTTTTTAATATTCAGTATCAAATTTTATCTAAACCTATCTATACTAGATATTAATTCGACAGAATTACCCTACACATAGATAAAACAACCAAAATAAAATGAGGAGTCAGGATGATCATTGGCGTACCTAAGGAAATCAAGAACCACGAATACCGCGTTGGTATGACCCCAGCTAGCGTGAGAGAACTAATCTCACACGGCCACCAAGTTTTTGTAGAAACCAATGCCGGTACTGGTATCGGTTTTTCAGACGATGATTACATCGCTGTAGGCGCATCCATTCTTCCTACTGCTGCTGACGTTTTCGCGAAAGCAGAGATGATTGTAAAGGTTAAAGAACCTCAAGCTGTCGAGCGAGCTATGCTTCGCGAAGGGCAAATATTATTTACCTATTTACACCTTGCACCAGATTTTCCACAAACTGAAGAGCTTATCAAGAGCAAAGCTGTCTGCGTAGCCTATGAGACTGTAACAGATAATATGGGTCGCTTGCCACTATTAGCACCAATGTCTGAAGTAGCTGGTCGTATGTCTATTCAAGCAGGTGCACAAACATTAGAGAAATCTAACGGTGGTTGTGGTCTTCTTCTTGGTGGCGTTCCAGGTGTTGAACCAGCAAAAGTTGTTGTTGTTGGTGGCGGTGTTGTAGGTGCTAACGCAGCACGTATGGCTGTAGGCCTTCGCGCTGATGTTACAATTCTTGACCGTAACGTAGATACACTGCGTCGACTTGATGAAGAATTCCAAGGTCGCGCAAAAGTGGTTTATTCTACTGAAGACGCCATTGAGAAGCATGTTCTAGAAGCAGACCTAGTAATTGGTGCAGTACTAATTCCTGGCGCAGCAGCTCCAAAATTGGTTACAAAAGAGCACATCGCTAAGATGAAGCCAGGTTCAGCAGTTGTTGATGTTGCAATCGACCAAGGCGGTTGTTTCGAGACTTCTCACGCAACCACTCACGCAGACCCAACTTACATTGTTGATGACGTAGTTCACTACTGTGTTGCAAACATGCCTGGCGCTGTTGCTCGCACTTCAACTTACGCACTAAACAATGCAACACTTCCTTACATTGTTAAGCTAGCGAACAAAGGCTACCGCGAAGCACTTCTATCTGATGAAGGCTTCCTAGAAGGTCTAAACGTTATTCACGGTAAAGTAACTTGTAAAGAAGTTGCAGAAAGCTTTGACCTTGAATACGTAGACCCAGCAGAAGCAATCGCAATGTTTAACTAATGATGTAATGACTAACTGAACGCAATAATCTTCTCGTTGAAGCGTTCAGTTAACTCATACACATTAAACAAAAAGCCAGTACGACATTATGTCGCGCTGGCTTTTTTGCATTAATGGATTTAGTTCGTAAAAACACGTAACAGTACGGTTTACCACTAGCGCTCGATTTTAACCCCATGAATCAATAGATTTCTTGGCGTAATACTGCGTTCACAGAACTCTTCAATCGTAGCTTCATAACCTTGCTCTTGCAGATAGATAGCGCGATCTAAAGCCAGCCATATCTCTAATGGTCGTCTAAAGACTTGTTGAACCAAACTCAGCTTTTCCATTTCCCAGAAAAGCGCTTCGCCTTGAATCAAATAAGAGTCAAAATCAATATCTGAGCCCAGCGATAGCTCTTTCACTTCAGATGCCCAACGGCAGAAAGATTCAAAACCCTCAGCTAACTCTGATTTTTTGATGCTCGGTACAGGAATGTATTCGTCAATGTTAAGTTCAGCCTTAAGCAACTGGCTGAAGCCTAGACGATAGCTCATCTCTAGTTGACGATGTCTTTTTACTCTTTCACCACCAGTAACGGTTTCTTGAAGCGGGATTCTCAAGTCGCTCTTACTTAACGTTAATGCTGAGCTTTTCGCGATAGAAGACATCGCTTGATAGTTTTCGTCTCGAATAAGATGATAACAACAAGGAGAAATAGTGACCGCTGGTAGCCCATGTGACACTGACTTTTTAACTAGCTCAACATGAAGATCACCACAAGCATGAAGGGCCACGGCATGTTGGTACGAATTAAACACGTCATCGGCCTTGTCTGAAAACGCATCTCCTTGAACAAAATCCATCGCTAACTTCTGGTCATCCGCAATCTTTTGTCCGCTTTCGCATAACGATTGCTGCCATTCAAAGCTAGTGACTTTTTGATCCGATTGCTGAGATAGGATTCGACCAAGAAAGCCTTTACCAGAACACCACTCGAGCCACTCTTTGCCATGGTGATGGCATAATGCAGCCTCGCCCATTGCGACAATTTGATGTAGCTTTCGGCCAGGAATACCATCAGCAGTACCACGTGGGAGGTCTAAACCAACCAAAGCAGTGTTATCGAACTGGATGTTTTGGGTAGCAGTTTCTAATTCAGGTAGGAAACGAGTCAGTTCCTCAATCAAAAGCTGAGGCTGCTCTTTTAAGGTTTGAATGCTTTCATTATCTAAGCTTTCTAACCAATCAACGAGTGGACGATTGACCTCTTTCCACGGCTGCTGTTGAGTTTGGCATAGGTGAAAAGGCTCTGAACGCCAGTAAATCTGGTGCTCTAGCAAAAATGAATCGAGTATTTTAAATCGTGAATGCATGCTTCCCCCTATGATGCGTGGATTGTAGGGGTAAGAGGTCGAAATGGAAAGGCCCGATAAAGAAAACGAAAACTAAAAGCCCAAAAGAAAAACGGCCTGCAAATACAGGCCGAATAAGAATCAAAATTTACACGATGAGATTAACGAACTGGCAGTTCGATATCTTTAAACATCTCTTCGATCTCTTCGTTCGATTTCAAAGAAATAGCTTGCTCAACCACAGGGCGAGTTAAGTGCGGTGCAAAACGCTCCATGAAATCAAACATGTAAGAACGCAAGAAGGTGCCTTTTCTAAAACCAATGCTGGTTGTGCTCGCACCAAATAGATGGCTCGCATCAATCGCAACCAAATCAGTATCTTGCTCGTGGTCAATAGCCATACTTGCAATTACACCAACACCAATGCCCATACGAACGTAGGTTTTGATTACGTCTGCATCGGTCGCAGTAAACACAACACGCGGTGTTAAACCTACTTTGTTAAACGCGGTATCAAGCTCAGAACGGCCAGTGAAACCAAATACATAAGTCACGAGAGAGTAAGCCGCAAGATCTTCGATCGTGATATTACGCTTCTGTGCCAGGGGATGATCTTTGGTCACGACGATCGAACGGTTCCAGTGGTAACAAGGCAGCATAATCGCATCTTGGTAAAGGTGTAGCGCTTCCGTTGCAATCGCAAAATTCGCTGTACCTTTAGCGACGGCTTCTGACATTTGGCTTGGCGTACCTTGGTGCATGTGAAGCGATACTTTTGGATAGCGCGCCGTGAAACCTTTAATCACATCAGGCAGTGCATAACGAGCTTGAGTATGAGTCGTTGAAATATTCAATGTACCCATCTCTGGATGTGTGTGTTCACCCGCTACCGCTTTAATGCTTTCAACGCGCGCCAAAATCTCTTGAGAGATACGAATGATATCCTCACCCGCTTGGGTAACCTGCGTTAGATGCTTGCCGCTACGCTCAAAAATCTGAATGCCTAGTTCGTCTTCAAGTAATCTAACTTGCTTACTAATGCCAGGCTGAGATGTGTACAAACTCTCTGCTGTAGCTGAAACATTTAGGTTATGGTTTACAACCTCAACAATGTACTTCAGTTGCTGTAACTTCATATCTAACCTCGTAATCCTTTACTCATTTCTGTGCTAACTTATTTGCAAAGAGAGCGTTATAGTCGCGTGTAATATAATTAATAGTTATAACGCTTCGAACACAAAAATGACAGGAAAATTGAGTTTTTCTAGCTTAACAAACAAAAACATCACTAACGCTTTGCAACCCAACCCTCATTCTCATACATTAGTTGGTAAGTTTTGATTGCCGATTTCGCTCAACAAGAGATAATCAGAAATTGCAATTTACGAGTGCCGATACACAATGGAATCGTGTATCCTCTCCAGTTAGCTATAGAAAATAATAAGCAGACTCAAATATATGAATATTGGTTTAATAATCGTCTTAGTAGCCGTTCTTTTGGTGTTAGTTTTAGGCTACAACATCATGCTTCAATATAAAGTTAAGGTAGAAACAGCGAAGAAACAGGAAGCTTCTCGTTATCTAACCATTATTGACGGTACAGAAGAACTGATTGGCAACGCTCATCACATGCCGTTTAGCCAAGATCTTCTTGTATGCTTAAACAATCGAATTCTTGATGCATTAGAAAACATGTATCAACTCGATCCAAAAAATAAGCAGCTTGCCCAACGCATTGAAAGCGTAAAACAACAAATCACTCAGCTAAAAGAGAACTACAAAGGTGGCGAGAGTACCGCTTTCCGCGTACCAAGTAGTGACAAGCAAGCGATCATGATGCTTAAGTTAGTTAAACGCCTGCGTGATACGGTGCGCAACGAGCACAATAAAGGCCGTTTCGAGACTCAAGCTTATGTGGTTGAAAATGCTCGCCTAGAAACAATTCAAATCCGTATTAACATTGAAAATGTTATCAAACGTGCAAACGATTCGATTTCTCGCGGACAACCGGGAACAGCGATTCAGCTATTACGCAAAGGTATTGATGCTTTGGCGACTAAGAACGACTCGTACTCTAATCAAGCCAAAGAAAAGCTTCAACAGATGCTTAACGAGCTTGACCAGAAACGCCAAGACAAAAACGCTCAAGATTTGCAGCAGATGGAATCTAAAGAACGAGAAGACGATATGGATGCCCTCTTCGGTCAGAAGAAGAAATGGTAACAGTCTAACTCAACACTTAAAGGCCGCCTTATTTACATTAAATAGGCGGCCTTTTTTGTAGCTGTTGAATTTCCTTTCTCTGTATAGGGAGATCTCTTGAGCTGTGATAAAATCCCCGCATTATCAACAAACTTTCCCTGACCATGTATCAAGAATTACTCGCTCCAATCCACTCTTTTCTTAAAGCCGAAACGCCAGATTCATGGATAGATCAAGCCAAAAAGCCAGAAAATCTTCACATCATTCTACGCGATCACATGCTGTGTGAACTTAAGGCGGCACAGAGTGCTTTATTCCTTATTCGCAAGTACGCCGTCGATAAAGAAAGCGCGAAGCAACTGAATGAATGGATTTTGCCATACGAGCAATTTGCTTACCGTCGTATCGGAGACTTAGAGTCTCTGCGTGGTAAAAGCAACGTATCCAAGCAAATCACAGCGAAAGAAGGCTGTAATTACGGTGCTGACCTAATCGATAAGATGGTTTTACTGATCAAAGAAGAGCTGCATCACTTCTACCAAGTCATGGAGTTGATGGAGAAGAAAGGCGTGACTTACCAGCCAATCGAGGCGGGTCGTTACGCTAAGGGCTTGATCAAACAAGTTAAGACTTACGAGCCTGATGCTCTGGTTGATAAGCTTATCATCGGTGCGTTTATTGAAGCTCGCTCTTGTGAGCGCTTCGCTAAATTGGCTCCTTTCTTGGAAGAAGACATGAAGAAGTTTTACGTGTCTCTACTTCGTTCAGAAGCTCGCCACTACCAAGATTACCTTGAGCTAGCAGAACAGATCGCAGGGAAAGATATTTCAGAGCGTATTTCGCATTTTGCTCAAGTAGAAGCTGATCTTATCACTTCAGAAGACAGCGACTTCAAATTCCATAGTGGTGCTCCGGTTTAGGCTCCACACAGAACATTCAGTCCAGTTTAGACTAATCCAGACTAAAAAATTAAGGCCAGCAATTTGCTGGCCTTCTTTATTTATATCTCAATCCAAATATAGACTTAAGCAAGCGTACCGTTGATCTCTGCAAGTACAGCAGCAGGGTCTATCGCTTGCGTAATCGGACGACCAATAACAAGGTAGTCTGAACCTGATTCAATCGCTTTAGAAGGCGTCATGATGCGCTTCTGGTCACCAACATCTGCGCCGACAGGACGAATACCTGGAGTAACTAGCTTGAACTCTTGACCAAGTGCACCTTTAAGCAAAGAAGCCTCTTGTGCAGAACATACAACACCGTCTAAGCCAGAGTTTTTCGTTAGAGAAGCCAAGCGCATCACGTGTTGTTGTGGTTCAAGATCCAGACCGATACCCGCTAAGTCAGATTGCTCCATACTGGTGAGTACCGTTACACCGATTAACAGTGGACGATCTTTGCCATAAGGTTCTAAGATTTCGCGAGAAGCCGTCATCATACGCTCACCGCCACTTGCGTGTACGTTCACCATCCAAACACCCAGTTCAGCGGCAGCACGGACTGCTTTTGAACATGTGTTCGGGATGTCGTGGAATTTAAGGTCTAAAAATACTGAGAAACCACGCTTATGTAATTCACGAACAAATTCAGGGCCAAACAGGGTAAACATCTCTTTGCCCACTTTTAGGCGGCAAGATGCTGGGTCAATTCGATCGACAAAGGCTAACGCATCCGCTTGATTATCATAATCCAAGGCTACAATGATTTTTTGGTCGTTCATTTCATCTCCTAACGCAGTTAACTTTCTAAAAATTTCTAATCACCTAAGCAGGTGATAAATAACAGTCATAAAAATGCAGCCCGAAAGCTGCAATTAATAATTAGGTCTTAAAGTGACCACAAATCTATTCACCATCAAGCCCACGAATAGGCTTGATCGTCCCCCACCCTTTACATGAAGGGCAGTGCCAATACAAAGAGTGTGTCGAGAAACCACACTGACGACAACGGTAATGAGGCTTAACCTTAAGCTGTTCACCAACCATAGATTGAAGTGTGGTTAAGCTGTCTTTTGCTCGGCCTTCTTCTGCTTCCGCTAGGTGGTAATCGATTAATCGATAAAAACCTTTCATGGTTGGATTTTTAACAAGCTGCTTTGTCAGTAACTCTTGAGCAGAGCCTACATCTTCATGGTGAGCAACCAATTGCGCCAGCATCAGTTCGGCAGATACACCGGCTTTCTTCTGAATACACGCTTTGAGGAACTCGACCAATTGAGCTTCTTGTCCAAGCTTGTGGTAACACTCAGCAAGGGTTGGCAACACCTCACTGATAAAATCGATATCTTGTTCAAGTACCGATTCAAGACAATCAATTGTCTTTTGGTAATCTTCGTTCGCTAAGTGGAACTTCCCTAGTGCGATACTTGCGCGAACACATTTAGGGTCTTCAGAAAGCGCCTTCTTAAAATGCTGAAGCGCTTTAGAACGATTACCATCGGCTTGTTCTTGCATTGCAAGCTCACACCAGAAATGCGCGACTGTGGCACGCATCTTCATTTTTTTCTTGCCGAGCTTAACTAAGATATTTCCGTAATGGATAGCCTTGTTCCACTCACGGGTCTGCTGATAAATAGCCACCAACTGCTGTAAAGCGCCCTCTTTATGGTCAGGTTCTTCTACAAGTTGTTCAAAGATTTTTTCAGCGCGATCAAGGAAGCCAGAGACCATGTAGTCTTTAGCTAATTGTTGCAGTGCGAGATTTTTCTGATCGAGGGTAAGCCCCGAACGAGAGATGAGATTTTGGTGAATACGAATAGCGCGGTCGACTTCGCCTCTTGAGCGGAACAAGTTGCCCAAAGCCAAGTGAGTATCGATGGTTTCATTGTCTACTTGAAGCAGCTCAATGAAGTGATCAACCGCTTTGTCAGATTGGTCTGACAGTAATAGGTTCAAACCCGTCACGTATTGACGGGAGATCTGGTGTGATTGCTTTTGTTTTTCTTGCTGAGCATTACGATTACCCATATACCAGCCATAAGCGGCTGCGATGGGCAAAAGTAAGAACAGTAACTCTAACATCAAATATAGCCTTTAAGCTTTAGTATCAGCAGGGACCTGCTTTGATTGCTTATTGAGTTGCTTCTTCAAGCGATGAATTTTTAGCTGAGACCGCATGTGCATATTACCAAAGACTAACCAAGCAAGGGCGAAGCCTGAAACGAATACAACACCTAATAAACTTGATAGGTGGAAGTCACCTTGCGCTAGCAGATAGTTGAAATTCACAGTTGTTTGGTTTTGAGAGCCTAAAGCCAGTGCAATTAGGAAAAGTGCGATAACGGCGACTATTTTTATAATTTTCATAGTTCATCACTCATTGGTTGGTTAGCTGTACGATTATGCAGGAAAATTACTAATCAGACCACCATATTATGGTCATAAAAAAGCGGCATACATTATAGTATGCCGCTTTTCTTAATTCCGATAAGTAGGCTACATTCCTGAGTTTACTCGTTCACGCAGCTCTTTACCTGGTTTGAAGTGAGGAACGTATTTACCTTCTAACTCAACCTTGTCACCAGTCTTTGGGTTACGTCCAACACGAGGCTCACGATAATGCAGAGAAAAGCTGCCAAAACCGCGAATTTCGATTCGATCACCACTTTCTAGTGTTGAAGCCATATGCTCTAAAATGTCTTTTACAGCGTCTTCAATTTCTTTTGCAGAAAGATGCGTTTGCTCAGCGCACAGTCTCTCAATCAATTCAGACTTAGTCATAGTTACCCTCGTTGGTTTTCTTTTTAGAAATTATAGACCTATCGGAAAAATAAGCAAAAAAAAAGGAGCCTTACGGCTCCTTTCTTGGCTAGATAGCTATAATTCTCTTAATGAGAAGCTATTATTCGCCTTTAGCAGCTTTGAATGCGTCTGCCATTGCGTTACCGAACGCGCCTTCTTCAGACTTGTTCAGTGAAGCCATTGCTTCTTGCTCATCAGCTTCATCTTTAGCTTTGATAGATAGGTTGATTACGCGGTTCTTACGGTCTACACCAGTGAACTTCGCTTCAACGCTGTCGCCAACGCTTAGGATTAGAGATGCATCTTCGATACGGTCGCGAGAAACTTCAGAAGCGCGGATGTAACCTTCAACGCCTTCGATTAGCTCGATAGTAGCGCCTTTCGCGTCAACTGCAGTAACAGTACCGTTTACAAGAACACCTTTCTTGTTGTCAGCAACGTATGCGTTGAACGGGTCGTTTTCCATTTGCTTAACGCCAAGAGAAATACGCTCACGCTCTGCATCTACTGCTAGAACAACAGCAGAGATTTCGTCGCCTTTCTTGTATTCACGTACAGCTTCTTCGCCGGCAGCGTTCCAAGAAATGTCAGATAGGTGTACAAGACCGTCGATACCGCCTTCTAGACCGATGAAGATACCAAAGTCAGTGATAGACTTGATCTTACCAGTAACTTTGTCGCCCTTAGCTTGCATTTCTGCAAATGACTGCCATGGGTTAGCTTTACACTGTTTCAGACCTAGAGAGATACGACGACGTTCTTCGTCGATATCAAGAACCATAACCTCAACTTCGTCGCCAACATTAACAACTTTAGAAGGGTGGATGTTCTTGTTAGTCCAATCCATTTCAGAAACGTGTACTAGACCTTCAACGCCTTCTTCGATTTCAACGAAGCAGCCGTAGTCAGTTAGGTTTGTAACACGACCAGAAAGCTTGTGACCTTCTGGGTAACGCTTAGCGATTGCTACCCATGGATCTTCGCCTAGTTGCTTAAGACCTAGTGAAACACGAGTGCGCTCACGATCGAACTTAAGAACTTTAACTAGGATTTCGTCACCAACGTTAACGATCTCTGATGGGTGCTTAACGCGCTTCCAAGCCATATCTGTGATATGTAGAAGACCGTCAACACCGCCAAGGTCAACGAATGCACCGTAGTCAGTAAGGTTCTTAACGATACCTTTAACTTCAGTACCTTCTTGTAGAGTTTCAAGAAGTTCGTCACGCTCAACACTGTTTTCAGATTCGATAACAGCACGACGAGAAACAACAACGTTGTTACGCTTCTGGTCTAGCTTGATTACTTTGAACTCTAGCTCTTTGTTTTCTAGGTGAGCAGTGTCACGGATAGGACGTACGTCTACTAGAGAACCAGGAAGGAAAGCACGGATACCGTTAAGTTCAACAGTGAAACCGCCTTTAACTTTACCGTTGATGATACCAACAACAGTTTCAGCTTCTTCGCAAGCTTTCTCAAGTACGATCCAAGCTTCGTGACGCTTAGCTTTCTCACGAGAAAGTTGAGTTTCACCGAAACCATCTTCAACAGCGTCTAGAGCTACGTCTACTTCAGCACCAACTTCAACTTCAAGTTCGCCAGCAGCGTTCTTGAATTGTTCAGCAGGGATAGCAGATTCAGACTTAAGACCAGCGTCTACAAGAACGAAACCGTTCTCGATAGCTACTACAGTACCCTTAACGATGCTGCCTTGTTGGAATTCAGTTTCAGATAGAAACTCTTCAAAGAGTTGAGCAAAAGATTCAGTCATTATTTAATCTTCAATAATTAAACGTCCATGGGTATCCTACCGCATGGGGTTGATAAATTCGCCGGTCATCATCCTTGCGACCAACGTTCGTACTAGCTCGGCGAAATTACCCAGCCAGTTTCGATTCAATATAGTGTAGTGCTTTTTCTACTACCTGCTCAATATTCATTGAGGTGGAATCAAGCACTAGAGCATCCTCTGCAGGGCGAAGTGGCGCCACTGGGCGATTACGATCTCGGTCGTCTCGCTCTTGGATCTCGCTCAAAAGGTCGTCAAATTTAACATCTAACCCCTTCTGTTGCAACTGTTTAAGGCGGCGACTCGCACGCTCTTCAGCACTTGCATCTAAAAATATTTTCGCTTCAGCTTCAGAAAACACAACCGTTCCCATGTCACGGCCATCTGCAACCAAACCAGGCGCAGCGCTGAATGCACGTTGACGACGAAGCAGTGCTTCGCGAACGCGAGGTAAAGCAGCAACTTTTGAAGCCGCCATGCCAGTCTCTTCTTTACGAAGTTCACCAGACACATCTTCACCTTCTAGGATAACCTTAACTAAGTCGCCTTCAGCAATAAACTGCACGTCTAAGTGTGTAGCAAGCGGTACTAAAGCATCCTCTGATTCAGTATCCACACCATGGTGAATTGCCGCTAAAGCCAATACGCGATAGATCGCGCCTGAGTCTAGAAGATGAAAGCCTAGCTTATCTGCTAGCAACATACACAGGGTACCTTTACCTGCACCACTTGGTCCATCAACCGTAATCACTGGGCTTTGAGAAGGCATCTTTTACTCCACGTTTTGTCGTAAGTTTTATTCTGTACTAGCGATTCGCCACTACTTTATAGGCGGCATATTATAGAGAAAAATTGGAACTCGAGCGAGGTAAATCTCAGATAATTCCGTGTTGATGATGCATAAACCAATGCAACTATCTCAATATCCGTTTGCTTAGGTTAATAAGACACGCACGCGCTTTTCGATAGCGCACTTTTCGATAGATAGAAAAAAGCCTCGCAATAGGCAAGGCTCATGATTTTTCATTTTGTAGAGCAAAGAAGAACTCGCTCAAAGAAGCTTAGCCAATAATAGCTCGAACCGCTTCTAGGTCTTCAGGCGTATCAACACCAGCAGCCGGTGCTTCCGCCGCAACGTCTACGTGGATTTTTTCACCGTACCAAAGTACTCGTAATTGCTCTAGGCACTCAATACGTTCAAGAGTGCTTGGTTCCCAATTAATGTAGGTATTGATAAAACCCGCTCGGTAAGCATAGATACCAATATGACGAAGCAAAGGAGATTCCGCTGCAGTACCGTTGTTCGCGTAAGCATCGCGATCCCAAGGAATGGTTGCTCGGCTAAAATACAAGGCGTAACCGTCTTTATCGGTTACAACTTTAACGGCATTAGGGTTAAACACTTCATCAGCATGAGTAATTTCCACACCTAACGTTGCCATCGGGGCTGTACTGTTAGCAAGATTGTTGGCAACCTGATTAATGATTGAAGGTGGGATAAGTGGCTCATCACCTTGAACATTCACGATAATATGATCATCAGGAATATTCATAACTTCAATCACTTCAGCTAGGCGTTCAGTGCCCGATTCGTGATTCGGTGATGTCATACAAACGGTCGCGCCAAATGCTTTAGCCGCTTTTTCAACTCGAGCGTCGTCGGTAGCGATAATAACGTTATCGGCACCCGCTTTCATTGACTGTTCGTATACCCATTGAATCATCGGCTTTCCACCAATGTCAGCAAGTGGCTTCCCTGGTAAACGGCTCGATTGGTATCTTGCAGGTATAACAACCGTATAAGACATTACTTACCCTCATCCATAGAAACGGTGCGAGCTTCAGGTTCTAAAAGAACAGGAATACCCTCTTTAATTGGGTAAGCAAGGCGATCAATTTTACAAACAAGCTCTTGCTTATCCTTGTCAAAAGTTAGTTTACCTTTACATACAGGGCAAGCAACGATCTCAAGTAGACGGTGATCCATAGTATTCCATAACCTCTTTTATTCTTTTTAAAATTTGCTGTTGCGAATCTTCATCAAACTGCGCAGAAACTGGAAGATACCACCAGTTATCTTGCGCATATTCTTCGCATTTTACAGCGTCTTTTTCTGTCATAATCAGATTCATACCTTTATTAGCTAAGGCATGAAGTTCATCTTTATCAAAATCTTGATGGTCGGCGAAGCCCTGTGTGAAAACCACATCACCATCAAGATCTTCCAATGTTTTAAAAAAGCGCGGTGGGTGGCCAATACCGGCAAAAGCCACCAGCTTGTGTAATTTTGCCACAGACCTTTTCTGACCAGTCTTTAGGTTAACTGCTTGGCTTGGAAGCAAAGACATCGAGAACTCTCGACCGTGCGCTTTACCGCCATTGTTTACCAAAAAGTCGACTTCATCTAAACGAGAAACCGGCTCTCGTAATGGACCTAAAGGAATCAAACTCTCACTACCAAAGCGTCTTGCGCCGTCGATAACTGCAAATTCAATGTCGCGTTCAAGCGCGTAATGCTGAAGGCCATCGTCAGTGATAATCACATCAACGCCTTTGCTCAGCAATGCTTTCACTGCGTTAGCTCGCACAGGGTCGACTGCGACTGGCGCACCAGTTCGCTTACGAATCAAGCGAGGTTCATCACCCGAATGCTCAGCTGGGGTATTTTCATCCAACACCAACGGATAGCTTGGTGCTTTTGCACCGTAGCCACGAGATACGACTCCGGGTTTAAAGCCGTGAGCCTGAAGCATCTCAACTAACCAAATCACAACCGGTGTTTTACCATTTCCACCAGCAGTAATATTGCCCACAACAATAACAGGTAAAGGCGGGCGGTAGGTCTCTTTATTCCCTGAGAGATAAGCGTCACGACGCCGACTACTGATCATTTTGAACAGCAGACTCAGTGGCCACAAAAGCGGCCAGAGAAGATATTTCAACGGGTGATTGTTAAACCAAATCTTTTCGATCACAACAAGACCTAATTTATCCGCTGAACTGAATTCGGTGTAATTGTGCATAAGCACCATCATGCGCGATTAGCTCAGCATGTGCGCCCCTTTCTACAATATGTCCATCATCAACCACTAGAATTTCATCAGCTTGCTCGATGGTAGAGAGTCTGTGTGCGATAACTAATACTGTTTTGTCTTTCTGCAGTTCTTCTAGTGCAGATTGAATCGCTCTCTCTGACTCAGTATCCAGTGCAGACGTCGCCTCATCAAGAATCAGCACAGGCGCATCTCTTAATAAAGCACGTGCAATCGCAATACGTTGTCTTTGACCACCAGAAAGGCTTGCGCCATTTTCACCAACAACGGTATCGATGCCATTTTCCATGCCTTCGATAAACTCACTTGCATGAGCAAGCTTAGCCGCGTATTCGATCTGTTCACGTGAATACTGTTCTTCTGCTGCGTAAGCGATGTTGTTAGCCACCGTATCGTTAAACAGATGTACATTTTGAGAAACGAGCGCAAAGTGCTCACGCAGATTTCTCAATTCGTAATCACGAATGTCGTGGCCATCAAGCTCAATTGAACCAGAGTCTACGTCATAAAAACGAGTGAATAGGTTAGCAATGGTACTCTTACCCGAGCCAGATCGCCCAACAAGCGCAACCGTTTTACCTTTCGGTATATTGAAGCTGATCTTATCAAGTGCTGGTTTCTCTGCACCGTCATAAGTAAACGTGACATCTTTAACAGCCACTTCACCCATTACAGTTTCAGGTTTCAACGTCCCTTTGTTTTGCTCGGTATCTAGATCCATCAAGCCAAATAGAGTCGTACTCGCAGCCATACCACGTTGGAATTCAGACGTTACGTTAGTTAACGCCTTTAGCGGACGTAATAGACCAAACATTGCAGAGAACACAACGGTAAACGTACCAGCAGTAAGCTCGGCTTTAATAGAATCGACACTAGCAAGGAATAGAACAACAACAATCGCAACTGATGCGATCATTTGAATAATCGGGTTAGCGGCCGCTTGAGCAGTGATTAACTTCATGCTTTGTTGGCGCATTTGGTTACTAACTTTATCAAAGCGGTGTTTTTCTAGATCTTGACCACCGTAAGTTAGAACCACTTTATGCCCTTTCAGCATTTGTTCAGCTGAAGAAGCAACGTGACCCATGCTAGTTTGCATGTTCTTAGAGATCTTTCTGAATCGCTTCGATACGATACTGATCGCCCACGCAACCAAAGGCGCTACAGCAAATAACACCAAAGATAACTGCCAACTATTCCAGAACATCAGCGTCAACAAGCCTATAATACTTGCACCTTCACGGACAATACTGACTAACGCTTTACTGGTTGCTGCAGACACTTGCTCTGAATCGTAAGTAATTCGAGATAGCAATGCGCCTGTCTGTTCTTTATCGAAGAAAGAAACAGGCATGTGCATGAAATGGCTGAAAATCTTACGACGAATTTCCATCACCACATTGCCAGAGACCCAACTCAAGCAATAGGTTGAAACAAAGCCACTGACGCCACGAACGAACATCATGGCAAAGATAATAAGTGGAAGTGTACGTAAAAAGTCAGATTCAGCATTACCAAAGCCTTCATCAAGTAACGGCTTTAGTAAGGAAATCATATAGGTATCAGAAACGGCATTTATAATAAGCGCAATTACCGCAACACCTAGGCCGGCCTTATATAATCGAATATAAGTCCAAAGTCTTTTAAATGTGACCCAGGTAGTTTCATCTGTTTGTGTTGACATAGAATCGCTTAATTTTCTCACAATAATCTATCTATTCTACTCCCTTACGGAGCATCTGCCTATACCACTGCCCGCCTTGTTGTTCTCTAATCGCATGATATTGCCAACCTTCTTTGCTAAGAGTGATGGTTATTTGTCCGCTTTCTCCAGTATCTAGCCAAGTACTCCCCGCTTCCTGATAACGTTCAATAACAAACTCACTCGGCATTCCCCACTGGTTGCCTTTGGCAAGAGAAGCTATCGCCAGCTGAGGAGACACCGCCTCAATAAACGACTTAATCGATGACGAATCGCTGCCATGATGCGGAACCAACATAACATCACTCCTTAGCTGTTCTCCTTCACGAGCAAGTAACCACTCACTTACCAGTTCAATATCACCAGTGAGCAACATTGAGAAATCAGCACTATGATCTGAGATCTTGACCACACACGAATGTGGGTTATACGCCCTCTTTACTTGCTTAGGCGGCCACAACACCTCAAAAACAACATCTTGCCAGTTCCAAACCTCTCCAATAGTACATGTTTGAATATTAGACGGGGCTTGAGTGATAGATTGGCGTTCTTGAATAATGTTCTGACTGGTTCTTATCCACTTTGGCGTATAGTTCTCAAGTAATGCCGGATAACCACCAGCATGGTCAGAATCGAAATGACTCACAATCACGCCTTCTAATTCATAAATCCCCCGCTGATTCAAAGTAGGAATCAACAAAGACTCAACAACCGAGCCTCCTGGCCACGCATTGCCAAGATCATAAACAACAATCTGATTGTTCTTTTCCAAGACCAAAGACAACCCATGCCCAACATCCAAGATATCAATAGTTAGTTTGTCTTGCTGGGGTTTGCTGAACTCCCACCACAGCACAAACACTGCAGTTACCAATATCGATAATGTTCGCTTGAAATACCGACTAACAAAGCTCAAAAACAAGATAAGGAATACTGATAATGCAATCGTCTGATTATCGACTTGGATCCAAAATCGCTCAGAGAAAGGAAGACTAAATACGAGAGGCTCAAGCGATAAGTCGACTAACTTCCACAGCTGACTGACCAAATCATTGTCTAGCGCTGTTATACCAACCACGCCAGACACTGACTCCGATATTAAGCTTAGAAACATTGCCAGAAACAACAGCGGGATCGTCACCATCGATACCCAAGGCAAAAGGAACAAGTTGTAGAAAACAGAGACTAAACTGACTCCTTTGAAAAACAACATCGAGGAAGGCGCGATAAGGAATGTCAGCATCAGTTGAAGCTTAATAAGTTGGAGTGCGTAGTCGATAAATGTAAAGCTTGAAGCTGAGCGCTGAGTATTACAGGCGATATAGAAAACAGCGCCCAATGCACCAAAGGACAACCAAAAACTGCTCGACAAAGCTGAAAACGGCCAAATCAGCAGAACCACGCACACACTTAAAGTAACATACCGAAGCAAACTGATATTTTGCCCACGCCACAAGAAATAACTCGCGATAACGCACATCACCAAAGCTCTCAAAGTCGGCAGCGTGAATCCAGCAAACCAACTATAGAAATACGCCAAGCCGAGCCCGAATATTGTAGGTAACCAAAGAAATGAAGGGGAAAGTAACCTTAATATCTTGCCAATCTGATAGCCGATACCAAAGGCAATCCCAATATGCAGCCCCGAAATAGCCATCAAGTGAATCAGGCCACTGCTTTTAAGCATATCCCACCGCTGAGGCGGAATAAGGTCTCGATATCCAAAACTCAAAGCGATAATGAGATCTTGATTTGCCAGCAGACTTAACCTTTCAAGGCTGGCTTCAAACCATTGGGCGCGTAAGTTGGTGCTAGAATGAATTCGGTACTTGGTATCTGCTCTGTAAGTTGCATTGGCAACCACGCCAGCACTAAACAAGTACTTTTCTCGGTCAAAGCCGGCTTCGTTGAGTTTGCCCCATATCGGCTTTATTGAGGCCGATAAATAGACATCATCTCCAAGCGTTAGCTTGAAAGGAGTAAACAAACGCAATTTTATCAATTGAGGAAAGATTAATTTTTCGCCGCCAATTGATCTGACTACTATTACGCTTTCAAAACCGTGGCTATTTTCACTAAAAAGGCTAACAACCGACGCATTTATGGTAGTATTCTGCCCTGATTGGAATAAGCGACTCGTTTGTATTTCAATCGCATTCCCTAGGCAGATAACTAGTATCAATGCTGTTACTGGACCTCTTGCACTCCGGAAAACGCTATACTTTGTTGGTGCTAGCAGTAACAACAGCATCAATGGTGCCCAAACCCAATGTGGCATCACAGGCCAGAAGCTGGCAGACACAACTGTCGCAGCAAATGAAATCAAGAACCAAGTGTTAAACAAGAGAGTAGCTTCCTCCTATGCCAAGAAAGTTTATCAAACGATTTATGCCTGACCATGATCTAATCAAGCGTCAGAAAGCATTGAAAGTTTTTGGCAATGTTTTGTACAACCCCAACTTATGGTGCCTTAATCGTCGCTCTGCGGCTGGCGCGTTTGCTGTTGGGTTATTCATGGCGTTTGTCCCTCTACCAAGTCAAATGATTATGTCTGCAGGCCTTGCTGTCGCATGTGGCGTTAACCTGCCTTTAGCTGTCGCACTTGTTTGGATCAGTAACCCGGTTACCATGCCTGTTCTCTTCTACTTTGCTTATAAAGTCGGGGCGTTTGTTATGCATGTGCCACCGCAAGCCTTCCATTTCGAATTGTCTTGGGACTTCATATTGGCGCAAATGAGCACTATAGGGCCTCCGTTCTTATTGGGTTGTCTGATTTGTGGCGTGGTTTCAGCAATGATTGGCTACTTTGGTATTCGCGGTTTATGGCGCTACTCAGTAGTAAGAAGTTGGAAGAAGCGACAAGCAAGGCACTGAACGCCATTTCTTGTTATTCAATCTAACCTTGTATGCGCTTCACTTAAAACGTACACAAGTTAAAATCGGATGAGCTACTTACCTCTGCAAGATTGGCATGTAACGAAAGTCGTAAAGAACACGAATTGAATTCAATAAAAAAGGATCCCACTGGGATCCTTTTTTTGTATCGACTGAAAACTGACGGCCTGTTATTTAGGCGAATGCTATTTAGAACTCAGCACTGAGGCTGGATTCAACTTCGCCGCGCGTGATGCTGGGTACCATGTCGCCAGTAAACTCAGCACAATCGCAGTGCCGGAAACCACAACAACATCCGTCATATCAAGTTGTGATGGCAAGAAGTCGACAAAATAGATATCACCGGACAAGAACTGGTGATCGACCAACTTTTCAAGTCCTTTGATTAGTGTCGTGAGATTAAGAGCGACTAGCACACCTATTGCACTGCCCACTAAACTGCCTAACACGCCTGAGAATACGCCCTGCCAAACAAAGATGCGCTTCACAAGGCCGTCTGATGCACCCATGGTTCTTAAAATCGCGATCTCTGATGCTCTGTCTTTTACTGCCATCATTAGCGTCGAGACAATATTGAAACAAGCCACACCAATAACCAGTACCATCACCAGATACATGATGGTACGAACGAGTTGGATATCTCGATACAAGAAACCAAACTTCTGCTGCCAGCTTCGTAGATACACATACACATCAAGCTGATTGCCCACTTCACGCACAATAGAGTTCGCGTTCAGCACATCGGTCACTTTTAAAGAGACTCCAGTTACCGCCTCACCTAAGTTGGCGTAGACCTGAGCATCACCAATCGGAATCAGAGCCAAGCTGTGGTCAATCTGGCCATTAAGCGTCAGCAAGCCAACCACTTTCACTCGAACACGCTTTGGCGCCTGAACCTTCACAGAACCGTTTACCGCTGGAATCATCAAAGTCAGATAATCACCGACTTTCGCACCCAGCACATTCGCTACACCAGAACCTAAGATGATTTGTTGTTGCCCTGCTTTAAACTCACTCCAAGCTTGCTTATCGATAAAACTCGACAGGCTCGATACTTGTTGCTCAAGTTGTGGGTCAACGCCGCGAACTTCAATTGCTTTGAGTTCTTTGCCCTTTTCAGCAAGCGCTGTAATTTTTACATAAGGCGCAGCAGCAACGACTTTATCGTGCTTAACCGACTCCTCAATCACGTGCTCCCAACGAGTCACAGGCTCATTCACGCCTTCAAATTCACCATGAGGAATGACAGAAAGTACTCGTGATTGAAGCTCTCGCTCAAAGCCATTCATCGCAGATAAGCCGATAATGATCACCGCGACACCAACCGCAATACCAATGGTCGAAGACAATGAGATGAACGACACCATCTTGTCTCGTTGTTTCGCACGGCTAAATCGGCCGCCTATCAATAGAGATAAAGAGGAAAACACTTAGCTCTCCTCTTTTTCTACGTTGACCAGTAAACCATCTTGCATGTGAAGTTGGCGATCCATCTTACCGGCAAGTTCACCATCGTGAGTCACGACCAAAAAGGCAGTATCGTATTCACGGTTCAGTTCACGCATTAAGTCGTAAATAGACAGTGCGGTGTTATGGTCAAGGTTACCGGTTGGTTCATCCGCCAACACTAGCGCAGGCTTATTCACCAATGCACGAGCAATCGCCACACGTTGCCTCTCGCCACCAGAAAGCTCTGAAGGTCGGTGGTCCACGCGGTGACTCAATCCAACTTTGTCCAACAAACGTTGTGCTTCTTGCTTTGCTTTAGCGGGCTTTTCGCCGCCAATCAATAACGGCATCGCCACGTTTTCTAAAGCTGAAAAGTCAGATAGAAGATGATGGAACTGATACACAAAGCCAAGATGCTGGTTGCGAAGCTTCGCCTGCTTATTCGAACTCAAAGATGCTAAATCTTGACCAAGAAAACTCACACTGCCCGCAGAAGCATCGTCTAATGCGCCTAAGATATGCAGTAAGGTACTTTTGCCCGAGCCAGAGGTACCGATGATTGCTACTAGCTCACCCTTTTCGATGTCAAAGCTGACTCCCTTGAGCACCTCAGTATCTAACGAGCCTTCACGGTACGTTTTACGGATATCATTACATTGAAGAAAATTACTCATAACGAAGGGCCTCAGCAGGTTTCACAGACGATGCACGATAAGAAGGGAATACAGTGGCAATCAGGCTAAGTGCAATAGCCAGAACCACAACAACAGCGATTTGAATTGGGTTAATCAAAATTGGTAACTGTCCACCAAAGGAGAATAGAGCAACGCCCATCGCCTCTAAAATAGTATTAAGGTTCATCGCTAGAGCAACGCCTAACACACCACCAGAGAGCGCACCAATCACGCCACTACTTGCGCCTTGAACCATGAAGATCCCCATGACTTGACCATCAGTCATGCCTTGGGTCTTAAGAATCGCGACTTCAGACTGCTTCTCCATCACCACCATGATAAGTGCTGAGATAATATTGAAAGCAGCAACACCGATGATAAGCCCAAGCATTAAACCCATCATGTTTTTTTCCATACGAACGGCTTGGAATAGCTCACCTCGTTGGTCTCGCCAGTCGCTCCACAACCAACCTTCCGGTAATGGCTGAGTTGATAACTCTGCGACTTCAAACGGGTCTTCAAAAAATAGTCGCCAGCCTGAAATAGTGTCTGATTTATAACGCATCAAACGCCCAGCGTCTTGGATGTCTGTCACCATCAGTTGAGCGTCGATATCAGAACCTGTATTGAAAATACCGGCAACGGTGAAATTTCGTTGGCTTGGAATACGACCTAATGGGGTGTATTGGCTAGCGCTGGTCACCATCAAGCGAACTTTGTCACCCATAGATACCTTCAAATTTCTCGCCAAAGTATGACCGAGGAACAACTGATATTGACCCGCTTTAAGTGAAGACAATCTGCCCGCAATCAAGTGGTTCTGAAGAGGGTCATCTGAATTGGGTTCAATGCCAATTAACAAACCCGCAGATAATTGAGCCGGACTCTGAATCACTGCCTCACTGCGGACAATCGGTTCAACGTGACCATTAAGCGAGATTTGCTCTGCAAAATTAGGCGCTTGGGCAGAAAGAGAGGTAGTGCCACCTTGCTCATAAACCACCGCTTGAGGAAGAACACCAAGAATTCGGTCTTTTAACTGCGCTTCGAATCCATTCATTACCGATAAAACAGTAACCAAAGACAGCACACCAATGGTGATACCTGCCGTCGACATATAAGAAACAAAACGGCTAAAGCGATCACCTGAACGGCCTTTCAAATAGCGTAGGCCAACAAACAACGAAATAGGATGAAACATACTTTGAACCATCTAAAGGGGATGCGGGTTAATGTAACGGGTATTGCTGTTACTGTGTAGGGGTTAATTGAAAATATAGAGTGAATTAACTCAATTAGTTAGGCTTGAAAAACAGAACCTTGTCAAATAGCCAAATTTCAAACAACTATTTGAGACTTTCAATTAACTGACCTTGATTACTGCGGCCACATAGCGATAATCAATAGATCACTTCAAGGAACTAACGCATGACAGAACAAGAGTTTTTCACCGTTCACCATAGCCTTACCGCTAATATTGAACCAATGGACAGCGGCTTCACTTTACCTTCTCAAATTCAATTCGAATCTGAGATCCCAGCACCATTTGTGGTGGCAAGTGAATTTAGCCAATTGGATCTGTTAGCTGACAGCGCTCGAGCGGAACTGAAAAACAGCGACTTGAAGAATGTCACCAGTTTATTGGATGCACAAAACTCAAAATTAAACCTCTTGTTGAGCTTTATGTTATCGCAGCAAGATGATGAGAAATTTCGCACTCACACCTATTCATTTGGTGCGAGTCAGTTTTCCTGCTTTTCAAAAGCAGACATCGAACCGGGTCGCTTAGTAAAAGCCAAACTTTTTCTAGAGCACCCAGCTGCAGCCATATACTGCTACGCGGAAGTGTTTGCAAGCCAGCCTAAAGATTCCGGTTTCGAAATTAACTTCAAATACGCTCATCTTCGCGATACTGACCAAGACCTGCTGATCAAAGCGGCACTTCATCAACAACAGAAACTTTTGCGTCAACGCTCTCTAGACCGAGATAACAAGTAAATTAACATGACCAAACAATCTATTTTTACACTACCTACACTCAAAGGAGCCGGTGACAAAAAGCACATCGGTAACCTAGTCGGTTCGTCTCTCGCTCTGGCCATCGCTAAACTCGCAGAGCAGCACAACAGCCATACAGTACTAGCAGTGCCAGACCCACAAGTCGCTCTTAAGCTGCAATCTGAAATTGAACAGTTTACGGCACATGAAGTCGCATTATTCCCTGACTGGGAAACGCTGCCATACGATAGCTTCTCGCCGCACCAAGAGATCATCTCAGATCGTATCGCACGCCTTTACGCACTGCCAACACTAAAAGATGGCATCACGATCGTTCCGATCAGCACGTTATTGCAACGCCAGTCACCGCGTGACTTTTTGCTACAACACACGTTAATGGTGAAAACGGGCGATCTCTACTCTTTAGAGAAACTGCGTCTACAGCTTGAAAAGTCAGGCTATCGTTACGTTGACCAAGTGTTTGGCCCCGGTGAATACGCAAGCCGTGGCTCTATTCTCGATCTGTTCCCAATGGGCAGTAAAGACCCGTATCGAATCGATTTTTTCGATGACGAAATCGACACTATTCGTACTTTCGATCCTGAAAACCAGCGTTCTATTGAAGACATCTCTGAGATCCGCCTGTTACCAGCGCACGAATTCCCAACCTCGGAAACGGCGATTGAAGACTTCCGTATTCGCTGGCGCCAACAGTTTGATGCCCGCCGTGAACCAGAGTCAGTTTACATGCAGGTATCTAAAGGCACATGGCCTGCGGGTATTGAGTACTGGCAGCCTCTATTCTTCGATCACACAGAAACACTGTTTGACTATGTTGCCGATGAAGCGCAACTCTTGGTTCTGGGTGACGTAGAAACCGCGGTTGATTCGTTCCTTACTGATGTCGCTCACCGATACGAACAGCGCGGTGTTGACCCATTACGGCCACTTCTCACGCCTGAACAACTGTGGTTGAAGAAAGACGAGCTGTTCGCACACTTCAAACAGAAGCCACAAGTCAATCTGAGCTTAGATTCAATTGAAGAGAAAGCTGGACGTACCAACCTTCCGGTTGTGTCTCTTCCTGATCTCAGTGTTCAGCATCAGAATAAAGAGCCACTCGCAAACCTAAGAAAGTTCACTGAAGCCTTCGAAGGAAAAGTGGTCTTTTCAGTTGAGTCTGAAGGTCGTCGTGAAGCTCTGAGTGAATTACTGCGAGGCATTAAAGTTCGTCCAAGCGAAGTTGAAAACCTCGATGCGGCGATTAAAGGTATAGATAAGTTCAGCCTGATCTTAGGGTCAGCGGAACATGGCTTTATCCACGAAGAGCAAAACATCGCCCTTATCTGTGAAAGCGACCTGTTGGGTGATCGCGTTGTTCAGCGCCGTAAGAAAGACAAAAAAAGTGTTAACAGCGACACTGTCATTCGTCACTTAGCCGAACTTAAACCAGGTCAGCCTGTTGTACACATTGACCATGGTATAGGTCGCTACATCGGCCTACAGACTCTCGAAGCCGGTGGTATGAAAACCGAATACGTAACCCTTGAGTATCAAAACGATGCCAAGCTCTACGTACCTGTTGCTTCTCTGAACTTAATCGGACGTTACTCGGGTGGCGCTGAAGATTCAGCACCACTACATAAACTCGGTGGCGAAGCGTGGCAAAAAGCTCGTAAACGCGCCGCGGAGAAAGTCCGTGACGTTGCAGCAGAGCTACTTGATGTTTACGCCAAGCGAGAGCTAAAACCTGGCTACAAATTTGTGCTCGACCGTGGCCAATACGCGACTTTCAAATCTGGCTTCCCGTTTGAAGAAACCGATGACCAAGCGATGGCCATCAATGCTGTTATGTCTGATATGTGCCAAGCCAAAGCCATGGACCGTTTGGTGTGTGGTGATGTTGGCTTTGGTAAAACCGAAGTCGCGATGCGTGCAGCATTCGTTTGTACCGACAACAGCAAACAAGTAGCGGTTTTAGTTCCTACTACTCTACTTGCTCAGCAACACTTCGAAAACTTCCGTGACCGTTTCGCCAACTTGCCGATTCGTGTTGAGGTTCTATCCCGATTCAAATCAGCTAAAGAGCAAAAACTAATCATGCAAGATGTCGCCGACGGTAAAGTGGATATCCTAGTCGGGACTCACAAGCTGCTTTCGAGCGATATTAAGTTTAAAGACCTAGGCCTGCTGGTTGTCGATGAAGAACACAGATTTGGTGTACGTCAGAAAGAGAAAGTGAAAGCGATGCGTGCGGATGTCGATATTCTAACGCTTACTGCGACACCGATCCCGCGAACGCTGAACATGGCAATGAGTGGCATGCGTGACCTTTCGATCATCGCTACACCACCCGCACGACGCTTGGCAATTAAAACCTTCGTTCGCGAGAGTGATGATGCCATCGTCAGAGAAGCGGTGCTGCGTGAAATCATGCGTGGTGGCCAGGTTTACTTCCTACACAACCAAGTCGACACGATTGAGAAAACAGCAGAGTCATTGCAAAAGCTGATTCCAGAGGCGCGCGTGACTGTAGCTCATGGCCAGATGCGAGAGCGCGAACTGGAACGCATCATGAATGACTTCTACCACCAGCGCTTCAACTTACTGGTGTGTACAACCATCATTGAAACCGGTATCGACGTACCAACGGCAAATACCATCTTGATGGACAGAGCCGATAACCTTGGTTTAGCACAGCTGCACCAATTACGTGGTCGTGTAGGTCGTTCGCACCACCAAGCTTATGCTTACTTGTTAACGCCACACCCTAAAGCAATGACCAAAGATGCGATCAAGCGATTGGATGCGATTGCTTCGCTCGAAGACTTGGGCGCAGGCTTTACCTTAGCAACTCACGATTTAGAGATTCGTGGTGCGGGTGAGCTGTTAGGTGATGAACAGAGTGGTCAAATCCAGTCAGTTGGTTTCACCTTGTACATGGAGATGCTTGAACAAGCGGTTGAAGCATTGAAGGAAGGTCGAGAGCCATCGCTTGATGACCTACTGCGTGAACAAACTGAAATTGAGATGCGTTTGCCAGCACTATTACCAGATGACTACATCCCAGACATCAATACACGTTTGTCTACCTATAAGCGTATTGCGAGTGTGAGTGACTCCGACGAATTGGCAGAGTTGAAAGTCGAGCTGATTGATCGCTTCGGCCTTCTGCCTGATGCAACCAAGAACTTGTTATCAGTTTCTGAGCTAAAATTAGCCGCAGCGTCTATCAAAGCGAAGAAAATTGAAGCCCACGATAAGGGTGGATTCTTAGAATTCTACCCGGATGCTGACATAAACCCGACCTACCTTGTTAAACTGTTGCAATCTCAACCGCAAAAGTTTTCAATGGAAGGACCAACAAAGTTCAAGTTTACGATACCATTGGTCGACAGACGGAAACGAATTCAATTTGTTAGTGATTTATTGGGCGAATTCAGACAAAACTTGCTGCCTTCAGCATAAGACCCAATCCACTTGCACATATAAATTATCCAGCCGGTAGTTCGGCTGGAAGACGGAGTAAAAATGAAAAGACTGATCCCACTGCTACTATTGTTCGTCTCACTGCCAAGTTTGGCGCAGAGACAATTTGATATAGAAGTGATCATTTTTAAGCGCGCTGTTGATGCAGAGAAGGTGAACGAATCTTGGCCAAATACACAGCCTAAGATTTCACTTGAGCGTGTTGGTTCATTTCAAGATACCCAATACCGAGCAAAGAAAGGCGTTCAAATGCTTCCTTACTCGGAATATAAGTTAACGCCTCAAAAAGACAAGCTACGTAAACACGCTGGCTTTGAAGTTCTGATGCATACCGCTTGGCGTCAAGGCGACCAAGGTAAGAGCTCTGCACCTGTTTTCCACATTCAAGCAGGTAAAGATTTCTCTAAACAATTTAATGCTGATGGCTCTGAAAAAGGCGCAATCACTGCAGGCAGCGCTGATGGGTTCCAAGAAGAGACCATTGATAAGCCACTCTACGAATTAGACGGCAAGCTGCAAATCTACGTTCAGCACTACCTATACGCTGAAACGACATTAGATTTAAAAGCGCCAAGCGTTCGTGAAGTGACTCTACAAGAGCAACAAATCGAGCTAGATTCACCAGTAAGTGGCGCAGAAAGCAACGTCCAAGTGGGCAACCTAACTGAGATTTCTCCGACGGTTGAAGTCCAAGAGTTCCTTAAGAGCTACCGCATGGACCAAAAACGTCGTATGCGCAGTACAGAAACTCACTACCTTGACCACCCACTTCTTGGAATGGTGATTCAAGTTAGACGTGTAGCGCAGTAAATTACTTGCCGATTCGGCTATAATTATATAAATAATTCAATCCGCCCTCCTAGTGAGGGCGTTTTATTAAGTGCTATCTATCTTTATTCTGTACTGACTTTCTTTGCTCAGTACTTACACGTTACTTGGTACGCTCTATGAGCCCTGAATTTCAGATCAACACACAAAATCTTAGCCTTAAAATCATTGAGGCCTCAGATGCTCAAGAATTTTCTCAGCTGGTTAAGTCCTCCCCTAGCTTGCTGCCATGGGTCGACTGGTGTCATAAAGAGTTTTCTATCGTCGAGGCCGAGAAATTTATTCTGGCAACTCGCCTGAACTGGGTGAAAGCCGATGCGTTTGGCTTTGGCATCTTTGAACGAAAAAGCGATAAGTTAGTCGGTATGGTTGCCATTAATGAGCTTTACCACACCTTTAATATGGCGAGTTTAGGTTATTGGGTCGGTGATGACTTTCAAAGGAGAGGGATCGCCAAAGAAGCGATGTTCGCCCTATTTGAATTTTGTTTCGCGCAACTCAAGTTAACGCGTTTGGAGATTGTCTGCGATACCGAGAACCTACCCAGCCAAAAGTTGATCGAGAAGTGTGGCGCTGAGCGAGAAACCATTGCCCAGAATCGATTTCTGTTTAACGGTAAGCCGAAAGATGGCGTGGTTTATTCTGTGCTACCTCCAACGTCTTAACAGCAGAAATCAGTTCAACACCTGCGATAATCCATAATCGACACGATCAAAAAAGAGCTCCGAAGAGCTCTTTTTTATTATCAGCGTAATGCTCTGAGAAGGCTTACCTGATTAGTGAAGCTTTAGGTTTGGACGAAGTACACGGTTAATACGACCAACCAGCATCATCAGTGATGTTTTGATTAAGCCGTGAAGCGCCATCTGGTGCATGCGGTACAAAGAGATGTAAACCACACGCGCAATACGACCTTCGACCATCATCGAGCCTTTCGTCAGGTTACCCATCAAGCTACCTACCGTAGAGAAACGGCTAAGTGAAACTAGCGAGCCTTTGTCTTTGTAGATGTAGTCTTTCAGGTCACGACCGTTCAACTTAGCAATGATGTTGCTGAATGCACAGCTTGCCATTTGGTGAGCCGCTTGTGCACGTGGCGGAACGAATGAACCGTCTGCTTGTGTACATTGCGCCAAGTCACCGATTGCAAAGATGTTGTCATCCAGTGTTGTTTGCAGCGTGTTCTTCACAACCAACTGGTTGATACGGTTGGTTTCAAGACCACCGATATCTTTCATGAAATCTGGTGCTTTGATACCTGCTGCCCATACCATGATTTGAGCTGGGATCTTGTCACCATCTTTGGTTGTTAGGCCGTCAGAATCCGCCTGAGTCACCATCGTATTCGTACGAACGTTCACACCAAGCTTGGTTAGCTCAGAGTGTGCTGCACTTGAAATACGAGGAGGTAGAGCTGGAAGAATACGCTCACCCGCTTCAACTAGGTTTACGTTCAGCTTGCTTGAATCTAGGTCGCCGAAGCCGTAAGTACGAAGTTCTTTAACGGCGTTGTGTAGCTCTGCAGAAAGCTCTACACCAGTTGCACCAGCACCAACAATCGCGATGTCTACCGTGCCTTGACCGTTCTTAGCGTGAAGCTTTAAGAACTGATTGTTCATTTCTGTACGGAAACGGTGTGCTTGCTCTGGGCTATCAAGGAAAATACAGTTGTCACGAACGCCTGGAGTGTTGAAGTCGTTTGACGTTGAGCCTAGCGCCATCACTAGAATATCGTATTCAAGTTCACGGCTTGGCATCAGCAGTTCACCGTGCTCGTCTGTAAGCTCGCTTAGTGCAATCACTTTACGCTCACGATCGATGTCGTTCAGGCTGCCCATTTGGAAATCGAAGTAATGGTTTTTTGCGTGCGCACGGTAGCTTAATGCATCAACACCTTCATCCAGTGAGCCCGTTGCTACTTCATGAAGTAATGGTTTCCATAGGTGGCTTGCTTTACGGTCTACCAGAGTAATCTGGGCACGTTTCTTACGACCTAAAGTGCGGCCTAGCTTAGTGGCTAGTTCTAAACCACCAGCACCGCCGCCTACTACGATAATTTTTGTCACAATGACAATCCTCTACAAAATGAATAAATGGGGTTCGGCTCGATTACTCCAACCGATAAATTCTATGTATCTACTCGGCCTTGAATGCGAAGGCTGTTACAAATTGGGTTACCGCGAAAAAGAATAACGACAGCTCACCGAGTAGTTAGAGGGGTTACAAACAACAAATAATGGTTTGTTGCTTTGCTCACGTGGATATAAAAGGTGACTACCTGAGAGGCAGAACACAAATTATGGGCAAGTTTTTTCACTCGCTCTCAATTTTTTTTGATATTTGTCAAAATATTTTGCTTGGGAACATTATATATAGCAAAAAGATGACCGCAACAAAAAAATCCTTACCCTCAATGAGGATTCGCGACTAATTAGTTAACGTTTGCGCAAACTGATCTATAAATGCACAAACCGACCGATAAAACATATACAACTACTTTATCAATACCAATCTCTAAGATTCAGATGTGAAAAAGCAGCACTCATTGAGCACTGCTTTTATAAAACATCTGGATTGATTAAGCGTTTTTGAACGCTTTCATTGCTTGAAGATGTTGAGAGATCTTTTTGAATTTATGACTCTCTTTCTCATCCCAGATTACATCATAGTAATCTTCTAGCGCGGCAGCTGTTTTGGTATTGTCGTGAATTTCATCTTCACGAGAAAGCACCACTAAACAGCGTCCTTTGTTTTTCATACGGTACTGAGCAACACATTTAGTTGCGATGTCTTCGTACTCTTCTGGACGGTCAATTCGACCTACCATGTTGTTCTCAGGGTGCAGATTAGGGTTGAACACCACCTGCTTAATCCCACATAAGAAACCAATACGCTCAGACCAAAAACCACCTAAACCTACACCACAAATAATGGGATGCGGATCATCGGATTGCTCTATCACCTTATGCACTTCTTTTAGCAGATGCTGCATATCGTGTTTTGGATGCAAAGTACTGTAGTTGATGAAACGAACGTCATCATCAATGAATTGCAACTGCAGTATTTTTTCGTGATTGCCCGGGCTTGTTGAGTCGAAGCCATGTAGATAGATAATCATTGTACCTCCCCCGTTGAATATTGGTACGTTTTGATCAATCTAACACGAAAAACAAGGTTTTAAAGGTAACAGCTGAGAAATTATATTTTTCACTTCCTAAACGTGATCCTAGCTACATAAAGTGTGACTCAGAGCCTCCGCTTCACGCAGATAACTTTCATCGCCCCAAAGCTGATGAGCAAGTAAATACCATAGCATCGCCATCATCTGGCTTCTTGGTAACCATGCTTCTACACCATCAAGCCAAGGCTGAACATCATGGATTCCTCGCAGCTGACAGTACTTCTCAACCGCTTCTGTGACTGGCGCGCCAGCAACCGCAATGGTTAATGTTAAATCGAGCCTAGGGTCTGCGAGCGCAGCGTATTCCCAATCAATAATCTTAATGCAGTCACTGTTTCTCACTAGGTTATAACCACCTAAGTCAAAATGGCACAAAGACAGGTCAACATTGGTAATACTCGGAGCCACGCGCCACTCTTGATAAATCTTAGTGCAGGCTTCGGTCTTATGAATCGCATCAAGCTGCAGCCAGTAATGGTCGACTCGCGCCGTGAAACTGAATGGTTGCAGTGGTAATCGCGCAGTATTAACCAGATGAACAGAGATCAGCGTTTTCAACAGGTCATCGAGTTCTAGATCTTCGTAAAGTGTCTCACCCGCAATCCACTCAACCAGTAACCCCTGCTCATTCACTACCATTGGGCTTGGCCCGATACCGAGTCGCTCAATGGCAGACAGCACTTGGTACTCTTCATGGCGAGAAATGAAGAACGCTTTGGTGATAGGTGTGGTTGGCCGCCAAACATACGCAGTACCATCGGCATCGACCAACTTCCAACATCGATTGGTCAAACCGCCTGTTAATGTCTGTGCTCTAACTGGAGGCTCAGAAAAGTAACCGTCAAGCGAACTCAAACTGGTATCAAGAAGCTTAGCCTCAGGCCAAGAAAAAATTGCCATATTTACTCCCTATAAACGTCTTCATTCCCTACAAAAAAGACACTGACCAAAAGCCAGTGTCTCTTCATAAACAGCACATCATGCACTGCATTGGCGTGTGACCAAGCTATACGCTGTCAAGATTAAGCGCTGCCAATACTAGACATTGTCAAATCCGGCTGCGCATAGTTGGCAAGTAAGCGAAATTAAAGGCCTAGTAGGCTCTTAGATTGTTGCTTACGGATTTCAGTCTCGTCAGCCCATTCAATCAAGCCAGACTCAAGATCCATTAGACGCATCGTCATTTTGTAGTATACGTCTTCATCGCTACCCGCTTTCTTAACGATGCTTGATAGGTTGCCGTACAGCATGTACTGAGCACCAACCATTTTACCGAATTGAATCGCTGAACTTTGGTTTACAAGCTCATCGTTGTTTTGGAAGTTCAATTGGTCACGAACAGACTCTACACGGTCCATATCAACGAAACGGAACTTACCAGAGTTCAGCATCTTAGTACTGATAGTGTCAGTGATTGACTCAGTATCGATGTGCTCACTTGTTTTGTTCTTGATTCGCTCTACAAACACGATTGGACGCTGTTCACGAGTAATGTAAGACACAGAACCAGACGCCATCATGCTATCGACCATTTCACCCGCAATCGTTTGAAGGTCAGTTGAACCGAAATCGATTGTCGTGGTTTCTACTGCTTGTGCATCACCGTAGCTTACCTTGTTTGAACAACCGCCTAAAATAACCGCTAAACCTAGTAGCGCAATGACACTCTTTTTCATTTTGTTTCCTCAACTTATCACTGAGCGGGGTTACCCACACTCTTAAATTCTTGTATTTACGAATCATGAGACCCGTTTAATCTAACTTACTGCTCTCGGAACTGGACTCTGAACTGAGTCGCTTTCGGGTTTACCGACACTTCCGACAACGAAATACTTTCAAAACCACGAACAATCGCTTGCTTCCAAGGACCTTGTTTAAGGTTGACCTCAAGCCCGGCATCGTCGTACCAGTAAAAACGATAAAGAATATGTTGATCGCCTTTATAGTTACTGTTTAAACGAACGATTCCTCGCGTATGACCGTCGACCAGATCGGTGCGAATATCTTCAACCTGTAAACGGCTGCCCAATACCTTGTCACCAAAGAAAACGTTCTGAGTCAGACTATCGACCCTTACGCCAGCTGTATTATCAGCACAACCAGCCAGAGCCATAACCGCTGCTAAGCTCACTAACCACTTTTTCATTACAGCCTCCCTAGCTGTTTATGCCACATTGTTGCATTGTTTCCTTGTCGAGAAATCCACACCAAGGTGGTCTGCCCTTCTCGAATATCAAAGTCGTACGTTTTAGCGCCCGCTTCCAACGTATATTGACCGCTATTTGCTACAAACGTACTGCTCTTAATCTCTGCAGGTAATGATTGCCAACTGCGAGTGTCTGGTTGCTCTGTCAGTGTGTTCCACACGTTGAACAGAATATTACCGACATCATCGCCTTTGGTTGCTTCTTTTCGAATGCGATCTTTCGCGACTACACGTAGCGCTTGGCGAATAACAATGCTTGTCATACGTTCCGATAGATCGTTCTGCGCCATCGCGTTTACATCAGTGATCAAATGTTCTTGTAGCGGCTGTCCGCTGATTCGCAAGGCAGAAAAACGCTCTACGTTTTGACTTGGGTAATATGGCAGCGCAAGAGAGTATATTGCCCCCTGATCGCGACTGTCATAAACAGGCAAATCCAGTCGCCAACTGTCCATAGCTTGCACAGCGCTCTGCTCTTGAAGAACAATCACTCGCCCTTCACCTGCACTAAGTTTAGAAGATTGCTTATAGCGTTTTTCTAATGTTGCTAAATCTTGTCGCATCCCTAAACGAGCGGCTGTTGCCATGGTTCTATCGATGATTTCTTGGTTATCTGGCATCACAGCCAAAGCACGACGATAGTCAACGTAGGCGCTGTTTAAATCATTTGACGCTTCATAAAGCAGACCAGACAAGAACATCAGATACGCGTTCTGTACTGACTGCAGTTTCTTACCCGCATCAGGGTAATTGGCAAGGATGCTACCCACATTGGCAGACAAGCGTTGCTTCTTCGCATCGCTGGCTGCTTTGTCTAACTCAGCCTCGCGTTGCTTCTTCGCTTGTTCTTGAACTTGGTTGGCGCGACGCATTTCGATCACCGCACCTTCTAAATCGTTTTTCTTGAGGTAATTTAAACCGAGATACAGATGAAGAAAGCCCAACTCGTAATCGGCTGGCACATACTCGGTAATATTGTCATTCACAGCCAACGCACCCACACTGGTTGCACTGTCTGAGATTGAGATCACGGCTTTGCGTTGCTGCTCAGTAACCGCCTGATCAGCCACTTCAAACGAAGCCTTACTCTCAGGGTATTTTTGATCCAGCAGATTAATTCTGCCTCTTTCAAAGTTATCAAGGATGTCGCCTGCCGCGTAATCTGGTAGCTCTTGCTGAGCCTCTGAATAATCTCCAGATTTAACGGCTTGGTAGATCGCTTTGTTCTGTGCGCTGTAATGGCTGAACAGGCTTCCTGCAGACATACTCGCACAACCTACGGTCAACGCCGATAACAGGGCAATGGAAGCGAATCTAAACTGTTGCTTCACTTATCGTCTCCGTGCATGTTTAAAATGCCTACTTTATTAGGGTCTGCTGACCTTTAATGGTCTCATTATCAAAACGAAACGCGTTGTAAAAAGGATCTCAAGCCAGTTGAAACCCTACTGATTTAGCCTCTGCCTAGGCGATGCCGATGTTCAGACAACAGATAGAACTTAAAGTTGGCATACAAACTACAAATTTTCCAACTAACTACTTGTGTTAACCCACTAATGAGCGCGTTTAAACTAGCTCATTAATAGGGGGCCAAGTGGACGGCCGCCAACCAAGTGCATGTGAATATGATAAACCTCTTGGCCACCGTGAGAGTTACAGTTCACGATAAGACGATAGCCATCTTCTGCAATGCCCTCTTCTTTTGCTAACTTGCGAGCAACAGTAAACATGCGCCCCATCATCGCTTCATCTTGGACTTCAACATCGTTAGTTGTCGGAATCAGCTTGTTTGGGATGATTAGGATATGGCTTGGCGCGCGAGGGTTAATATCGCGAAATGCGGTTACTAAATCGTCTTGGTATAGTAGATCTGCTGGGATTTCTTTGTTGATGATCTTAGTAAAAATGGTTTCTTCAGCCATGTTTCTCTCCGATAAAACATTTATTTTTTAATGCTTTGAGTATGCGCTATGCCGCATCAAACCACAATAAATCTGCTTTAAAGCATAATAAAAAACACCGTTCAAATCAAAGAAAACGAGCCTTAGCTCTCAAGAATGGCATGTTGGTTATAACTGAGCGCTATTTTTGACGTGTGCGTCATAAAATGCGTAAGCCGAGCTCAATAGAATGCTGATAATTTTGTTAGTTTTACTTTGACCTGACATTAGGTCTGCATTTTTATTTAGGGAGAAAGCCATGAAGGGATCTGTGATCAAGCGTATGTACGCTGGTTTCGCACTGATCATCATCATGTTCGCAGTCACGATAACCATCATGATGAACAGCATGAATCAGATACACAGCAATTTTGAGAGTGTCTCAGAAACCTCATTACCACTTGTCGCGCTTTCAAATCAAACGAGTGTTCAATTGCTTTCTGCTGATAAGTCATTCAAAGATTTCTTAACCACACAAAACGCTGAACGCATGTCTGCAATGCGTACAGAATTTGCTGCATCACAAAACTCGTTTTCAGAAGTTCTCGGTAGTTTAGAAGCGGCAAGCCAAAACAATGCTTCACTTGTTGAACGTATCGCGCAATTAAGAGCAATGGAAGAACGCTACTTCGCCGAAGCTGACGAAGCGATGAACAACTACGTCGCGATGTTCGAAGCACAAGAACAAGTACAAAAAGCGTCTCGTGACTTCCAACGCTTACATTCAGAATTAACCGTTGGTATGAAAGAGTACGTTGCCGACCAAAAAAGCATCTCTGTAAAAGTGATGGCAAAGAGCTACTTCATCAAACTGCAAGACGCAGAAGTTATTACCTCTGATGCACTTGCTAGCTCTGATGTTGCCTTCGTTCAAAAAGCCCTTAACCAAAACAAAAAGGCCGTTACTCATCTTAACTACGCTTATCGAGGTCTATCAACACAACTACCAGCACTTAAAAATGTCTTCGATGAGTCGGTTCAGAAGTTCACCAAAGACGTTGGTCAGAAAGGTGGCGTACTAGACAAACACAACAACTACCTACAAGCCAAACAAGCGTTGTACGTGAACATCGCTAACCTAGCTCTAGAAGTTGACCAAGCGATGGCTGTTTTGGACTCATTCAACGTGACCGCTGAAGAGCAACTTAACTCATCACTCGCTGACGCAAGCAGCATCTACGACAAAGGCCTATTCAACGCGATTGCCATTGGCATTGTTGTGACTGTGTTCGCTGCTGCGATTGGTTACCACATTGCACACAGCGTACGAGAGCCATTAACTCGCATCCTCGGTACATTAGAAGGTCTAACTGAAGGTGATATGACTCAGCGTATCGATATTCGCTACGACAACGAATTCAGCCGCGTGAGCCGTCACATCAACACCTTGGCTGACAACCTGCACAATATCCTTGTGAAGTTGAATGATGCTTCAGATGACTTAACTAAGACTGCAAGCGTCAACCAGAAGACGTCATCTGAAACGCAGGCTCAATTGAACAGCCAACGTGAGCAAACCGCGACTGTTGCGACCGCAATGACAGAGATGTCTCATTCTGTACAAGAAGTGGCGAACAGCGCGCAAAGCTCACTCACCATGGTTCAACAAGTAGAATCGGCTTCTGAGTCTGGTCGTCAGATCATGAACACCAACATCAGCACCATTAATCAGCTTGAAGTTCGCCTTACTGAATCAGTGGGCGCTGTAGGCGAGCTACAACAGATGAGTAGCCAGATTGGTTCAATCCTTGACGTTATTCGTGGTATTGCTGAACAGACCAACCTACTTGCACTTAATGCGGCAATCGAAGCAGCGCGTGCAGGTGAACAAGGTCGTGGTTTTGCAGTCGTTGCCGATGAAGTACGAGTGCTAGCACAGAAGACCACTCAATCAACCTCTGAAATCGAGACTATGATCAGCAATCTGCAATCAAGCTCGAAAACTGCAAGTAACGTAATTGAAAGCTGTATGAGCGATATGGACATGTCGGTTCAACAAGCTTCAAGTGCAAACAGTGCGATGGAAGAGATCCAAGCCTTGATTCTAGAGATCAGCCACATGAGTACACACATCTCTCAAGCAGCCGCTGAGCAGAGTGAAACGTCTGGTGATATTGCACGCAACATCGAAGACATCAACCACATCGCAGATAAGAGTTACCAAGCGATGTCTTCAATTGCGGAGGCAAGCCAAAACCTAACAATTTTGGCGAATCAGCAAGGTGATTTAGTACATCAATTCAAACTATAGATAAATGAAGAATCGATAGATATTTAGTGAGATTGTTGAGACTTCTTACCCAATAGTGGTGACTAATTGAGCTAGGGCAACTTTTATCAAGGGTTGCCCTTGTTTTTTATGAGCTTTGTCATTATATGATTATTAAGGCTTGCTGCTTCCCGTTTTTTCTTTCACCTTTATGAGCGAGCCGCTATTAAGGAATTTATATGGCTGTTCATGTTGGCATTATCGATCAAGACCCCATTCGCTTGCTCACCCCATTACTTGATAACCGAACGGTCAGCACTCACATCGTGTTTATCGGTGACAAAAATCAAGTCAGTATGTACAAACGTTTAGACAGCGTTTTGCACAAGCGCGACATTACGAGTGAGTTTTTCGAAATTCCGACCATCGTAAATACATCTGTCATTAAAGAATCTATCCAAACCCTTGCCGAAGACCTCAAAGCACGCGGTCAAGAAGTGAAGCTCAACGCAAGTTGTGGCCTCCGTCACCGCCTACTTTCTGTGTACGAAGTATTCCGTACTTACCACTGGCCAATCTTCGTGGTTGAACCAAATAGCGACAAGCTTTGCTGGTTGTACCCTAATGGTAAAGAAGACGCACAAGTTCAAGACCGCATCACTATCGACGACTACCTAACTGTGTTCGGTGCTCGCGGTGAATTCAGCGATGTTCAGCTGTCTCCGCAACTGGATCAGAAACTTTATGAACTGGGTGAACGTTGGGCAAGTAACGCACTCGAACTAGGCCCTGGCCTTGCGACATTGAACTACCTAGCAACGACCTGCCGTAAAGAACAAAAACTTGATGTAGGCCTATCTGAGAAGCAACAAGGCTATCGCGAGCTCAACATGCTGTTGAGCGATTTGGTTGAAGCTAAAATTGCGACTTACGACAATGGTATTTTGACCTTTGCCAACGAAGACGCGCGCCGCTTCTCAAACGGTGAATGGCTTGAAACATTGGTTCACAGCACAGTTAAGCAGATCCAAGATGACATGCCGACCATTCAAGACCGTTCTTTGAATGTTCAGGTATACCGTCAACTGGGTGAACGTGAGGTTCGTAACGAGCTTGATGTTGCCTCTGTGGTGAACAATAAGCTGCACATCATCGAATGTAAGACCAAAGGCATGCGTGATGATGGTGATGACACCTTGTACAAACTGGAATCGCTTAGAGACCTGCTAGGTGGCCTACAAGCACGTGCAATGTTAGTGAGCTTCCGCCCTCTTCGCCATAACGACATCACACGAGCTGAAGATCTTGGCCTTGCATTGATTGGCCCTGACGAATTGAAAGATCTTAAAACACACCTAACGGCATGGTTTACAGCTGCGGGTGGCAGTGAAGATCTAGAGTGCTAAAAACCAATAAGCTCATGAGAGCTCAATGCTCTTAAGCAGATTGTTAAAAAGGCGAATGACGATTAAATCACTCGCCTTTTTTGTTGTCTGTTTTCTCTATTGATTACTTTCAGACGGCACAAAAAAATGGCCGCATCATACGATGCGGCCATTTTCAAAATTTAATGTCACTTGAAGACTTAATGCTCTCTAAAACTCAGAGCACTTTAAGACTTAAAGCATTTTACGAGCGGCTTCTACAACCACTTTGATTGAACGTGCTTCTGTTACTTTTAGAGTGTCGTGATCAGGCGTCTCTTTTTGAGTACGGTTGATGATTACACCAGCAACACAACCTGCTTTCAGACCAGAACTTGCACACATAGTTAGCAGTGTTGCAGATTCCATCTCGAAGTTTAGAACGCCCATGTCTTGCCATTCTTGCATAGAGCCTTGGAAGCGCTTAACAACGCGACCAGAGAACGTGTCGTAACGCTCTTGACCTGGGTAGAACGTATCGCTTGATGCCGTTACGCCCATGTGAACTGTTGCACCTGATTCATCAACTGCCGCTTTCATTGCTGTTGCAACTTCAAAGTCAGCCACTGCTGGGAACTCCATAGGAGCAAAGTGTAGGCTAGCGCCGTCTAGACGAACAGAACCTGTAGAAACAATCATGTCACCCACGTTTACGTGAGGTTGGATAGCACCAGTCGTACCAACACGTAGGAAAGTGCGAACACCAAGTTGAGCAAGCTCTTCAACTGCGATAGAAGTCGATGGACCACCAATACCTGTTGAACATACAACAACTGGTTTGCCGTCTAGCTCTGCGCGGTAAAGCGTGTATTCACGGTGACTAGCAAGGAATACTGGGTTCTCCATCTCTTCTGCAATTTTTTGCACACGAGCAGGATCACCAGGGATGATCGCAAGAGTAGCACCGTTAAGATCTGCTTCAGTAACACCTAAGTGGAAAACAGCTTGAGACATAGTTCGCTCCTTTTGGCTTATTGGGCTTTTTACCCTTATTTAAGCTCATAGTAAATTCGTGGGGTACGAACACACTCTAACCAAGCTCATTACAAAATGAAGTGACACATGTCACATGAATGATCGCAACAATAATTCAAGTTTCACAAAAAACCGATTGGCATCACAAAAATAAGCAATCCGCACGCCTATGTTGCATACTAATGAGACAAAAAGCGCCTTTAACGTATTACCGCTAAAGGCGCTTTTATATTAAGAATGCTCTATGTCGGTGAGCTCGATTTAGTCCGCTTTAGATTTAAATCGAAGCAGACGCAATGCGTTCAATGTCACCAATGCAGTTGCACCACTATCCGCTAAAACTGCCACCCACAAACCGGTAATACCTAACAAGCTTGTCACCAAGAATACGACCTTCAAACCAAGCGCAAGGGCTACGTTTTGACGGATGTTGTTCATGGTCGCTTGCGACAGTTCAATCATCGCTGGCAGCTCAGTTAAACGGTTATGAGTCAGTGCTGAATCCGCCGTTTCCAAAGCGACATCCGTACCACCACCCATTGCGATGCCGACATTCGCCGTTTTCATTGCTGGTGCATCATTAATGCCATCACCGACCATCGCCACGTGCGACTGTTGAGATAACTCCTCAACGTAAGATACCTTGTCGCTTGGCAATAGGCTTGCCTTGTACTGCATACCAATCTTGCTACTGATCGCTGCTGCACTGCGCGGATTATCGCCGGTCAACATGATAGATTGAATACCTAATTCATTAAGTCGTTCAATCGCAAGCTTAGCGTCACTGCGTAACGTATCTTGCCAAGCAATCAGACCAATCACCGTCGTAGCTTGCTCTGTTGATTCTTCTTGATCTTTAACCTCAAGAGCAACCACAACCGTCTTGCCCTCACCTTCTAATGCTTCTACCTGAGAAACCACATCGGCACCAAGTTCGAACGTGACTTTAGACGGTGACAGAACCTGATACTTAACACCATCAACATCCCCTTCAACACCACTACCAATCAACGCTTTCTTGTTGTGTGATTCAGGAATCTCAATATTCAGGTCTTTTACTTTAGCGACAAGTGACTGCGCCAACGGGTGAGTAGAGCCAACTTCAATCGCCCCAACCACACGCAGCATCGCGTCTTGTTGCCACCCCGATAGAGGTTGAATATCCGTAACCTGAGGCTTACCTTCGGTCAGTGTGCCTGTCTTATCGAAGGCGATGGTTTGGATTTTACCAAGCTGCTCTAGCGCTGCGCCGCCTTTAATGAGCGCGCCACGTTTCGCTGCTGCTGCTAAGCCAGAGGTAATCGCTGCAGGAGTCGAGATAACCAAGGCACACGGACAAGCAATCAACAATAGCGCTAGGCCACGGTAAACCCATGTTTCCCATGGCTGCGCAAACAACAATGGTGGTGTGATGATGACCAACAGAGCCACTACCATCATTAACGGTGTGTACCAACGGCTGAACTTATCGAGGAATCGCTCTAGTGGTGCTTTACGAGACTCTGCTTCTTCAATCAGATGAAGAATGCGATCGATCGCGTTCTCACCCTGTTTTGAAGTGATGGTGATACGAACCACTTTATCGACCACCACAGCGCCAGCCATGATGCTATTGCCTTCGATGTGTTCAACAGGAACAGATTCACCGGTTAACGCACTTTCATCAAAGCTTGCCGCGTCTGTAATCAATTGGCCGTCAGCAGGTAAACGAGAGCCCGCGGCCACTTCAATCACATCACCTGGAACCAGTTCACTGACTGCTACTTCTACACGCTCGCCGTTGATGATCTTAGTCGAGTTTTCTGGTACCAATGCCATTAGCGCTTGAACGCCACTTCTTGCTCTTGATGAAGCAAACGCTTCTAAGCGCTCACCAATCAAGAACAACAATAGAACCATCGCTGCTTCCGCAGTTTCGCCAAGGTACAAAGCACCCAGCGCGGCAACACTCATTAAGGTTTCAATAGCAAACGGTGTACCTGAACGCGCCAGCTGAACCGCTTTCTTCACCACCGGATATAAACCAAGCAGACAAGTTACCGTAAACAAGCCTTCACTTAATTGAGGTGAGGTGATTTTTACAAGCGCCGCAAACAGCATTGCCGCTGCAATCGTGATAATCTGTAAATTAGGTTGGATATAAGCTTGCCAAAAAGTCTCAGGTTGTTGTTTTTCTTTCTTTGAACCGACTTCCGTAAGAGGGAAACCCGTTTTGATAGAGACCTGTTCAATGGTGTCAGCAAGGCTTTCATTATCGAATTTCACAACCAGCTTTTCGGTAGCAAAGAGAACCTTCGCTTGAATAACACCGTCAATATTGCTGATCGCGTTTTCTATTTTTCTTGCACAAGCTGGGCAGTCCATTCCGGCAACCAGCCAACTTTTCGAAAATTTGGCATCGAGAGATAAAGTTGAGGACTGACTGTCTTCTTCTCCACTATCCGACGAACTACAACAATCATCTCCAGACGATGACGAAGCAGCAGAAGAGCTACAACAACCAGATGAAGTACCTGCTGCTGTGATGCTTGAAATTTTAGGGCTAGAGCAACTTGCTCCTGCCGCTTGAGGTTGAACGTCCACTTTTGCTGAGCGGCACGCTGCATGTTTTGCGCACATAATGTATATCCTTAATACTCAAAAGCCTTGAGGTTGTTGCTAACTTACGAGCAACAGAACCTTAAGTTCATCAAAAGTATAAACCTTGGAGGCTACTCCAAGGTCAAGAAGAAGTTTTCAAGAAAACAAAAATATTATGCCAGCGCCGATGGCTTACTGAGATTTAAGCTCCGCACACTCTTCACGGTTAGCGGATACATCATCAATAAGAACCGCATCGTGTGAACAGAATGGCTGAGTGTTCAAGCTGACAATCGACACATCATCTTCCACTGGATCAACTTGAGATCCTTGCATCAGTTCAGCGATATGATGTCGAAGCACCAAGATACCTAAAATTCCGAACAAAACATTACCCAAAGCTTGACCATAGAGAACACCCAAAGCGCCATACCATTGCGAACCTAGATATACGAACGGCAGAGTACCTAACGTCGCTTTACCCAAATTCAATGCTGTCGAGTAAAGCGGTTTACCTAGGTTATTAAAAGAGGTGTTGGCAACAAATAGTGCACCGTTAAAGGTGAAGGTTAACGCCACATAGGTACAGAAAGCCGCCACAATGATTGCTGCATCACCTTGTAAGCTAAAGCCTTGAATGACATAACCTTGAACGAAGTACAACAGAATACAAACAGCGATGGTGTATGCCGTAGTAACCAGCAATGAGTTATTGAGTGTTTCTTTTACTCGGTCCATGCGTTCAGCACCAAAGTTCTGACCAATGATTGGCCCCACAGCGCCAGACAAGGCAAAGATAACCGCAAAACAAACTGGCGTCAGACGACCTATCACGGCAAAGCCCGCGACAAAATCCTCACCATATTGTGCGATACCCGTTGTTACAATCGCATTACCGATAGGCGTTGCGGTATTGGTGATAATCGCAGGCAGCGCAATCGCCAATATTGGTCGAATATTAATGCGCCATTGCACAAAAGAAGGCGGAGCTACCAGCTGATGGCTGCGAATAAGAGGATAAAGCGAAAAGAATAGCACCGAGAAACGAGCGACAACCGAAGCGATAGCCGCCCCTTCGATGTTCCAACCAAAACCAAAAATAAACAGAGGATCGAGAATCGCGTTAACAATGCCGCCAGACAAAGTTGCCCACATCGAACGCTTAGCATCACCTGCCGCTCTTAAGCCCGCACCCGCTGCCATCGCTAACGCCAAAAATGGACCACTAGGTAGCAAAATCTGTAGGTAAGCTTGAGCGCGTTCGGCTGCAATGCCTTTGGCGCCTATCGCGGCTAGCAGCTCTGGAATATAAGCGAACATGATTGCAGTTATGGTTGAACTGATAACAAACGCAGTCAGCATGATACTGGTGCTTAGGTTTCGAGCGTGCTCTTGATTCTTAGAGCCGATGGCTTTGGACACTAATGCGCCCATGGCAATGGAAGTACCGATAGAAACGGAGGTAGAAAAGAAAGTCAGCGTACCTGCAAAGCCTACCGCAGCAGCCAATTCAACCTGTCCGAGCATACTGATAAACAGCATGTCGAGCAGATCGACCACAAATAACGCCATCAAACCGACAGAGCCAGCCCCCGACATCACCAATATGTGGCGCATCGTTGAACCTTCAACAAACTTTGCCGTTTGATTTGACATGAAACCTCCAAAAGTTGGAATACCCAAGAGCTAAAGCCTAATCAGCTGTTCAACTGGCTAGGGATCCAAAAAGAAAGGATCGACCAAGAAAAGCGCTATACAGAAAAAAGGCGCTAGTGCGCCTTTTTTCAATTGAGAGTATTGAGAAAAATAATCGTTCTTAACACGCTACTATACCTGATGTTTGAAGCATTCTTCCAAGTTCTTGCCAATTGCTCTCAAAACATCAGTTCTGGTGATAATACCCACCAGTTTTCGATTATCGATCACAGGGTATGCTTTAGGTTTTCCAACCTGCATCATGTCCGCCAATTCAATAATGGATAAGTCAGGTGACACCGACAGCACTTCTTGGTACATACAGTCACCCACAAGGTGTGTGTCTTGGCAGAAGTAACTGACCTTCACAAGTTTCTCGAGTAAATCCTGCTCTGAAAGGAAGCCAATCACTTGTTCGTTATCATCGATTACGGGCCCACCCATATGGTGGCTACGCATCACTTTGTCTAACGCTAGACTTAACGGCATATCAGGAGTAAATGTCACAACCTGCTGCGTCATGTAATCTTTCACTTTAATAGAATGCATTGCGTTCTCCCTAAATACTTTGCGTCATATATTTTCTATCTTGTTAAGTTAATTGTTGTCTAAAATCTTGATTTTACTAAATGGATTTCAACAATTTTATTGATAGGCAAAACCTAACAAGACAAAAAAGTGAGACAAACAAAGGGTTGAGCACGTTTTCGAACGCCAGAAAAAAGAAAAAAAAGAGCCCTTACAAAGCCTTACTTTCCCTTGCTTAACCTTACTTAGCCGAGCTAGCCTGCGTAAATAAACCCTGTAATCTTCACCTCACTAATAATTAGAAATCCCGTTTTAGGAAGTTTATGCAACACTACAACAACATGTACGCGTATATTTACGCAGGTAACGACGGCACAGAAAACACACTCATCGCCACTATCGATAATCAAGAAAAACCGCTGATATCAAGCTGCGTTGATGAGATAAAACGCATGTCATGCTTAGCCATTGATTTAGCAGCAAAACACGACCTAAAAGTGAAGCTAGTGAAGTATCAAAGAGAACAAGAGATCGACTTCGGCCTATTCGTTAAATAGTGAATCCGACACTGATTTGGTTAATCACGAACTGGCAGCCACATTAGCAATAGCAAAGCATTAGCGTGAATGGCTGCCGAATTCGACCTGACAAGCCTAACGGGTAAAGGCTATAATGATCAGACGGCGCCCTTGCCGATTTTCATTGTCCAAATACGGTTTACTATGTCTTCTCAAACCTCACCTAAAACGTATCTAACTAATTCCTTATCTAAGTTAAAAAGCTACTTTAGCGAGTTATTGGATTTCCAATCACGAATTTGGGTGGTTCATATCTTTGAAGACTCCATTACCGATCAGTCGTTTGTGATTAATGAAGATGGCTTTAAAGAACCGCTAGAGTGGATGAAAAAACGTGATTACCAAGCGAGAATGCTTGATCGTGTTGATAAGATGAAAATCTCACAGGTGATTGAGATTCAGTTCGAAGACAAAATGCATCGCTTGATGCGAGTGAAGTAGCTTTATTGTTTGGGCGTTCACGAAAAGCCCTTGCTAGAAATCAAGTATAAAAAGGCCAGCGCTCGCTGACCTTCTCTCATTGATTACAAACCACCATCTAACGCGCACAATACTCATGCCACAGGCGCACCGCTTTCTGGTATACCTCAGTTTTATCGTGCGTTTCTGCAAAGAGAATGGCTGTCATGCTGTCGACAACGGTATTCGCCATTAGCGCCATATCTTCAGCCGATGTGCCAAGTACACATTGACTAGGAAGTGGCAGCTCTAGGTTCATCATCTCTTCCCAGTAGAACGATTCGACTTTGTCAGGAGAGCTCATCCATACCGTTTGGCTAACTTTAGGATTATATTCCGACTCACCGTTCATCCCTTTGAATGAAATCACCGAGTGGGATTTATTTCCGATAACATGCTCAACTTCCGCATGAAGTTGTGGAAAGCCAGGATGGAAACTGCCACGCAGACCTAAACGGCCACCACCAGGATTCAATGCTCGAACTACCGTGTTAATTGGTGTTCTCAAACCGTAGCGGTGTTTCCAACCAATCATGGTTTGTGCTTCGGGCGCAAAGTTAGCTAGCGGTAAATAAGCAATGCCGTCTTGTTCAAGAATCGACTTAGCATGTTCAGGGCTCTCAGCACTTTGCACACCGACATCTTGCAAATGGCTTTCAACGTGCGTCCTACCGCTCGGCTTATCCATATAGCCATGCATTAACACTTTATAGCCATTGTCAGCTAAGATTTTTGCCGCCAACAAGTTCCAAGGCTTGCCACTGGCGTTATCGTTACGCTTACCTGCATAACACGGCCAATCAATATCAGCGCCTAAATCTGGCACTCGAGATTGAAACGCTTTTACAAAGCCAGCGATCTCTTCATTGGTTTCATTCTGCACACGAATCAACATCAGTAGCATAGCCATTTGGTCGTCACCGACTTCTCCGCTTAAATACTCATCCATGATGCGGTAGGCTTGTTCGAACGATAAAGGCTTACGCCCTCTTTCTCCTCGTCCAACTGTACGAATACACTCTAAAATACTACTCATTGATTGTTTATTCTCTTCCGTTGATATCAATAAAATTCGAATACACTTTCGATTCTATGATACCCACCGTGCATTGCAAAGCGATTCAGTTGCTCTCGACCGAATTACCAATACGCGGATTGGTGTTCTAAAAGTAAACTTACTGGTGTAAAATTAGCGTATGTAATGCTAACCGCGACATATTGAGTAGTATCCCGATGACTGTAAAAAAAACGCTGAGCCAAAGAAAACGTGAATCGATCGTTGCCGCTGCTATCGCAGAGTTTACTGAGCATGGCTACAAGGCCACCAGCATGGATAAAATATCGAGTCGCGCAGAAGTATCAAAGCGCACCGTATACAATCACTTTGCCAGCAAAGAACTGCTTTTAGATGAGATTCTAGACAGCATTTGGAGCAAAACTCTGGCCGCAACGCATTTCCCATATCAAGCAGAACTGCCACTTGAAGAACAGCTTTCCTCGATAGCCAATCAAGAGCTTGAGTTACTTGAGTCTGAAGGCTTCATCGACCTGTCACGCGTTTTGTTCTCAGAGTATTTCCATAACGCAGAACTGGCGCATCAAGCGATGGAAAAATATTCCCAAGCAGAAAGTGGACTTACAACCTGGATTAAAGCCGCGTTGGCAGACGGTCGTTTAGTAGAACTAGACCCACAATTCGCCTCCACGCAGTTCATTGGTCTGCTTAAGTCTTTTGCGTTTTGGCCGCAAATCATTGGTCATGTGCCGTCACCGGATGCTGCACACAAGCAAGTGCTCATTACTTCAAGTGTCGAGATGTTCCTTAAACAATATCAGGCGTGATTTTGGTGGTTGACGAGAATTCAACCACAATAAAACCATCACTGGTATCCGCTGTTATTTTCCCTATACTGCAACCCACTTTCGTCATTACGACTCAGTAAAACTTCAACTTTAGGTAGCCCTATGATTACTTTCACCACCAACTTTGGCGATATCGAGATTGAACTGAACCTTGAAAAAGCGCCAGTAACGTCGAAAAACTTCCTTAAATACTGCCAAGACGGTTTCTACGAAGGCACGACATTTCACCGTGTTATTGAAGGTTTCATGATTCAAGGTGGTGGTCACACTATCGACATGACAGAAAAACCAACTCGCGCCCCAATCGTCAACGAAGCAAACCGTGGTTTGAAGAATGTGATTGGTTCTGTGGCAATGGCTCGGACTGATGCACCACATTCTGCAACGGCGCAGTTCTTCATCAACCTTGATGACAACGATTTCCTAGATCACACCTCAACAACCAATGCTGGCTGGGGTTACGCGGTATTCGGTAAGGTTTCAGCAGGTATGGATGTGGTAAACAAAATTGCGAAAGCACCAACAACCATTCGCTGGGGACACGAAGATGTGCCTTGCGAAGATATTGTGATTACAAAAGTCACTATTCGCGACTAATTCATTCACGTCCTTTCCCGCCCCTAGTGCATTCGAATTGATGGCATAAAGAAAAGAAGGCTGTGCGATAGGACTATGGTGGTAAGGGTTCGACTTTACCACCTGTATTTAAAGCTCGTTGTTAGAATAGTTACCAGCGAGAACGATAAGTACGGTGACACCCTTTGCACGTCTTATTCGCAGAATTTAACCCTTGCTCTGCACTCGACAAGTCTTGTTCAACACTCGCCTGATAAGGCTCAGAAAAGCACTTGAAGAACAACTCGTTCCTATCCCCGTTCGTTTAAACAAAGAGTTGATGAACGAGTTAGATGCTGAAGAGCAACAACAAATGCTCAAGCTACTTCAGAAAGTAGTCGCGGCAATCTGATCTTACCGCGTTCACTGCTTAGCAAGCTTAGTGCTTAGAAATTATTACACTCTGAACGTGTATTGAAAAACAACCCACACTCGGCCTTGCGCCGAGTGTTTTATTTTCGTCTCGACCATTTGATATGGCAAAATAGTGAAGCAATGATCACCGCCCCACCGAGCAGCTTCTGCATCTCTACACTTTCGCCAAGCACACTCACACTTAACAGCAGCGTCCACACAGGCTCAAGAATCATGATCAATGCCGCCACTTCCATGTTCACGGAGTGCTGACCGACCGTTTGTAGCAAGTAACGAATAGACGTTGCGATCACCGCAGAGACAATAAACCAGAAGACTAAGGTTTTGGTGATTTCGAACTCCGGCTGAGCTGTCATAGAAGCAAAGGCTAAACCACTCACACCCACCACAAACAGTTGCACACAGATTGATGCGATAGGCTTGATATTGGTAATCACACGCTTGTTCATCACAAAGTGAACAGACAACAACATCGATGCTAACAAGAAGTAAATCTGACTCTGCTCAACATGCCAGCCGTTGCCCAAAGTCAGCAACAGCATGCCAATAATCGCGATCGGGAAAGACATCCAAAACGCACGATTAGGCTTAACTCGAAACAAAATCCAAGACACAAACGGTGCAATGATCATGGCTAAGCTCATGATGAATGCCCCTTCCGACAAGCTTTCTGTTACAGAAACCGCAAACACCCATACCTGCAATGAAGCAGACAACAACAAACCCACGCCGCAAAGAGATAGAATCTGCTTAAGCGAAAGCTTACGAATATGGTGAATACAAAATGGCAGAAGAATAAGACTCGCGACGAGGAATCGCACACCAATAAACACTGGCCCAGGCATTTCTAATACCACCAGCTTAGATGCAATCCATCCCACCCCAGCTAGCAGGGTGGCAAATAGAAGGTAAAGCTCTCCGCGCATCGCTTTCACGTTCATCATTTTACTTGGTCCAATAACAAAAAAAGCAACCCGACTCTGCAAGGTTGCTTTTTATAAACATTCAACAGGATCGAGATACTATCTCAATACTCTGCTTCAGGCAGCTGTTTTTAGCCTGCGTATTCAGGGTAATCCGTTAAACCTTTTTCAGCACCACCGAACAATGTGTTTGGATCGTGCACCGCAAGTGGGTAACCATTTTGAATACGAGCTGGTAAATCTGGGTTCGCAACGAATGGACGACCAAAGCCAACCATGTCAGTTACGCCTTCAGCAACGGCTTTTTCGCCACGCTCGCTATCGTATTTACCCGCATAAATAAGGACGCCATCGTAAGCTTCACGAACTGCCGCTTTAAATGCTTTTGGCGTTTCAGGTGCATCGTCCCAATCAACTTCTGCAATGTGCAGGTAAACAATTTTGTAAAGGTTAAGTAGTGCTGCCGCCGCTGTGTAAGTCTCGACTGGCGTAGCGTCAACGGTACCATTCAACGATGTGAATGGAGCAAGGCGTACACCAACACGGCCAGCACCAATCGCTTCAACCATAGCTTCAACCACTTCGCCTAGGAAACGTAAACGGTTTTCAATTGAACCACCGTATTCGTCAGTGCGGTTGTTTGCTTCAGAATCGATAAATTGGTTGATTAAGTAACCATTCGCGGCGTGAAGTTCAATACCGTCAAAGCCTGCTTCAACTGCATTCAAAGCCGCTTGGCGATACTGTTCAACCACTTCTTTGATGTCTTCTTTCGTCATTTCACGAGGTTCAACCACATCAACAAAGCCCGGTTCATCAGTGCCGTTATCGATGAATACTTTTACGTTTTCGGCTTTAAGTGCAGAAGACGAGATTGGCTGTTCACCGCCAATGTTGTCTGGGTGTGTTACACGGCCTACATGCCAAAGTTGAGCGAAGATAACGCCCTCTTTTTCATGTACGGCATCAGTCACTTTTTTCCAACCAGCAATCTGCTCGTCAGAATAGATACCTGGAGTCCAAGCATAGCCTTGACCCATAGGTGAGATTTGTGTGCCTTCCGCAATAATCAAACCTGCAGAAGCGCGTTGAGCGTAGTAAGCCGCCATCATGTCGTTTGCTGAATTACCAGGTTGCGTTGCGCGAGAACGCGTCATCGGTGGCATAACAATACGGTTTTTAAGCTCGATATTACCAAGTTGAATTGGTTGAAATAGTGCGTTTGTCATTGTTATATCCTCGATTAACCTAGTTGAATCAGTTCGATTTGGTAGCCGTCTGGGTCAGTAATAAAAGCGATATGAGTTGAGCCGCCTTTCACTGGACCCGCTTCGCGAGTGACGTTGCCACCTAGCGATTTGATCTTGTCGCATGCTGCGTAAATATCTTCTACACCCAATGCCAGATGACCAAACGCGCTGCCCATCTCGTACTCGTTAGTATCCCAGTTGTACGTTAGCTCGATAGTCGTGCCGCCTTGCTCGTAGCCAACAAAAACCAATGTGTAGCGGTAGTCTTTGTTTTCATGGCGTTCAAGTTCCTTCATTCCCAATACCTTGGTATAGAACTCGATAGACTTGTCTAAATCAGTAACTCGGATCATTGTGTGTAGGAATTTCATATTTCGCCCTTGATACTTTAATCTCAGCCTCGTTCAGAAGCTAAGTAATGTTCGTTTAGGTTGACCTTGAGGCCACCTACTTCTCTGTTGCTAGGTATATTACTGAACACACACAAATCAGTGAAATTATTAAATATTCTCATTTTAATAATTTTTTGTTATTAACATATTGTCTAGTACCAACTAAGCGACACAAAAAAGGGAAGCCAATACTCCCCTTAGATTTAGACTCTCAATTAAAATCGCAACCGCCTATCTTTAAGCGCCTTCGACATTGAATCTGATGTATTGATGACTTGTTCTCTGAACCATTTATGAGCGGGGTCGCTGTTCTGCTTCTTCAACCAAATCAGGTAATGAGATATCGGCTGATATTCAAAGGGCGGCTTGAACAGCTGCAAACTTAACTTTTCTTGGAACTGCACGGCCATAGATAAAGGCACGACAGTGATGTAATCGGATTGGCTACACAGCAAAATATTACTGAACAGCGAGCGCCCGTGAAACACGATTTTACGCTGGGACAGATCCAAAGAAGTGTAGTGATTCAAACTGCGAACTTTACGTCGTGTTCTGTCTAATACAGCATGCTTTTCACTTAGGAACTGAGCTTCGCTGATTTCACCTTGAATCCGTGGATGATCAGCTCGACACACGATCACAAACTCGCCTTCATAAAGTGTTTCACTGACGATACTTGGGTGTTCAGGCACCACAATATCGATCATCGCATCGAACTCTTGAGTCAAAAGATCTTCATAAATGCGCTCATCACTGTCTGGTTGATCAAAGACTTCCAGCGACAAGTTTTGATTAGGAAGCGCCGCGAAACTATTGAGAAGTACCCACTGTAAGTGCTCAGGTGCAGAAATAACAAACTTACGCTCAGAGGATTGCTCATCAAAATTAGCCATCGACTGAAACACGCCATTGAGTTCATTGATCGGCGCTTTAATTTGTTCATACAAGCTTTGCGCATAAGACGTAGGCGCAACACCTCTTCCTTTGCGAACAAAAAGCTCTTGGCCAATCTCTTTCTTTAGACGAGTTAACGCGGTGCTGATGGTCGATTGATTGGTACTGAGTTGATCCGCAGCTTTACTCAAACTGCCCTGCTCCATCACCGCTGAAAACACAGCCAATAAGTTAAAATTCGGAATGTCATTACTCATGATTCAGTGCTCATTTGGCGATAGATTTAATTATCTTATCGTAAAAGCGATAGAATGAAACAACGGATGCTCATTGAGAAAACAAAACTGAGAAGGAAGCATCATATGGTAAAGAGCAAAAATGTCAGAACAACTCACTCTTTCGAATAGCTGCCACATTCGCCAGATTGGAATCTAAATCTCTTCGCTGTGCCAGTAACGCTTAATCCACCCAAACTCACCCTAGACTGGTCGGAGTATTCAATATTTCCGTCCTGCCTTATTGATACTTTTATAGCCACTTCTATGATCCAGGCTAATTAAATAGACATATTTTATAAGCCGAGTTTGAGCCTGTTCAAATAAACCCACCTCACGTTTAAGCAACCACTCAATTCATCGTAATTACGATAATTCAATATCGCAATAATGCGTAGATAGCACCAGTTACACTTCCTATTATTTCGCCAACAAATCAATTCTTAACCTAAACAGAAAACCTAAAAATGTGTAGATGATGGTGTTGCACACATCACGGAAGACGGCCTTAAAACCCAATGCAGCAAACGAACCTATCAATGGTAGACGTTACTTAAGAATGATTTCGCCAGGTGTTTTTAACACTCTATTCGCGAGAATGCGTTGTCTACGTGGTCAAAGCGATTTTTAATTGTCATCTAGTACTTTTGACTCAGTAGGTCTATACGGTTACGTGAGTTCAACACCTCTTTCAGATGTCTTCTAAAAGTCTTGTACCAAGGCTGCACTTTCTCTCTCCTTATTTAGGTTGAGATATGAACTTTATAAAAATCGTTTTCCAGAAAATCTGGGCCGTTGTGATGGTCTTGATTAAATTCTGCCTGTTTATGGCAGTGATGTTTGCGGGAGCATGGGCTCTTGCACCATTAGGCACAATCCATTCTAAAGACATCGACATGTCTCAATTCAACAATCATCCCAATGAAATGATGATGAACTTCTTCCAGATGGAGTCCTTCTCTGGTTACTTGTTCTCAGTGACCATTGCTGTGGTATTAGCCGGTGTTTACGGCATGTGGCAGTTGCATGAACTGGGTGTGCATAAAGCAAAAGAGCACAAAAGCGCTCACGTTCAGATCGTGTTTGCACTGTCACTTTGCGGACTCTTCATCAGTAAAACATTCTGGGTTATCGCCTTGGTTATCGCATTGGCGAACTGGAAACATATTGGTCAATCACTGAGTGATGTGATTCGCCGTGGTGTTCAGCCTAAACAAGACGCGACCAATACAGAGACAGCCGCAGTCCACGTATCACCTGAACAACCGGTAACAGAGCCGTCTTCAGTAGAGCAATCTTCAAAAGAACAGGCTTCAGAAGAAAAGACTCCAACAACACCATCCGCTACAGAAAAAGAGGTCGCATAATGAAAGAGATGATGATTCCATACATCCTAATTGTATGGTCACTGTTTGCGACAGGCGCACTTAAGAAGAACTTCAAGAACTACACATGGGCTGCCATTGGTGGCGTAACGATTCTTGCGGTATTAGCGGTAATCTCTCGCTTGTGGGCACCCGTTGATCTAACCAACTCAACCACAGTGAAAGCACCACACGCGGTAATGTCACCGATCTTTGGCCAGCAGATCGACCAAGTGCTTGTTGAACACAACCAAATGGTTAAAGAAGGCGACGTAATTTACACACTCGTCGACATTGACTCAGCCGCAGACAAAGCAAAGATCGAATCTTCAATTGTTCAGAAAGAAGAAGAGATCAAGCAAATGAATCGCGACTTAGAGCGTGCTGAAACGTCACCTGAAATTTTCAATATGCGTGACGTAGAAAAGTACGACTCTGATCTTCGAGTGCTGCATGCTGAACTGGTGTCGTTAAAAGCCGATTTACAAAAAGTAAATTGGGCGCAAGAGAAAAAGACCATTAGAGCTGAGTTTGATGGTCAGGTATCGATAGTGAATATTGCTGAAGGTTCTGTCATGGGTAACATGCACCTCTACAACACCAGCAAAAAGTTTCTTGAGATGCGTATTTCAGACCAAACTTATGGCTATGTTCAAGTAGGAGACTTCGCTGAGTTCTTCGTTGATGCATACCCAGGCCACGTGTTCCGAGCAAAAGTACACAGCTTTAATGCCGGTACCGGTGAGTCGAGTATTTCTCCACTTCAGGGGCCACAAAGCGTCGGTCAACACGTGGTAAGAAACGGCAATGGTTTAGGTCGTACTATCGTACTTGAGATCATTGAACCAGAAGGTTACAACATCCCTATTGGTTCAACTGGCGCGGCTTGGATCTCAGCTGAGAAGCCACATCCGTTCTGGGGCTTCATCGATGTAATCGGTGCAGCAACGGTTCGCCTACAATCTTACAAGTCATACTTAGGTGCTTGGTAAACGATTAGCTCTTGATAAGCAATTAAATATTCAATGATTTGGCTGTTATTCACTCGTATCACAGCCACTCATGAACTAGCGACTAATTGTAAAACAAATGCCCTGAATTTCAGGGCATTTTTGTATCTGTTGCAAGCTCATTTACTAATTGATTTAGATCAAAATTAATCGCCAATACAATCGTTTATCAAACAAATCATCGAAAAAACGATAGATTGAAATATTATTAGCGCGTAGATAGCGACCTCCCCCACCTCTATCATTTGGCTCAAGAAATCCAATTCCTGTATCCAAATATAAGGTCACTACCATGACTAATACATTCAAAAAAATGGCGCTTCCTGTTGCTATTGCGAGCACTCTACTTGCTTCTGGTTTTGCATCTGCAACACCGATTGTCGAAGCGACATCGAAAATAGGCCAAGAACTTCAGACATCAAATGCTGCGCAATACCAAAACATTGATCTTGATGCTCGCTACAAGAGCGAGGTTCTATTCGAACACAAATCAAACATGTTCTGGGGAAAAGGCGAACGTATTCAAGTTGTTTCTAAAACAGGCGATTCTCTAGCTTACACTGCTGAGTCTGACCATGTTCACCCAATCCTCACCAAGCATGGTCGTAAAATGGACCAAGCAATCATCAAAGTAGATGACAACGTATATCTTGGTTACGGTTTCGGTCTAGATACACCCGTCATGATTGAAGGTACGGACGGCATCATCATTGTTGATCCAGGCGAGTCGGTAGAAATGGCTCAATCGGTTAAAGAGCAATTCCGTCAAATCACCGACAAGCCGGTTAAAGCAATCATTTATTCTCACAACCACATCGACCACATCTCTGGTGTGCGTGGGTGACTGACGAAGAAGTGGCATCAGGTGAAGTAAAAATCATCGCTGAAGAAGGCCTAACCGCTGCAGTGGCTAACTGGTCTTCAAACCTAGGTACTCTATTTGGTCACCGTACTTCTTACACAGGTGCTAAGCACGTAGAAGAAGGCGAGCACGGCACAGTAAACGACGGCCTTGGTCCACGCTTCATGCAAGGTGCTATCTCGTTCATCGAACCAAACCTGCTTGTACCAAGCCAAAGCCACATCGAAATCGAAATTTCTGGCGTGAAAATGCACATCGAGAACGTGCCATCTGAAACTAAAGATGAGTTAGTGGTTTACTTCCCAGACCAGAAAATCCTGCACGCGGCTGAAGTACTTCAAGGTGAGAACTTCCCTAACCTTCACACCATCCGTGGTACTAAATTCCGTGACCCATCAATGTGGTTCAAGGGCATCGACGTAATGCGTAAGTTCGACACTGAGATCATGATTAACTCTCACGGTCGTCCTGTTGAAGGTAAAGAAGCAGTAGCTGACGTACTAACGGCTTACCGTGATGCGATTCAATACACTCATGATCAAACTATCCGTTACATGAACAAAGGTATGACGCCAGACGAGCTAGTTGAAGTAGTTAAACTTCCTAAGCACCTTGCAGAACACCCTTGGTTAGGTGAACACTACGGTACTGTTGCACACGCCGTGCGTCAGATTTACGTAGGTTACAACGGTTTCTTCGAAGCGGATCCATGGCAGCTAGAGCCAATGGCTTACGAGCAACGCGCTAAAGCATTCGTAGAGATCATGGGCGGTCGTGACAACATCCTTACGACTGCACAAGCAGCAATTAAGGCTGAGAACTACACATTTGCAGCAGAAATTCTTTCTTACCCAATCACGGTAAACAAGCAAGATATGGAAGCTCGTGAGATGAAAGCACAAGCTTACAAAGCATGGGCTGCAGACCAAGTGAACATCAACTGGCGTAACTGGGCGCTCAACGCGGCGGCTGAACTAGAGAACAAACGTGACTTCTCTAACATGATCAGCTTCGCTTCTGTTGACGTTCTTACTGCACTACCAAGCAAGCAGATCTTCGACATGATGACTTCAACGCTTATCGCAGAAAACTCGTTAGACGTGAACATGATGCTAACGTACAACTTCTCTGATACGAACGAAGCATTCACTATCGAAATTCGCAACGGTATTGCTCAGTTACACGAAGAAGCAGTGAAAGGCGCAGACGTTCAAATCGACACCACTCGTGCCGTACTGAACCAAATCTTGATTGCAGGTCCAAACGCTCAACAAGTGATTGGTACCAACCTACAGTCTGGTGCATTCACGTTCTCGAATGGCGACATCAAAGGCTTCGGTCAATTCATGAGCTACTTCGATAAGGCAATGACTCCAGAAGAGATCATGCTCATCGTTCGCTAATAGCGAGCTCGAACGGTCGCTCTTTGGCGATAGATCTTCGACGATGGCTCTTTGACGAAAGCTACTTAGCAAACAATCTCGCTAAATAGCTATCAATCGATTCGCTGACCGTTACATGGACGACAAACAAATACAGGGACCCTTTGTGGTCCCTTTTTTATCGTCAGGTTCGGCTGCTGCCGTCAGATTCTTAATCCTTTTACAGGTCTCGATAACCATTATGTTAAAACGATTTGCTTTGATTCTTTCACTCACCTCTTCACTCACGTTTGCCTGTGGCCTTCACCAAGATACCGGGTTTAGTTTGGTGACAGAGCCCGGTTCACTAGAGGTGTTTGGCAACGTAATCACAGCCAGACAAGACAATGAATTCAACAACCTCAATAAGCCAGATCACTTTCGACTCTTTGCCATCAAGGCTGCGCTTGCGAAACCCCACCCAAGCAAAATTGAGTTCAATTTATTCGAAGCAATTAAAGGTCATTACAGCCAAGTGAAGTTTGAGAAAGGTGTCGATGTGTCAGGCAGAGATACTTTGCCTACCGAGGAAGATCTCTTACTGATTACGGAACTCGATGTGTTCGATGCGCTAGCAACTGGCACCATCTCTTGGGATCACGCGATACTAAACGGCTTAGTGATCATCAACGGCCCACAAGATAAACGAGAACAGCTTGAAGATTGGCTTGGTGATATTTTTGAAGGGTAATAGCTTAAAGCAGAACAGATAAAATAAAGCGGAACAGATAAAAGGTCGTCAAACCCTCGGACTTCAGAACATTGAGGGTTCAACGACAAACTTAAGTCAAAAAAGCGTAGGCAACGGAATCAACTCCAGCCCCAGCACACCACTGATGCTCATTACCACCAGCAGAGAGACCTTGAAGACGGTCTTTGACCACTGGAGGTAGTTGAGGCAATCAACCTTACGAAACGTCACTTTGGTCCACATAAAACAGACTGCTGCCGACACCGCTAGGTATTCATAACCTGCTTCCCCGAGTAGGAACAGCGCCAACGAGACTGCGCCAAACGCTACCACATAGGCTTTCATGTGCTGATGCGCTTTGTCGACGCCCTCTTTCACCGGTAACACAGGAATGCCTGCATCTCGATAATCTTGAAGGCGGAACATCGCGATCGCGTACGAGTGTGGCATTTGCCATAAACAGAACATCGCGAACAACAAAACCGCTTCCAAACTAATGTAATTCGTCACCGCCAAGTAACCCACCAATGGTGGAACTGCGCCCGAAATACTGCCGACTAAAGTGCCGTAAACCGATGTACGCTTGTACCACATGGTGTAGAAAAAGACGTAAAACACATAGCCAAGCAACACCATGACCGCAGAGATCGGATTAGCGAACTGAAACAGCAGCGCTGTGCCTGCTAGCAGTAAAACCAAGGCATAGACGAAAGCGACGTCTGTATTGATGTTGCCCTGAACCAATTCTCGATTTTGTGTGCGCTTCATCTTCTGGTCGATGTCTCGATCAAAGATGTTGTTCACAACACAACCTGATGCAATCACAAGTCCCACACCCGCTAATGTTGTCAGTAACAACATCGCACTGGCTGGTTCTGTTTTTGCGGCGAGGAAGAACCCCGCCGCAACAGAAATCAGGTTGCCGAAAATGATGCCCGGTTTAGTGATAGACAGATATCTTTTCAGCATACCCTAGCCTACAACTTCATGTTGACGTTCATGTTGTAGATGATCCATACCGAGCCAGCGATAAGAATCAATACAACAATGGCGGTAAACATCAGTGACACCAAGTTCCAACGCCCATCGGAAGATTTCGCTTCCATATGCAAGAAGTACTTAAAGTGCACAAAGATTTGCACCAGCGCACAACCGAACAAGATCACGTAAGTTTCCGTGCTTGGTAGCGCATGTGACCACACAATGTAGAACGGAATAATGGTCAGAATTAGTGACGCAATAAAACCTTTCACATAATCCGTTGCACCGCTGTCTAGATGCTGTTCCATTACATCACCCCCATTAAGTACACGATGGTAAATACGCAAATCCAAACGATATCAAGGAAATGCCAGAACAGGCTTAAGCACTGGAAACGCATCGACATGTTGTCGTTCAAGCCTTTGGTTGAAAGCTGGTGATACGCCACCGCCATCCAAATCAGACCGAACGTTACGTGCAATCCGTGTGTGCCAACCAAGGTAAAGAACGCAGAAAGAAACGCACTCTCTTGAGGACCATAGCCTTCTTCAATCAAGTGATGAAACTCGTACACTTCCATACAGATAAAGGCTAAGCCCAATACGAAAGTGACTTTTATCCATCGCTTCAGTCCGGTAACGTCTTTGCGCTTCATTGCAATCATGCCAAAGCCAAAGGTGATACTACTGAACAGCAGCATCATGGTTTCGACAAACACGAACGGCAGTTCAAAGATGTCCTTGCCTGTCGGCCCTGCGATTGATCCACTCTCAAGCACGGCATAAGTCGCGAAAAGCGTGGCAAACAGGACACAGTCACTCATCAAGTAAACCCAGAAGCCAAACAACTTGTTGCCCGCCGCTTCGTGGTGATGATCATGCGAGTGTGCAAGATCATAAGTGTGTGACGGAGTATTAGCTTGCATACGTCGTCTCCAAATCATCTTTATTTTCGTTGTTGTCACCGTCGTCAGCGCTGTTACCACGACCAGAGTTGTCGCCTTTCACTGACTGTTTCTTTGCTTCTTCAAGTTGTGCACGTCGAGCCGCTTCAATCGCTTTGATCTCTTCAACTTCCACGTAGTAGTCCACATCGTCGTTGTAACTGTGTTGAATACACGTCACCACGATGCCCACTAGGCTTGCAGCTGCTAGCCACCAGATGTACCAGATCATTGCGAAGCCAAATGCCAACGCCCATGCAGACACATAAATGCCTGTCGGTGTGTTCTTCGGCATGTGAATACGTTCGTATTCTTCTTCCTGAGTTGGATCAAACTCACCACTTTGCTTTTGATACCAGAACGAATCGATCTCATCGCCCTTAGGCAATTTTGCAAAGTTATAGAACGGTGGTGGTGACGATGTCGCCCATTCGAATGTACGTCCGCCCCAAGGGTCACCCGTTAGATCTCGGTTTTGGTCGCGGTCACGAACACTCACGTAAATCTGAACGAACTGACACACCACACCCATCGCAATCACGCCCGTACCTGCAGCCGCAACCGCCAATAGTGGGAAGAACTCAGGGTTAATGTCTTGGCTCAAACGACGCGTCATGCCCATAAAACCTAGAGCGTAAAGCGGCAAGAACGCCATCAAGAAGCCGATGATCCAGCAGTAGAATGCGCGTTTGCCCCAAAGCTCGTTCAGAGTGAAGCCGGTCGCTTTCGGGAACCAGTAACCAATCGCAGCGAAACAACCGAACACTACGCCACCGATGATTACGTTGTGGAAATGCGCAATCAGGAATACTGAGTTATGCAGAATGAAGTCTGCACCCGGTACTGCCATTAACACGCCCGTCATACCACCAACGGTGAAGGTGATAAGGAAGCCAACTGTCCACAACATAGGTGTTGTGAAACGGATACGACCTTTGTACATGGTGAACAGCCAGTTGAAGATCTTAACCCCGGTCGGGATAGAGATAATCATGGTTGCGATGCCAAAGAAGGCATTCACATTGGCGCCTGAACCCATGGTAAAGAAGTGATGCAGCCAAACCACAAACGCTAAAATAGTGATAGCCACCGTCGCCCATACCAGTGAGGTATAACCAAACAGTTTTTTGCGAGAGAAGGTTGCAGTCACTTCAGAGAACACACCGAAGATAGGCAAGATTAGGATGTACACCTCAGGGTGTCCCCATGCCCAAATCAGATTCACATACATCATCACGTTGCCACCAAGGTCGTTGGTGAAGAAGTGCGTGCCGATGTATCTATCCAACGTCAGAAGCGCGATGGTTACCGTTAGGATTGGGAAAGAGATGATGATCAGGATGTTGGCACACAGAGATGCCCAAGTGAATACTGGCATCTTCATCATTGGCATAGAGGGAGTACGCATGCGCAAAATGGTCGCAAAGAAGTTCACACCCGTTAGCGTAGTACCCACACCGGATATTTGCAGCGCCCATATCCAATAATCGACACCCACACCCGGGCTTGCCTCAATGCCGGAAAGCGGCGGATACGCCAACCAACCCGTACGGCCAAACTCACCTAAGCCCAGTGACATATTGGTTAGGATAATACCCACCACAAACAGCCAGAAGCTCAGGTTATTCAAGTAAGGGAATGCAACATCACGAGCACCGATTTGCAACGGCACGATGATGTTCATCAAACCGATAACCAGAGGCATCGCTACGAAGAAAATCATGATCACGCCGTGAGCCGTGAAGATTTGGTCGTAGTGATGTGGCGGCAAATAGCCCGTTTCACCGGCTGCAGAAAGCAATTGCTGGCTACGCATCATGACCGCATCAGCAAAGCCACGAACTAACATCACCATCGCAACAGCAATGTACATGAAGCCCAATTTTTTGTGGTCTACCGACGTAAACCATTCATTCCAAAGATATTGCCACTTACCGGCTTTGGTTACCGCGTACACCACTAAACTGCCCACTAGAGCGATCATGGTTAACGTGACCAAAATAATGGGTTCGTGGTAGGGAATTGAGTCTAGAGTTAATCTTCCAAACATGACGATTATCCTTGGGTTTCCGGCAAACAGTTCATTGAACCAGGGTGCTGGGTCACAACATCAGTGAATAAAAATGGTGGGATACTGGAGAACAGAGTCACAGGTTCAGCCACACTTGGCGCTGCCAATGAACGGAACTGCTCCCAATCTTCAATGCGATCAGGGCTTGCTTTCACTTTTTCCACCCAGTTTAGAAATGCCACTTGATCAGGCAGAGCTGATGCGGTGAATTTCATCTGTGAGAACCCTTTGCCACTGTAGTTCGATGCAAAGCCTTTGAAGTCACCTTCGTGGTTTGCAATCAAATTCAACTTGGTCACCATTCCCGGCATCGCGTAGATCTGCGAACCAAGACGCGGGATAAAGAATGCGTTCATGATGTTGTCTGAAGTCAGCTTAAACGTCACCGGAACATCTTTCGGGAACGCAACATAGTTAACCGTCGCAATGTTTTGCTCCGGATAGATGAACAGCCATTTCCAGTCCAGAGAGACCACTTCGATCACCATAGGCTTAACGTCACTCACCAGAGGCTTTGATGGCTCTAATTCGTGTGTTGTTCGCCAAGTGATGGTGGCTAGAATCGCGATGATGATGATTGGAATCGTCCATACCACCACTTCAATCTTGGTTGAGTGTGCCCAGTCAGGTGCATACTCTTCCGTGGTATTGCTCTCGCGGTATCGGTAAGCAAAGTAGATGGTCATCAGAATCACTGGGATGACGACAATCAACATCAGCAACAGAGCCGTGATAATCAGCTCTTTTTCCTGAACGCCAACGCTACCTTTTGGGTCGAGCAATGCGGAGTTACATCCTTCGAGCATCAGAACGGTTCCCAGCAAACCAATCTTCGACAAATTTGTCCTCGATAAAATGCGTTTATATCTTGAAGCTTCCATTAACTTTCTCGATGGTTATCCAGCCTCAGAACGAACGTCTGAGTACTGGTTGTCATGATCATTAGAATATTTATGTGTTGAGCATGTGAAACGCCGCATCTCAAAAAGCAATGCAATAAGGTTCGTTACTGCTGGGTTAAAACCACACAGAAAACATGACTTAATTGTTACACTTTGAAATACATTGTTACATTCGGCGCATTATGAAGAGTTGAAATTGAAAGCTCACCAAACAAACTTGGAAACTAACCTTCCATTTATGAAGACGAAAACTAAGAAGCAGTAAGCGATTAAGACACACATCAATAGCGTGCTACACAGATGGAGCCAGTACTGACAAGGGATTTAGAAAAAGTAGATAAACACTCGCGCGTCACCACTGCTCAGGGCAAGTTCAAGGTACATTAGAAAGAGCGAATAAATAGAAGTGTGACGCCCATCAAAATTGTGAATTCACATATCATTTACAAGGTATTCACTGGTTAGATTATTCAAAACACCCACTCATTCACCAACAAGATAATCAAGCATTCATCTATGCACTAATGTGACGAATTGAAAGAATATAATGACTAACAGAAAGGATAATTTGACTAATTGAGGGCGTAATAGCGGTGAAAAGCACAACAAAAAGGTAGGAATTGGGATGAATTTATCGAGAATAACCACACCATAATCGAGCCAGATACGGCTCGATTATGGGCAATTAAAGAGTAGCCAAATTGAAGAGACGTTAAATTGAAAAACAGTTATGCCGCTTGAGTAGTCATGGATTTTCGCTGATTTCGAGTCATCAAATGATAAACCACAGGTACAAAGTAGAACGAGATAAGGGTGGTTAATACGGTACCGCCCACAATCGCGACCGCAAATGGAGGCCAGAAGCCACCACCAGCAATGATCAGTGGCATAAAGCCGCCCACGGTTGTAATCGTGGTTGAGCTGATATGACGAGTACACGACATAACAGCCTCAACGACTGCATCAACATTCCCAGAGGAAGCCTCCTTGTCTAACTTCAATTCGGTCAGAATGACAATGGCAGCGTTAATCGCTAAGCCCGCAATCCCGAGCATCGCGATGATCACCGTAAAACCAAATGGGTAACCGAAAATCCACACCGACAACAACCCTAACCCACCAGCCAATCCTGCTACCATGAAGATGATGCTACTCATTCGGAACGAGTTGAATGACATCACCACCACCAGCACCATCAATACCACCACGACTGCGACATTCGAGATGAGGCTGTTGACTGAATTGTCTCGCTCCGCTGATTCGCCACCAAAACCAATGGTGTAACCCGATGGCATCTCATAGCTTGCTAAGCGTTTTTGGAATTCATTAAGTACGGTTTGAGGTAAGACACCCGCTTCAATGTAACCCTCGATGGTATTCACACGCTGCCCGTTACGACGAGTAATCGCACCGCGACTGGTCGTCAATTCCAGTTCTGCCAGCGTCGAAACATTGATCCCTGTTGAGTAGACATCAGAACTGATTGGCAGACGAATATTGCTTAAGTGAACCAAGTTTTCACGCGCCTCATCTGCCACACGAACACGGATTGGTACCGACTCACTGCCTTCAATCACAGAGCCACTTTCACGACCTGTCAGAGTAGTTTGCAGCATACCTGCGAACTGGTTCAATGAAATACCATTCAGCTTTGCGGTGTCTTCATCAACCTTCAACCACACCTTCGGAGTACCTGGTTGCAGGGTTTCCCTTGTGTGCGTCACATGAGGAACACCCGCCAAAATCAATCGCACATCCTCACCAATCGCTTTCAACGTATCGAGGTTTTCACCATACACTCGCAGTTCAACGGGCGCGGTAAATGGAGGCCCTTGGTTAAGCTTACGTACCAAGATTTGTGCTTCCGGCACCTCTTCATCCAACACCTTTTGCAACTGTGGAATTAGCGTATTGGCTTGGTCAAAGTTCTCTGTTTTCACCATGGCTTGCGAGAAGTATGGCGCATTATTTTGCCTTGCTTGCAGGTTGTAATAGAAGGATGGGAAGTTTGCACCCACGAGCCAATCGATACGCTCCACTTCAGGGTAACGATGAATGATATCGTCGATTTTTTCAGAGGTGTTTTTAGTGGCATAAATGCTCGCTTGCGGCGGCATGTACACCTGGATCTCAAACATGTCTCGGTCTGATGGCGGGAAGAATTGCTCAGTCAGCTGAGACATACTCCAGTAACCGGTAAACGGAACCAACAACACCAAAGCAATCGTGATAATTGGATGCGTGACACCAAAGCGGACAGAAGACGAGAACCAGCGCGTCAAAGCCGGGATTCTTAAGCCGGTCATGTACCAATGGTACTGTCCTTTCTTGTCGACATCACTGAGTTGTTTCGGCAGTAGCTTAGTCGCTAAGCCTGCGATTAAGGTGTGCGAGATGATGTAAGAGCCGATCAATGAGAAAGAAACGGTAATCGCAATACCACCGACGAACTCACCCGATGCACCCGGCATCAAGATAATCGGGGCAAACGCCAACACGGTAGTTAAAGTTGAGCCTAATAACGGCACCCATAAATGCTTCAATGCATTCATGGTCGCTTCTGCTCGTTGTTGCCCTTTCAAACGATAAGCTTGAATGGTATCGACCATCACCACCGCGTTATCAACCATGATCCCGAGCGCCACAATTAGGCCTGTCACCGACATTTGGTTAATCGGTACACCGGTCATTTTCATGATCGACAAGGTCAATAATGAGGTTAACGGCAGAGAAATGGCGACTAAGATCGCGGCACGCACGCCTAAAGTGACAAACAGCACAATCAAAATCAGACCGAAACCGATCATCAAGCTTTTGCCTAAATCGTCTAAGCGAGTTTCGGTATAACCTTGCTGATTAAAGAGCACGGTCACCTTAACGTTACTTGGTAACTCTTGCTCAAATTTACCAATCAGAGCATTAGCTCGCGACGTCCAATTATCAACTCGCAGATCAGGATGCATTCTTGCCGCGACAATCACACCCGGCTCACCATCAATAATGGCAATCTGGTCTTGTGGGGTTTTCTCACCACGTTTCACAGAAGCAATGTCTTCCATGCGGATGATGTGACCGTTGCTGTCGGTGGCTATTAGCACCTGTTTAATACGTTCAATGGAATCAAGCTCAGACTTAATCTCTAAGCCAAAGCGAGAATAAGCACTGACCAATTCACCGGCAGAGTTTTTGGCGTCCGCCCCTTCTAGCGACTCAGCAATATTGGCACTTGAGCGCCCTAGAGCAGCGGCATCGGCCGTACGCAAACTGATTTGAATCTCTTCTTGTGGCATCCCATATTCATCAACGAACTCGGTACCCGACAAAGTTCTTAGTCGCTTAGCGAGTTCTTTGGCATAACGCCCGAGTGTTAATCGGTCAGGCTCGCCTGAACCAGACCAGGTTAGAGATGCGATGGTTGTGAAAGCATAGGTGTGGTCACTGTCGAGATCGGGAGAATGAGAGCCCGCAGGCAAAATGGATTCGATGTCAGATAGCTTGTCGCGAGCTTGAGACCAAACCGGCTCAGGCTCGGTGATGGTGTCATTCAATTCTAAGGTGACAATAGACACGCCCGGCCTTGAGGTTGAGCTCACTAACTTAACTTCACTCAGCTCTCGCAGCTTGTTCTCGATAACTTCTGTTACCAAGGTTTCAACACGCTCGGCACTGGCGCCGGGGAAACTGGTAGTAATGTTCGCGTAACGGTTGATGATCACCGGATCTTCTGCACGTGGCAACGTCATGAACGCAGAAATACCACTCACCATCAGCAGTGCGGTCATTAAGATAAGCAGCCGAGTGTTGGAAATAGTCTCTATGATTTTCATGCTATTCCCTATTCAGCAGTAACGCTTGCTGGCTTCACGGTTTGTCCGGGAACTAAACGATGTAAACCACTGGCAATCACTTGTTCACCGTCTTCAATCGCCCCACTTACGTACGCTTGTTGATTGTTAGCAAACAACACTTGAACACTTCGGCGCTCAACTTTGTTGTCTTCACCAATCACAAAGATGTTCCACACACCGCGTAGGCCGTCAATCAAACCCGTTAATGGCACCCAGTAGCCTTGGTCGTCAATCTGCTCATCAAATTTAAGGTAGGCAAGTTGCCCTTCCAATACCGATGATTGTTCAGGGAATAGGTAACGCAAACCAACACTGCGAGATTGGGTGTCGACCATTGCGCCGGGATTCAATAGCTCCACGGCATAATCTGTTCTCCCAACTCGGATGTTAGGCGAAGAAAGTGAAGTAACCTTTTTCATTTGGTGAGCAGGAATACCGATGAAGGCCTCTTTGCCCTCAGAAGCGAGCAGTGTAAGAGTTGGATTACCCACATTCACCACATCTCCGAGCGAAACAAAGCGCGTCGCGATGGTTCCAGAATAAGGCGCAAGCACTGTCGACTTCACCAATTTCAGTTCATTGCCTTTTACCGATGCATCGATGCGCAACAAGTTCGCCTGCAATACGCGTTGCTCACTGGTGAGAGAATCAATCTCCGCTTCGGCACTGAAGCCTTTCGCTTTCAATGAACGTTGACGTTTAAGGTTCGCTGCCACCAAACTCAATTGAGCTTTGACTTCTTCAGCCTGCGCTTTCAGTTGGCTAGACTCGGTTTCCAAAAGTTGAGTATCCAATCGGATCAATGGCTGACCCGTTGTGACTGTGTCACCGACATCCACCAGAATCTCATTGACCTTACCCGCCAATTCAAAACCCAAATTCGCCTGCTGCCCGGCCTTTACCACACCGACATATTCACGCTGTACCGCATACGATGGAGAGCGTTCCAAAGCGACAGTTTCTACTGTTAAGACTGTCGACGCTGCACTACTCGATTCCACTGCAGCATTATCTGCATCGGATGCTGTCTCGGCTTGTGTATTTTCACCACACCCGACAAGAAGAGTCGACAACGCCACTGCTACTGCGCTTCCCTTCATCAATTTATACATACTTCCTGTTCCTATGCGGTACTCAATTATGTTCTTTTTTTAGACTAACCAAACCAAACTAGACTGTCTAGTTTGATTATGTTAAAAATAAGTTTCATGGTTAGTGTTTGATAAAACCATCACAAAAAGCATAATGCTTAGCGCCAAATGAGACACCTATAGCGGAGTATCAATAGGCACTAAGCAAAGAGACAAGCTAGGTAACGACCCAACACCAAGTAACGAGAAGCAAGCACGTGACAAAAATCATCAAGAGTGAACAGAAGAGATCGCAGATCTTAACCGCAGCCAGCCAACTTTTCTCTGAACATGGCTTCAAGATCAATATGGACCAGATAGCCAAAGCAGCGAACGTTTCTAAGCAAACGGTCTACTCTCACTTTAAAAACAAAGACGAACTTTTCGAAACCTGCATGCAAACCAAGTGTGCGGAGCGAGAACTCAGTCCTGCTGCCTTTGATATGGATGCTGCGGTGGGTGATGAGTTGGTGAAATTTGGTGTGAAGTTTCAGGATTTATTACTTGATGAACAATCTAGACAAACCTTTCAAAATGCCATTAGCCAAGCGAATACGCATCCAGAGATCGCCTCTATCTATTTAGAAACTGGGCCTCAGAAAACCACCAAGTTACTTGCTGATTATTTGCAGTCGAAAATAGACTCTGGTGATCTCACACTGTCGACATCAAGCTCGCCAGTCATTGCAGCACGCCAACTGTTGCTGATGTTTCACGGCAAATCGGCGTATTGGGGATTCTTCGGACACGATAGCGGAGAATCTGAAGAAGAAAGACTTCACTACACTCGCGAATGTGTCGCGCTATTCTTGAACGGCAACCAGCCTCGTTAATTGTAGCTCTATCTTTGAATAAAAAAGGCACAGAGAAATTCATCCTCTGTGCCTTATCAATCATCAGTCACTCTCAGCAATAACAGCGATCGGTTTATTGGGTATGTTCCACAACGATCAGCTCATCGGTATTGAAGCCACGCTCTTTCGACATGGCTTTAAACTTCTCCATCACTTCTGGTGCGACTTCAGGCGTTCTTGCGAGTAGCCATAAGTAATCAGTGTCGGGCCCAGAAACAAACGCGTATTGGTAGCCCTCTTTGTCTAATTCAAACACGACATAAGCGCCGTAGAAAGGGCCAAAGAAAGACACTTTCAAATAGCCTTGTTCAGAGCCCTCAACGAAGTACGCTTTTCCTTCCGCTTCGTTCCACTCACCTTCTTCCGCCGAATAACCACGGTTAATCACCTTCACGCCGCCATCATCACGAAGGCTGTATTCAGCGCTGATGTTGTCTAAGCCACGCTCAAACGAGTGATCCAAACGAGCCACTTCGTACCATTTCCCTAGGTATCGTTCCAACTCAAACTGTTGAACAGGCTTTACCGTTTCGGGCATGCCAACACAACCACCCAATAAGATCACGCTAAGCAGCAATAATATTTTTTTCATCCTAACCTCGACTTGTTTTTATTAGTAATGCGAGTAAGTCTCTTGAAAACATAAACTTACATCCTTGGTAATACGTTAAATCCATTTTTATAGCTCACTTAACTGTAATTTATTCAGAACCTTATGTGAATTGTTTAGTCTGCGAATGGATTCGCAATCCTTTATTGACGAGCTGTATTCCCACAACCACCTCAAAAGGCACTGGAATTACATTCAAACAAGAGAGCAACCAAGGACACTTTATTATTAAAAATTCACGATATGATTCTCGCCACTCGCTTTCTATACTTACTAAACCGTGGAACATGGAAGACATAATAATGAATAACAAGCTCACTCTGCCACGTACTGCATGGATAGCATTACTCACAAGCTTATCGGCCGTAGCGCCGGTGCTTGCACAAGCCAACACTATTGTTCAAACACAAACACCAGTTCAAGCGCAAACATCTGTTCATAACCAAAGTGCTGACCAGATCTTTATCAATGCTGATATATACGGGCATCGTGAGTCGGACTCGATCGTTACCCACAAAGGCAAGATCATCTTCATTGGTAACCAATCACAGGCGCAAACTTTTCAAGGGCAAAGCACTGATGTCATTGATTTAGACAATGCCTTTGTCCTTCCGGGATTTATTGATAACCATAACCATGTGTTTGAAGCCGCCTCAGAGCTGGGTGGCAATTGTGAACTCGACTCTGAAGCAACGTTAGAAGAGCAAATCCCCTACTTAGAAGCGTGTAAGATCAATGCTGATACCGATGGCAGAGGTTGGCTTATAGGCTATGGTTTTTCTTTGGAAGCGACGCTCGATAGCGACTCTGACTACACGCCACTAGAGATCATCGACAGTGTCTTCCCTAATCGCCCCGTGGTGCTTATGGAGCAGACTTCACACTCGATGTGGGTCAACTCAAAAGCACTAAAAATCGCTCGAATCAGCCAACAATCTCCAGACCCACAAGGCGGTGTTTATTTAAAAGACCAAGACAGCAGCAAGCTCAATGGCATCTTGCTAGACAATGCTGGCGATCAAGTGATGGAGATGGCTTGGAATAGCCAAAGTGAACTGTTTGAGCAAAGCTACCAAGGCTTAATGTTCGGGCTTGAGGAAGCGGCAACCCACGGCATCACCACCATTGGCGACGGTCGCATGTATTGGAAACGAGGTTGGTATGACGTTTGGCTAGAGGCCGAGCAAAATCAAGACTTAACGGCGCGAGTATCGCTACGCCCTTGGGTGTACCCATCGATGGTGATGTCTTCTCAATTAGAAGTCTTTGAGAAAATGCATTCCGACGATAAAAGCCATCTGTTACTTGTCGATCAGGTGAAAATGTACAGTGATGGCATCTTTATCAATGGCACCGCCAAAACACTCGCGCCCTACTTAGATACTTATCTACCCCAGTCTCCTAATGGCTTGAACTATATTCCGCCAGAACAAATGAAAGAATGGTTAACTGCGCTCGAGAAAATCGGCTTTAGCGCCCACATTCATGCGATTGGTGATGGAGCGGTTCGTGAATCTCTTGATGCGATAGAAAGTATTCGCAAACAAGGTTCATCCAAACCCTACACCCTAACCCATGTCGAATTAATCAATGATGAAGATGTGCCACGCTTTCGCCAGTTAGATGTAACTGCAGATTTCCAAGTTGGCTCTGATTACGTTGCAAGGCATCAACACCAATGGGCCGAAGCTTTCCTTGGTGCTCGCCGTGCCAAAGCCATGATGAACTTAGACGCGATACTTAAGACTGATGCCAATATCACCTTAAGCAGTGACTGGAACGTACACGACATCAACCCATTGGTTGGCATCGCGAACAGCTTAATCATGGGTAAAACAGGCCTAACTGATATCTACACGGCTATCGACGCTTACACGATTAATGCCGCTTCTAGCTTGGGCATCGACGACATCACTGGATCTATTGAGGTAGGAAAATCAGCGGACTTCGCCATTCTCGACCGAGACATCACGACCATATCGGCAAGACAAATAGCCAAGACTCAGGTGTTGATAACGGTGTTGCGCGGGGATGTGGTTTACGAAAAATAGAACCAACAAGCGCATCGAATTGGTTATCGCAACTCAAACGAAAACGAAAACGAAAACGAAAACGAGCCAGCTTAATCAGCTGGCTCGTCTGTTATTCACATCTGTATTTTATGTTGTGTTACGCGTTGGTGTCTTTAAGCGCGTTCACATTTGAATCTTGCTTTTCATCCAGAGCAAAGTAGATCTTCGATACAATCACTTCAGCAACCAGAATCGTAAATACCACAGCGAAGAACGCTACCACACCGCCCCAAGGGCCTGTGAAGCTCACCTTGTCACCGAACATAAGGTTTATCGCTTCTAGCATGACGAATTTTGAGCCAACAAGAATAATGTATGTCGACAGCGCTCGATACACCTTAGGTGCTGTGCCTGGCTTGCTTTTGAAGTGCTCAGCAATTTTATGTTCTAAACCAATAGAGAGCTTCAGTAATAGCTGCAACAACAACGCTGCAATCAAAGAGATCGTGAAAGACTCAATGTTCACAAAGTCCCAGTACTCATCGAAGAAGTTAAGTACGACCAAGTCCACCAGCACGGCTAATGTGTAACCTACGAATAGACGTTGTGGTGTGTTGAATCCGTAAACTTTGTCTGATTTAGTCATTCTGTCTCTCTCTAATCTAATTTGATAAGTCGCCTTGATTTGAAATACATCTTAGCGTTCGAATCAAAGCAAAACTTACCATTTCATGACATCGCCAACATTCATTCCTCAAATTAATAATTCGACAGAAATCCCCCTTGCCTTTCTTATAGCAATCGCAAAAACACACCCAATTCATCACTGTCACCAAATGGCCATTCATTAAATGCTGCGCCCCATAAGATGACTCCATCAGCAACACACACTCATTTCCAAAAGGTGCAGACTATGAAAAAGCTAATCACTAACGCGAACGTATTTAACGGTGTTGAGAGCAACTTAATCGAGAACGTATCGATCCTCATCGAAGATAACTTGATCACTCAGATTGGAGAGATTGACCCAACGATTGCCGATGAAACGATTGATGCTCAAGGTGGCACGGTCATGTCAGGCCTGATTGATGCGCACGTTCATATCACTTTATCTGCACCATTCAATGTCATTGATACCATGACGCGTGAAGAAGTGGCGATTCGCTCAGCAAAGATTTCTGAAGAGATGTTAATGCGTGGCTTTACCACCATTCGTGATGTAGCAGGTAACACGCTTGGCCTTAAAAACCAGTATCGACAACGGCTATGCCACTGGCCCACGTATTCTGCCTTCAATGGCAGCTATCTCACAAACCTGTGGTCACTCCGATTACCGTCAAAACCAAGCACAAGAGCGTTTAGCAAACGGCCATGAAGACTCACCTATGAGGAAGCTTGGCGCAATGAAAGTGGCAGATGGTCGTTCAGAAGTCTTAAAAGCGGTTCGCGAACAGCTATTTATGGGCGCATCCCAAATCAAGATCATGGCGGGTGGTGGCGCATCTTCAACGTTTGATCCGCTAGACACATTGCAGTTCACATCTGAAGAGATGAAAGCTGCGGTTGATGCCGCTTCAGATTACGGCACTTATGTCGCTGCGCCGAGCCGCTGAAGCGGGCGTGATGTCTTTCGAACACGCCACCATCATGGACGACGACATTGCCGAGATAATTAAAGAGAAAGGCATTTGGGTGATTCCTTCTTACTTTACCTCTTCATTGATTGCAGAGCGTAAGATCCCGCTGCCGAATGAGGAGACATACCGCAAGACAGAACGTGTAGGTAAAGCCATGTTCAAATCGGCAGAACTGATTAAGAAATACGACATTCAGAACATTGCTTTTGGTACTGACTGTGTGGGCGAAACCAACGTTCATGCGACACAATTAAATGAACTTGGTGCGATTGAGCAAGTATTCGATACCATCACCGCGCTTCGCATGGCGACATCAAACTGTGGACGTTTGTTCGAGATGTCGACTTATCAACACCCGTACCAAGAAGGCAAACTTGGTCAAGTGGTTGAAGGCGCGTATGCCGACCTATTGATCATCGATGGCAACCCACTGGACAGTGTTGCTTGTGTGGCAAACACAGAGACACAAAAACTGATCATGAAAGACGGCAAGGTATATAAAAACACGCTTTAGTGTTCAATATACTCACTAAGTAATGAAACCTCTCAGGCAAGCAAGCGAACTTTATAGTCGTTTGCTTGCCTTTTTATTAAGCGCTGTTTTATTGCTACTATTAAACTCAGGTTATTGATTTATGGATAAATCGGGGTGGGATAAGGATGAAATTAGAATGAAGCTATTACTTGCTGCACGCTTAATCAGCACAGTGCTATTACTCAGTTCACTGCTGTCAGGGTGCGGTAACTTTAGAAATCTATCTAATGAGATACAAGCCATCGACTCCATAACCAATCAATACATGGTTACCTTGAATCAACATGCCTCCGGTTCTGCCGTGGTGATTGAACAAATCAAAGACATTAACAAAGGCGAGGTTGATGGCTACGATGGCATCATAGACAGTGACAGTATTCACTTACATGTATCGAATAACAACCACTACCTACTTATCTTTGAAGATAAGAATCAAGACCTTACCCTACAAGCCGATGAAGCTTTCAGTGTAATCAACCTACGTGATCACCAAGACAGATCAACAATAGAAGTCTCACTAACGGTTAATGAGAGTGAAGCCCCAAGAGCGTTTGTTGATCGTTCACTATCTTCACTGTTAAAAATCGAATTGGATTTGATCGACATAGGCACAGTCGTGAGCTTGGAAGCTCCACCTTTTGACAGAAAAAATGGCAAACTCGGCATGTGGCAGCCGCTGACCTTTTTGCTCGAAGATAACGCTGGGCTCTACTTTCTGTCAGAGTTCGACCCAAACAAAATCCCGATCTTGTTTGTGCATGGCATCAACGCCACTGCGTTAGATTTTGCCCCACTGATTGAAAAAGTCGACCAATCTAAATATCAGATCTGGGTCTTTAACTATCCTTCAGGCTTGTCTCTGGCTTTGAACTCCAAAGGCCTGAATAACCTCATGCACACGGTGTTAACGGAATACAAAATCCAACAATTACATGTTGTGGCACATAGTATGGGCGGGCTTGTCGCCACCAACAGTCTTCGCCAGTGCCGTATTGGGCAGCTATGCGATTTTGTAAGCAGCGTAGCCACCATATCTTCGCCGTTTGGTGGTGTCGAGTCTGCTAAGTACTCTCCCGTAGTAATGCCGGCATGGGTTGATTTAAATCCAGACGGGAAATTTATCGCTGACTTATTAATTGACAGCAGTAAGATTCACATTCCCCACTTTTTAGCCTTTGGTTATAACTCGGGCGACCTATTTAATACCAACAGCAACGATGGTGTGATCAATTTATCAAGCCAATTGTCGCGCCCAGCCCAACTCCACGCGTCACAAATCCTCGGCTACAACGAAACCCATTTGAGCATCTTAGATAACGATGACCTTTTTGAAGACCTGTCCGAGTTTTGGTTAAGAGCTGAAGAAGCACATTGATTTATGATTCGGTGCACTAGGCGGCGTAGGTCAATCAGATATTAAAATTGGAACGCTTAGGCATTCCAATCTTTTGGGTGAAGCGTAATGTTTTTCTGAATTGAGAGCATTGATATCCTGTGCGTTCGGGCTGATTTCGAACACCCACCCCCTCTAACTCCCCCTCCAATTAAGTTTATCCCCCCTCTAGATTGACGACCGAGGGGGAGAACCTTCTTTAGCGCTGAATGTGTAACTGCACATGTAACGATCTGTATTCAGTTCCTCCCCTTTCTACGAACCACAATGGATTGTAGATACTGATTAAGGGGAGGCTAGGAGGGGATTTTTAGTAGGACTAACACGGATTTGCCCCATTCTCACTTAGAGTAATTGCTCTTCGTTAAGCGAGTCTGCTGAGATTATCCAAAATTTTCTAATGTTAGAAACGGATAAACACTCTGGGTATTGAACCTAAACATGTTGGCAGAAATAGTAAGATTATCTCCCAACAGCATTAACTGTTGGGGAGGATATAAAGGTGAATGTTGTCTTTCGGATGTTAGTTAACAGAATTCGAAACTATGTTCTTCGAGGTCCTAAAATGCCGAATTAGCTACTTTTGTTAGGTAAGCTATAAATATCATTAATGGCAAAGTACCTCCCCAACGATGAAGAGTGTAAGTGGCTTGTTTGTTACTCGATGATTGTGATTTAAGCAAGGGAACAGCAAGCATTACACCTAATACCCCTGTTAAAATAATCATGTAAGGAATATCTCGGCTTACGACTTGCTCTGGAATGATCAACTCTTGACCTACTATCGAAGGTATAGCGATTACTCCCAATAAATTGAAAATATTCGAGCCTATTACAGTGGCAAATACAATGTCGTACATTCCTCTGCGCACTCCAGCAATCGCAGCCGCCAGTTCGGGTAAGCTTGTCCCAAATGCAATTATAGTCAATCCAATGGTAAGCTCGCTCAAACCAGCTAGTTGAGCCAAGTTAACCGCTCCCCAGACCATTAACCGCGATGAGGTTAACAGCAGTAACAACATCACTAAACTTTCCCACCCGGCTCGTTTTTTAGTTAATGGCAAGAACTCGAGATCATCTTCAGAAACCTCACCTTGTCTTACGGACTTAGCTAAATAGAAACAGTATACGGCTAGAAAAATCACCAATAATAGACCGTCTGTAATATTTAGCTTTCCTGTGGACATCAGTGCGCTACAGATCAGCATTGATCCTGCCAATATCGGAAACTCTTTTTTGATAAAGCGCTTGTTAGCTTGGATGGGAGCCATTAACACAGCAATGGAAAGCACAAGACCAATATTAATAATATTAGAACCAATACCATTGCCTACAGCCAACTCTCCTGCATTATTTAAAGCAGCAACGGCGGATACGAGTAATTCGGGGGCCGATGTTCCAAACGCAACAACAGTCATACCTATAAAAATCAATGATATGTTGCAATGCTTGGCATAGGTTGCAGATGCAGAAATAAGCCGATCTGCACTGAATGCCACTAAAACTAAGCCGATTGATAACGCTAACGATGGGAGTAAAAAAACAGTCATAGAATAAGTATTCAGAGGGCTTATAACAAACACGAACAACCCCACACTTAGCCCTCGCATAAAGTGTGTAAGTTGTTCGAGTCTCGCTGGGTAGGTACTAAAAACTACTGGTTGCACCATGACGTCTGGTCAAATATGTTGACACAACCTTTTGCAATGCTAGCAAAGCAAAATAGCTACTCCCTCAAACTGGTGAAGACTATAAACGCATAGAGCTAGAAAAGCAATTTGCAGTACGTAGACTAATCCGTAATTTGCTAATTTAGCAAAACCGTTGACACACTTTTGTCCAAAAGCTTCTCAGGTAGATTTTTTATCCGTGGCACTTCCTAGCTCGAAAATGCCCCAAACTCAGCTAGACCAAATACTCTACAAGATCTGTGTCGTTCATTTTACTCTACAAAAAGTTATCCAATATAATGCAACTCAAAACGATTTGGCCTTCATTATGATTATTTGACCTGTCAGGTTGCCTATTTAATTGGTTAAATCATAAGATCCTCTTGTTGAGGATAATAAACCACTGAAAATATTGTTATTATCCTTTTTATTTATCAGTGAAGTCGACTCCCATGAGATATGAATCCGCTCCTGTAGCTCTAGAAGAAAGACAAGAAACCACAACAGAACGTGCAGTACGTCAACATCGAGAACGTCAGGAAGAGCTGAGATATACCGCGAGCGATGAGAAACGATGGGCTGAAAATAGAGAGCGTGTTCTTGCTGAACGCGAAGCTGCCCAACAAGCTTATGACCCAGCAGATGGTTGGAACAAAAATAAAACTATTGATGGTCGTAGCCGAGAAAAACAGGAAACCAATGCCACGGAAGCCACGACAGAACAGGAAAACCATATTCACGTGGGCGAAGATCGTGAGTTTCCTGATGCAATTCTTTCACCGATGCCAGCATCAAGAAAGGAACTGATCGAGGCGACCGGAACACGTATGTTGCCGTCAGACCTGCTAGGTTCTAGCTTTAATAACCAATGTGTCAGCGCAGAGATCGTTGCTCATCAGATGATATCTCTCAGCCCTGCGACTAAGAGAGAAGTAGAAGAAAGTGGTGAGCTTGTTTTCAGTGGCATGCAATACAAACACGCTCATGGAACAGTAGGCACTATTGAAGTCATTGATACATTCGCGGGTCAACAACCCGATAAAAAAACATCACAGATGGCCTACTGGGTCGCGCAAGGCAAATATCTCGATATACCTAAACACCCTGATCCTCATCGCGATCATTTGTATGTTTTCACACCAAACTTCAGCGGTTGCTCTTTCGTTGTTGATGATTGGAGTGATGATCTAATCAGGGTGTATCACGTGGAAGGCAGCAAAGAAGATCAGCAATACAATGACGTGAAAGACCATCGCAACGGATTAATCAATTACATGAGTTTTCGCGACTACGGCTTCTACCAAAAAGGGAACACCACCATCAAGAGTGTGAATGGCTTTGCGTTTATGCGCTACAACATTCAAGCCCGTCATTGGGAAATTCATTATCAAAAGCAAGAGCATGCACCTGCACTTGGGCGACCAAATACTTCGGCTAAAACACTATTCTCTTCAGAAAGACATTCTGTAAAAGTCATGGTTTCGAAGGAATCTTGCGTGATTGAAACTGGAACCATCGCAATAAAACGCTGAGGCTGAAGTAATAGAACATAAGTGGTTGCTGCAGAAAAACCGAATGAATACCTAAAAACTGGTTTGGGTTGCTGTAGTCGGCCTTATAGATCTACTTTTCATCACAATGTCCCCACCCTTTCTTTAATCATTGAGGTGTTAAAAATTAAGCCAATGTGTAGTCGATTTAACGTAAGTTCACTTAGTCTGCACCCAGCCAATACTTTTTCTGGTGCGATGTTACTCATCGCACTAGCTCTTCAAAAGTAAACTTGCTATACCTGTAGTTATTGATGGCTTACTAATTTAGCAAAGTCGCTGACAAGCTTTTGTCCAAATCCCATTTAGACGCCCAATAATTAAAAAAGGGATTGGTATTTCTACCAATCCCCTCCAAACTCTCTTTCTACTTACAAGCTCTCAATTGCCTTTTGAACCGCAGGGCCAATCTGGCGCTTACGTGAAGTGACACCTTCCAAAGTCAGCATGTCACTTGTTGGTTCAGCGTTGAAAGCCGATTTGATGACTTGATAGTCGCTTTCATCCACCCACAATAAGTTCGCTTCTTTGTTCTTGGTATCTGTGATTGAAAAGAACAGATGGTCTAGCCCGTTCTCTTTTTTGTAAGTCTTCATTGCTGCTAGAAGATCGTCTTTACGGTCAATCAGTTGTTGAGCCATTAGTGTTTCAGCAACACCGATACCCACCTGTTTGCCACCGTACTTAAAGTTTTTGTAATCCAGCGTCAGAATGGTTTCAGATGAAAGGTGGCTAAGATCTGACTTAGCAACCAACATCTGTTGACCGAAGTCTTCGATATCTGAAATGCCTGCAACCTTCGCCAGCTTCTCTGCGTATTCACGATCATGATCTGTTGTAGTTGTTGATTGGAATACCACTGTGTCAGAAAGAATCGCACCCAAGCCAACACAAGCGAGGTGTTTAGGTAATGTCACATCGAGCTTTTCAGCATTGTCAGCCAGTATAGTTGCAGCTGAACCCCAACCTCGGATATCCATCTCGACAATCTGCGGGGTGTTAATTGGAGAGCCACCAATCGCATGATGATCGACCACTGCCACAATGGATGCTTGATCAATAGTTGGTGCTAATTGAGTCACTTGGTTGAAGTCAACCAGCCCCACTCGGTATGAAGAGTAATCTGTCTCTACACGTGGAGATTCTGCATTACAGTAGTTCAAGATAAACGTCGATTCAGGATTAATCGGCTCAGGCACTGTCGCCGTACCACCATAAATATGAGCCGCGAGCATCGCAGACATTACCGTGTCGCTGTCTGGGCTTAGGTGCCCTGTCCATACGAGATCTTCACTGTTTTCATTGGCAGATTGTTGCAAGCTAAAAGCAAAACTTGCTGAACTGAAAGACATAATTACGGCTGCAACGACAGGGGTTAGCTTCACGGGTATTTCCTTATTTAAATGCGATATAGAAGCCCATAAGCTAAACACCAAAAATTTCAGAACCGTGTAACTAATATTTCAGTTTTACTTCAGTAAGTAACTAAATGTAATTGCCCTTAGGCTTTCACTGTTAATCACACCAAAGCTCAACTTGGATTAGGTTAGCTTTTCATTATTTCACAATGAATTTCAATGAACCCTAATGATAAGAAAGCTAAGACACTGATTTATTGACCACATAACATCATCAACCCACATACTGAAAATAAGATAATCTTATTAAAAATGGATTATCGAAAGGCACAAAAAAGGCTGCAAAAGCAGCCTTATCGAGTAAGCATAAATATGCTATTCAATCATCGAGATCGAGGTTTTTTTCCTCCCCTTCCCGTTGCTGGTAAGGGATCGTAGATGTCAACCAAGGGAAGGTTATGAGGGGATTCTAGTGCTTGTATCGAAAGGTGTTACTGTCATCAATGATCTCAATTTTGACTTTTACTACGCCTTTCTTAACGTCACCAATTTGAGAAAATGCTTTGTGGGAAAGGTCAATCACTCGGCCTTTTACATAAGGGCCTCGATCATTAATTTTCACATCAACAGACTTGTTATTAGTTGTATTGGTCACCCTCACGATAGTGCCGAATGGCAAGGTTTTATGAGCCGCAGTATTCGCATTCATACTATACGTCTCACCGCTTGCTGTGAGCCTTCCATGGAACTTATCGCCATACCAAGAAGCCACTCCCACAAGCGCATGTGAATTGGCATAGCCCTTTGTTTTTGAAGTATCGACGGCCGCATGTGACGAGCATCCGGCAAGCAAAGTAATAAGAAAAGCGGCAAAGATAAGGTTTAGTTTTTTCATGCTATTTCAGTAGATCTTCTTCATGTAATGTTTATCTATTTTCATTGTAGTGCGGTTCGGCAGTATTGAACTGAGTATTGTGAGTTCTCAGCGAGGGCTATCACCAGTGTGATTGCGCAATGTTTTCATGAAGCACGCTCGCTTCAGTCATATTCATGAAAGGTTTTATCTTCAAAACGTCAACTTTAACAATGTCTTAAAGCTGTTGCTTTATTAACCGCACCATATGATGGAGCACTTAAAAAGCACACAAACAAAAAAAGGATTGGTATCTCTACCAATCCTCTTTAGGGGATGTTTCGGTTTTTCTACCTTATGACAAGTAGATAACGCGATTACTCGTAGTCAGTCGCGTACGTGTCTTCGTATGTGTGCGAGTAGAATTCGAACAGGTTGCCAAACGGGTCTTCTAGGTAAACCATTTGTGCTTGTTTTAGTTCGTCTTCTGGGTGGTAACGCATGATGTCCATACGAACCTTACCGCCAAACTCTTCAACACGCTTAATCGCTGAATGAAACTGCTCTTTTGGAAGTTGCAGACAGAAGTGGAAGATACCTAAGCGAGAGAAATCAACTTCGTGACGCTCTTGACGCTCTTTCATTTCGAACAGCTCAACACCGATGCCATCAGATGTTACTAGGTGAGCAATGTTGAAACCTTTAAAGCCTTCACCAAATACTGCAATACACATGCGGCCGATTGCTGATTCGCGCTCTTCCATCACTTTAGTGTTGTTCATTACGACTCTTAGACCTAGCGCTTTTGTGTAAAACTCGACTGCTTTGTCCATGTCGCCAACCATGATGCCTACGTGATTCATTTTCATAACTTTCTCCAAATTCTCTTTAATTCTGTATTTTTCGAAGACTCGCTTCGGTGTTTCGTTTCGATGGAGAGAGTATATGGAGATACGACGATTAACTGAAATTATCATAATTTATATTAATGATAATTTTATGTTATTTACCAAGTTAAGTGAGATGCCAACACGTCACACAATAAGTTAAAGTTCAGAGCCACATATGTCATGTGGCTCTAGTTAAACATCCTTAGTTCAGCACGAAGAAGCCCGTTACGCTTTACTGGTCTGTACGACGTTCGAAATCTGCTTGGCTTTTGTTTCAGGCACCAAAGACATCAACCCGGTAATCACAAGCGCGGCAATACCAGACATGGTTACAGGTGAGCCAAATATGCTTTGCACTAGCTTGGGCGCTTCTTTCAATAAATCCGGCACTAGCATCACCCCAAGCCCTAAGCCTAGTGAGATGGCAGTCGTCATAATTCTGCGGCGATCCAGTTTTTCATTGGCGATGATTTTGATGCCCGCCGCAGCAACCGTACCGAACATCACTAATGTCGCCCCGCCCAATACTGGCTTTGGAATCGTCATTAAAACCGCACCTAAGATGGGAAATAACCCTAACAGAAAAAGAATCGCGGCAATGAAGTAGCCAATGTAGCGGCTCGCGACTCCGGTAAAATGAATCACACCATTGTTCTGGCTGAAGGTCGTATTTGGAAAAGTGTTAAATACTGCTGCGATAAGCGAGTTCACGCCATCACCTAGCACGCCAGCTTTGAGTCGATTGATGTATTTTGGCCCCTTAACTGGCTGCCCTGAGAACATACTGTTGGCGGTAAGGTCACCCGTGGTTTCAATAACGGTAATCAAGTAAATAAAAGCGATAGGCAGGAAGGCTTGCCAATCAAAAGCGAAGCCATATTTAAATGGGACAGGAATACTCAATAGCGGTTGAGAAGCAAAAGAAACCATAGACGCTTTGCCCATCAAAATGGCAACGCCCCAGCCAACTACCAACCCAACTAAAATCGACGACAACCTAACCATATTATTGTTGCTCAGGTTAAGCGCGACTATGGTTCCGAGGACGATGGCACCCAACATCAGATTGCTTCCAGAGCCAAAATCTTCTGCGCCAACGCCACCAGCAATATCTGTGACGCCAACTTTAATCAAAGAGATACCAATCGTGGTGATAACGATTCCGGTTACAACTGGGGTGATCACCACTTTCAACTTTTCGATAAAACGCGATAGGACAATTTCGACAAACGCACCGAAGAAACAAACGCCAAAAATGGTCGCCAGCATTTCATCTGGCCCACCTCCATTCGCTTTAACCAGAAAACCTGCACCTAATACAGATCCCAAGAACGCAAAGCTGGTTCCTTGGACACAGATCATCCCTGCGCCAACTGGCCCTATTTTTCTCGCTTGAATGAAGGTACCGACCCCAGACACCATGAGTGCCATGCTGATCAGATAAGGAATGTGCTCACCCAACCCAAGCACACCGCCAATAATGAGTGTGGGCGTGATAATACCAACGAAACTGGCTAATACATGCTGCAACGCTGCGTAACTGGCAGCTCTGACTGATGGTCGATCGTCTAATCCGTAGATCAATTCACTGTTCTGTTCCATGTGACTTCCTTTATGTATTTTTTATTGTATACAATTTACATAAAGACAATAGAGCAACATATATGCCAATGGTTTAACATCATACTTATCAATCAGTTAAGTTTCATCTTTAGCCAGTGCTGCACTATAGAGCAACACTGTCGGCTTGTTTTAGTGCAACGAAGAGCACAAAGCACTCCTTTGACCAGGTTTATCCGTAACCTTCCACTCAATATCGCAGACACAAAAAAAGGATTGGTATCTCTACCAATCCTCTTTAGGGGGTGTTTCGGTTTTCTACCTTATGACAGGTAGATAACACTATTACTCGTAGTCAGTCGCGTAAGTGTCTTCGTATGTGTGCGAGTAGAATTCGAACAGGTTGCCAAACGGGTCTTCTAGGTAAACCATTTGTGCTTGTTTTAGTTCGTCTTCTGGGTGGTAACGCATGATGTCCATACGGACCTTACCGCCAAACTCTTCAACACGTTTAATCGCTGAATGAAACTGCTCTTTTGGAAGCTGTAGACAGAAGTGGAAAATACCTAGACGTGAGAAATCAACTTCGTGACGCTCTTGGCGCTCTTTCATTTCGAACAGCTCAACACCGATACCATCAGATGTTACTAGGTGTGCAATGTTGAAGCCTTTAAAGCCTTCACCGAACACAGCGATACACATGCGGCCGATTGCTGATTCGCGCTCTTCCATCACTTTGGTGTTGTTCATTACGATTCTTAGACCTAGAGCTTTCGTGTAAAACTCGACTGCTTGGTCCATGTCACCCACCATGATGCCTACGTGATTCATTTTCATAACTTGCTCCAAATTCGTTTTAAATTCTGTGCTTTTCGAAGTCTAGCTTCGGTGTTTCGTTTCGATGGAGAGAGTATAGGTACATGCGTTAATTAACTGAAATTATCATAATTTATATTAATGATAATTTTTTGTTATTTACAGTTTGATATAACAACTCAACTCACGCAAAGAAACCATACCGAACCCTACCTACATAGACACATAGATACACACACCAATAGAGATAAGCCCAATGTAGAGAACAACCTAAAGAGCATAGCTACTTAAATTGGGAGTTGTTGATGTTTGATGGCTTTTGTTAATTGTTTTTGTTGATAGCTTTTACCGATAGCCTTTTCCTTTCGAAGATAGGATTCGCCTATTGAATCTATAGAAATGTCCGATTTCACTAATTTTCGGTGCCAATGCAATATATCTACATCGACGCGGGATAGCGTTAAACACTACAAATTAGAAAGAGAGTCAAATCATGATCAACACAGAAATCAAACCATTCAACGCAACAGCATTCAAAAACGGCGAATTCGTAGAAATCACTGAGCAAGACGTTAAAGGCAAGTGGGCTGTATTCTTCTTCTACCCAGCAGACTTCACATTTGTATGTCCAACTGAGCTAGTTGACCTACAAGACAAATACGCAGAGCTTCAATCTCGCGGCGTAGAAGTTTACTCAGTATCAACTGACACTCACTTCTCTCACAAAGCATGGCACGATACTTCTGACAAAATCGGCACTATCGAATACTTCATGGTAGGTGACCAAACGGGCAACATCACAAATAACTTCAACGTTATGCGTGAAGGTCAAGGCCTTGCAGACCGTGCAACGTTCCTAATCGACCCTGAAGGCGTTATCCAAGCAATGGAAATCACAGCTGAAGGCATCGGCCGTGACGCAGAAGACCTACTACGCAAGGTTAAAGCAGCACAATACGTAGCCGCTAACCCAGGTGAAGTTTGCCCAGCTAAATGGAAAGAAGGCGAAGAGACTCTAACTCCATCTCTAGACCTAGTAGGCAAGATTTAATCTAAGCCTAGCTAACAAGAATAGCTAAACGGTTCTACAGGCGCGCTTCGGCCCCCCTCCTAAAGGGCAGTCGCGCGCCACCCTTTCAAAACATCAACACCACAATATTTGCCGACTTGCGCCCCTTTTTATTTTCCTTTTTCAGCAAGAAGGTATTGGTCAATACCAAGACACAGAATTTAAGAGCAGGCACGATTATGTTAGATCAAGCAATGAAGCAGCAGCTAAAAGCATACCTAGAAAACCTAAAAACCAATGTTCAGTTAGTGCTTAGCCTGGATGGCAGCGACACCGCGAACAAACTTCAAGATCTGGCGAATGACATCTCGTCTTTAACCGATAAAATTGAAGTGACTCGCGATGACAGCGCAAGCACTCGCAGCCCTATCATGCAGGTCGTGAACCAAGAGAAAGGCACCGCGATCGGTTTTGCCGGTTTGCCAATGGGTCACGAATTTACGTCACTGGTTCTAGCACTGCTTCATAGTGGTGGTCACCCTATCAAGCTTGAAGCGGACGTAATCGAGCAAATTAAAGAACTCGATCAAGAGCTTAATGTAGAGATTTTTATCTCGCTCTCATGCCAAAACTGTCCAGAAGTGGTTCAAGCCTTCAATATGATGTCGGCGATTAATCCTCTGGTTAAGACAACGATGATCGACGGCGCAGCATTCCAAGATGAAGTGAAGTCTCGCGACATCATGGCAGTACCAAGTGTATTCGTTAATGGTGAGCTATTTGGTCAAGGCCGTATGTCACTGGCTGAAATCCTTAACAAGGTTGATTCAGGCGCAGCGGAAAAGAAAGCAGCAAACCTAAACCAACAAGCACCGTTTGATGTATTGGTTGTCGGCGGCGGCCCTGCAGGTTCTTCAGCGGCAATTTATGCTGCACGTAAAGGCATTCGTACTGGTGTGGTTGCTGACCGATTCGGCGGCCAAGTGATGGACACCATGGCGATTGAGAACTTTATCTCAGTAAAAGCGACAACTGGCCCTAAATTAGTGGCAAGCCTTGAAGAGCACGTAAAAGAGTACGGTGTTGAAGTGATGACTGAGCAGCGCGCTGCAAACATCATTGCAGCAGAAGACACTGAAGACGGCTACATCCACGTTGAGCTAGAGAGCGGCGCAACACTACGAGCTCGCACGGTTATCACAAGTACCGGTGCTCGCTGGCGTGAAATGAACGTTCCGGGTGAGCAAGAGTACCGCAATAAAGGCGTCGCTTACTGCCCACACTGTGACGGTCCTTTATTCAAAGGTAAGAAAACAGCGGTTATTGGTGGTGGTAACTCAGGCATCGAAGCGGCAATTGATTTAGCGGGTATCGTTGAACACGTAACCGTACTTGAATTTGCAGACACATTGCGTGCCGACCAAGTGCTTATCGACAAAGCGAACGCAACACCAAACATCGAAATCATCAAGATGGCACAAACAACGCAAGTGATTGGTGATGGCAACCGTGTAACCGGTCTGGAATACAAAGACCGCAACACCGATGAACTTAAACAGATTGAACTCGCAGGTATCTTTGTTCAAATCGGCCTGATGCCAAACAGCGAATGGTTGAAGGGTTCGAAAGTTGAGCTCTCACCACGCGGTGAAATTGAAATTAACGCTCATGGCGCAACATCAATGAAAGGTGTGTTCGCAGCGGGTGACGTAACAACCGTACCTTACAAACAGATCATCATTGCGATGGGTGAAGGTGCGAAAGCAAGCTTAGGTGCATTTGACCACCTAATCCGTAACTCAGCTCCAGTTAAAGAGGCTGAAACCGCTTAACCTTTACACTGAAAAGCTTAAAGCTTTTAACTCAAGTTCCTTAAATATTTGTTAACTTAATTTCTTACTGTTAACGACTTAGTCGACATTTAGACGCCACTCCTATGGATTTAGGAGTGGTTTTTTTCTTTGTGATTTATGCAGGTTGATAAAGCATGAAGGCAACCACCATCGCTAAGCTTCCACCCAAGCAACGGTTCACAAACATCATCTGTTTTGGTGATTGCAGCAACTTTTTAAGCATGGTGCCGCAATACGCCCACACCAACATGCACGGCACACCGGTAATCACAATACCCGCGATAATGGTCACGACTTGAATCAAGTAATCTGCATTCGGAGTGATGAACTGCGAAAACACGGTTAATGACGCTATCCAACCTTTAGGATTTAACACCTGCACCAACACACCCGACACAAAGCCTGAACGATTGTCGGTGGTGCTTTCTTCGATTTGCATATTCGCAATCGACCACGCCATGAACAGCAAATAAGCCGCACCCGCGTATTTCAAAATGCTGTATAGCTCTGGGTAAAGGGTAAATAGGCTCACCAAACCGACACTAGAACCCGCCAGTACGATGATGATGCCAACAGCGTTCCCAGAGATAAAAGGTAAAGTCGCAGCAAATCCATAACGACTTGAAATCCCAAGTAATGCGATATTGCCTGCCCCAGGGGTAATTGCAATTGATGTTGAAAATAGCAAGAACGCCAGCATTAATTGAGAGCTCATTTCCTCTCACTCCTAATAAGTAAAGTATTTATAGGGAGAGAGTTTACAGATTCGACTAGGAATTAAATTGCTATATAGGCTAATATTAATCCAAATTTGAGCAAGAATTTTCCAAAATAGCCATGAAACAGAAAGAATCCACCAAAGAAGTATTGGATGACACAGATATCGCCATCTTAGAGCATATCCAGCAAGACGGACGCATGAGCAACAGCAAGCTCGCAGAGAAGGTCAACCTCAGCGAAACCCCATGCTGGCGTCGTTGGAAACGCATGGAGGAAACTGGCTATATCGATGGTTACGCCGCTAAGCTGAATCGTAAGAAATTAGGCTTTCATGTGGCTGGTTTTACTCTTGTGACCTTGGGTAACCATGAAGTTGAAAACACAGAACCATTCGAAGAATTTGTCGCGGTAACCGATTGGATTCCAATGTGTCACTGCATTGCAGGCGGCGCCGATTACATGGTGCAAGTGTTGGCGAAAGATTTAGAAGAGTACTTTGAGCGTATTAGCTCGATCAGACGAGTCAAAGGCGTGAGTGCGATTCAGTCGAACATCTCAGTAAAAGAGTTGAAAAACAGCTATCGATTACCGCTTTCAGATTAGCTCCCTAAAACACATAAAACAAAAAGCCCAGCCGCGATAGATTTCTAAAGTCTAAGGCTCTGGGCTTAACGTTATTATTTACTGGGTTAACTGGCTTAGCTATTCACAAGGATGAGCTAGATGGATCAAGGCTAAACCACCGAGTGATGTTTCACGATATTTCTTGTTCATGTCTTTACCGGTTTGGTACATGGTTGCGATGACCTTATCGAGTGAGATCAAAGACTTGCTGTTTCGCTTCAATGCCATGCGAGATGCATTAATTGCCTTCATCGCACCCATCGCATTTCGCTCGATACACGGCACTTGAACCAAGCCGCCAATTGGGTCACAAGTCATACCCAATGAGTGTTCCATCGCGATTTCCGCCGCAATACAGATCTGCTCATTGCTGCCACCGCGTAGTGCCGTTAATCCCGCAGCCGCCATAGAGGATGATACGCCTACCTCACCTTGGCATCCTACTTCCGCACCAGAGATCGAAGCGTTAGTTTTGTACAGAATACCAATCGCGCCCGATACCGCTAAGAAATCTTTTAACTGCTTAGTATCCAACTCTTTAATGAAGCGATGGTAGTACATCAACACAGCAGGAATAACGCCCGCCGCACCATTGGTTGGTGATGTTACCACTTGGCCACCAGCCGCATTTTCTTCGCTAACCGCAAACGCAAACAAGTTAATCCAATCCATGATTTCCATTGGGTCGTTTTCAACCGCCGCATTCGCTTCTAACTTTTTCAGTAGGTTAGGCGCACGACGAGTTACGTTCAAACCACCATCAAGAATGCCTTCGTTTTCAAAGCCACGCTCCATACAACGACTCATCACTCGCCAGATTTGATCCGCTTTCTCTGAAATAATGTCAGCGCCTTCGAACTCCGCTTCATTTTTTAGAATCATACCACCGAGGCTCATCCCACTATTGTCAGCTTGTTGAAGCATTTCATCGGCGTTTTTGAACGGGAAAGGAACTTCTACCGCTTGGGTTTGAGTACCATTTTGCAGTTCATCAGCAGTTGCGATAAAACCGCCGCCAATCGAATAATAAGTTTCATCGACAATCACGTTGCCACTCTGGTCAAACGCAGTAATCATCATGCCATTTTCATGCAGAGGCAGATTGTCTTTGTGGAACAACATGTCGGTTTCGTAGTTGAAGGCAATGTGCTTGGTGCCCGCTAAATCCATCTCACCACTGTCTACGGCATGACGCATTGCTTGGTTTGCGCTGGTGATTTTGATGGTGTCTGGTTTATTGCCGAGTAGCCCCAATATTGTAGCTCTGTCGGTGTGGTGACCTATGCCAGTCAATGACAAAGAACCGTATAAATCCACCTGAATACGCGTCACTTCTGCGATTTTATCAGCGATTAATTGTGTGAAATGGAAACCCGCAATCATTGGGCCGTTGGTGTGAGAGCTCGATGGCCCAACACCAATTTTGTAGATATCAAAGATCGATAACATAGATATACCAGTAAAAAATCGGTCAATTAAGAAAGAGCGGCATAAAGCCAATCAGGGATAACAGTACAAGCAGCAATCGTCACAACAGCGAACACCAACAAGCCATAATGACTCGCGGTAGGCTTTGCAAACAAATGCTTTTGCTTTTCTATAAATTCATTTTGTTGCTCGGTTACCTCTCCCCTGAAGCGGCTCACAACAACACCTAACACTAAGAAAACCACAGTGCCAATCAAGGCAAACCAAGGCCAAGCTATTCCGCTGTATTTGGCGATGAATACGACGGCCACACTGCCAATACTGCCCGCAATTACGCCTTTCTCGTTTGCTTGTTTGAAGAACAAACCCAAGATGAAAGAGCCAAGGCGAATACCAACAAAAATAGAGGTTAAGCTCGCAATCGTTTTAAGCACTGATTCATTAGAAACAGCCAGTAACGCAGGCACAACAACCGACGCTGCAGCAACCAGGCTCATTTTTCTAGCCACTGATTCATAGTGCGCGTCAGAGGCTTGCTTACGGAAGAAGCGCTTATAGAAATCGAACGTTGCGACCGTCGCCATTGAGTTATAGGTGGAATCCAATGTCGACATTGCCGCAGCCGAAAGTGCTGAGATCACCAAACCAACAATGATTGGGTTGGTATGGTTAAACACAAAATCGAGAATCACTTCGTTGCTGTTTTCAAAACTGCTGTCTTGATAAAAGACACTTAACAGCACCCCCATCACAGCAAAGAACAGATAAACAAAAAATGCGCCGTAGCCACAAAGCAACATCGATTTTTGCGCTGTTTTAACACACTTAGTCGCCAATGTTCTTTGAATAATCAGTTGGTTAGTGCCATACACACTCAGGTGCAAGAAGCTCACAGCCACTACGCCGGCCCACAATGTGGTATCGACGCCTAAGTCAAAATCGAGATTGATGATATTCAAATGTTCAGGAGACAACATCTCGCCCGCATCGATTTTCATCAGCAATAAAACAAAGATCGCAATGCTGCCGATAATCAACACTGCTGACTGAAGCATGTCAGTCCAGATTACAGTCGAGATACCACCCGCATAGGTATACAACGCAGTAAATACGCTGATGTAGATGATCGCCTCAGAGATACTCACTGGCAGCACTTGCACTAAGATCAGGGCTACCGCATACAGAATAACCCCTGCCGAAATACACTGAACCACAATGAACACGATGGAATTGATCGTGCGAGCAACAACGCCAAAGCGGTGCTCTAGGTATTCGTAAATCGAGGTTAGGCCGAGCTTGTAAAACACCGGAACAAAGAAAAGCACAGTGAAAAAGATCACTATTGGATAGTTCAAATGTACGCTCATCGCTTCCATGCCTGAGCTATAAACCCAGCCCGGCATGCCAACGAACGTCATTGCGCTGATGTAGGTTGCAAGAATCGACACACCTGCCGTAAACCAACCAAACTGTTTTCCACCAGTCGAAAAGTCGCCACCGACGCTATAGCGCCTATTAACTAAGTAGCTGATAAACAAAGTAGTTAGCACATAAAGAGCAATAACCACAAAACTTGAGTACGTAACCATTTTTAGATTCCGTTTATTGTATGTCGCAATTAATTCGCTGCCAATAGTACTCAAAAATGGATGTTTTCCCTCAAAAACCCACAATAAGTGTGACTATTATCACTAAGATAGACGATTAAACACTCAAACCACCCCACAAAGCACAAAAACCCAGTTAAATGAGATCAAGATCACTAAAATGCACAAAATGGGTACGCACTCATTTTAAAATTGACTTTGATCACGGATCTAATAACCACAAAAATTCTATTATCTCTCCCGAAATGAAGACGGTGTGATGAAGATAAAGAATCAACACACAATAATTAAAACCAAAACCACCCTATATAAAATAAAGGTTTATCGGTCATGACCATTAAAAAACACATGAGCGAAGTTCCTATGATTCAAAGGGTAGCCGCATATCTAGCAATTCTAGTAGGTTACTTTTTTTATTGTTATAACTTTGTAATTATTGACTACGTACGCCCATACATTGTGGAAGAATATGCTGGTATTAGCCTTTCTGATACCGCTCAGTTCTACACTTGGCAGTCGGTTGGTGCTCTGATTGGTGCTCTGAGCTGTGCATGGTTCGCAACCAAGTTCGGCAAGAAGTCCACACTAATAGCAATTACGGCATTAAACGGTGGTGCAACCATCATCAACATGATGTTTACCGACTACGCCACTTGGGCTGCAATGCGTTTCATCATTGGACTATCTTTAGGTGGTTACTTCACTGTAGCTGTATCTTTGATGATTGGCCTATTTACACCAACGGTTCGCGGTAAGTTGACTGCTTTTGCTTCTTCAATGTTCTCTGTTGCTTTAGTGGCAATGGGCGCTTACGCAGCCTTCATTACAAGTGTTGATGCACCTTGGCAGAGCCTAATGTGGGTAGGTGGTATTCCACCGCTTGTAGCAGCAGCGTTAATGATCTTTGTATTACCAAGCGACAAAACTGTGATCGCCTACGGTGAAGAAGATCAACAAACAACAACCAATACAGCTGGGGAAGTAACCGAAGCTAAAAAAGGTTCTTGGGGTGAGATGTTAAGCAAGCCTTACCGCAAAATTACGATTACTTGTTTACTTCTTTCTGGTCTTAACTTCTACGGATTCCAATTCTTCGGTGGCTTTGTAACTACCTACCTGAAAGATGTTCGTATGTTTGATGGTGCAACCATCGGTTTGATCTTCTCTATCTCAGCATTTGGTTCACTCTTCGGTGCTTGGTTCTGGGGATGGGCAGCAGATAAGTACGGTCGTAAGATCAACGCGTTCGGCTTCATCCTCGCAGGTATCATGGTTTCTATCTTCTTTGTCGCACCTGGCGACATGATGATTGGCGGCCTAAACATGCTGGCTCTTCTGGGTCTTATCTACAACTTCGGCCTGTCTGCTTCTGCAGTATGGGGCGGTTACTTCTCTGAATTGTTCCCAGCACGCTTGCGTAGCTATGGTGCAGCTTTATTCCATGGCGGTCGTATTATCGGCATGTGGGCACCAATGGTTCTTATCTTCATCCAAGAGCGTACCGACCTACAAACAGCAATGTGGGGCTCACCAATCGTATGGATTATCGCCGGCCTACTATGGCTAACACTGCCTGAAACTCTAAAAGGTGGCGTCTTCGATAAGAGCAAAAAAGCTGAAGCAGCAAAAGCTTAATTCGACACTCATACGCTGAAGTTCAAATACGAAAAGTTTAAAGCCGGCTGATAAATCAGCCGGTAACAAAATCCAAATCGAGTCCTGTTCCGAATGTTGACTCGACAACACAAAGAGAAATTATTATGTCTAAATATCAAGAAGCGAAACGCATTGTTCGTGAATACTTCGATGCAATGGAAAACGCAACTCACGAGAACGTTGCTGAAGTTTTAAAAGCACACACTTCTGAAGATTACTTGTGGCGCGGTGTTTACCCATTCCGTGAGCAAGAAGGCGCACAAGCAGCAGCTGACGTATTCTGGGCACCAATGATGAAGTCAATGACTCGCATGCAGCGTCGTCAAGACATCTTCATCGGTGGTAACAACGAAGTTAACCCAGATGAGATTTGGGTAATGAGCATGGGTCACTTCATGGGTCTATTCGACGCTGAATACCTAGGTATGCGCCCAACTGGCAAGATCATGAACGTTCGCTACGCAGAATTTAACTGTGTTGTTGATGGCAAAATCACTAAGACAGGCCTGTTTCTAGACCTACTAGGCATGATGGATCAAGCGGGTTGCTACCCACTTCCACCATCAACTGGTAAGCACTTCGTATACCCTGGCCCACGTAACCACGACGGTCTGCTATTCGAAGACGCGGCTCCAGAAGAAGGTGTTGCGACACTTGCTCTAGTAAACAAAATGGTTGATGACCTGTCTGCTCTTAACGACAGCGGCGCGATGGGTTGCCCACCAGAAGTACTAGCGAAGAGCTGGTCAAAAGACATGATTTGGTACGGCCCATGTGGTATCGGCGCGTCTTACACAATTCCTCGCTACCAACAACAGCACCAACTTCCTTTCCGTAACAACCTGAAAGACAAGAAGTTCAACGGCCACGTTTGTCGTTTCGCTGAAGGTAACTTCTCTTGTTTCTTCGGTTGGCCAAACCTATCAAACACACCAACAGGTGGCTTCCTAGGTATGACTGGCGGTGAAGTACGTGCAAACATGCAAGTAGTTGACGTTTACTACCGTGACGGTGACAAACTGTCTGAGAACTGGGTTCTTATCGACCTTCCTTACTGGCTACAACAGCAAGGTCTAGATGTGTTCGAACGCACTTCAAGCATCATGAACCCAACGCTGTAATCGATACGCTTTAATCCAAAAGATTGAAACGAAATAGTGGCAACCTAAATAGACATCTGATTTAGGTTGCCACGCTTACTGGGGGACCCTTCTCGCTCCTAGTAAGTGCTCCAACCAATTCATTATTGCTCCACTAATAACTGAATCTACTCGTGCCTCATGGATGGGGTACACCCTGCCAAACCATTACCAATATAACGGGCTTGAAAGCACGGTGGCTTTCTACGGCCTGAATAAAGAGAATTACAATGAAAAAGTCGATTCTTTCAGCAGTAATCCTGACAGCACTTACCTCAGGTTCTGCTTTTGCTGCACACACTTTTACCAATGACGCGGGCGATAGCCTTACTTTAGACGGTCGTTTCGACGTTCGTTACCAAGATAAGGGCGGCGACCACAACGGTGAGTGGAACAGCGGTAGCTCTCGTTTCGGCCTTAAAGGTCAAATGGGACTCGATAACGGCTGGACTGGCTTTGGCCATGCTGAATGGGGTTACAACTCAGGTGCTAACGGCGACAATATTTACGACCGACTTCTATACGCAGGCGTAGAGCACGACAAATACGGAAAGATCGCAGCAGGTACTAAGCAGTGGTCTACTTTTTATGACGTCGCATGGTACACCGACTTAGGTCGTGTCTTCGGTACTCGCGGCTCAGGTGTTTACAACCTTTCTGACTGGGGTATTGCATCTGGTACAGGTCGAGCAGAAAACTCCATTACTTACCGTAACTCAATCAACGACCAAGTAAGCTACGGCTTCACTTACCAAACGACACGTGAAGAAGTGGCACTAGCGAGTAATGCGACAGCTTCATTGAAAAACGGAATGGGTGCGTCAATCACTTACAAACCGGTTGATGGCGTAACACTAGGTGCAGCTTACCACCAAAATGAAATTGCAGACCTAGACTCAGGTGTGGTTGGCGTAGAAAATGGCGACAACATGCGCATCATGCTATTGGGTGCGAACTACAGCAACGGCGGCTTCTACGCAGGTGCCACTTTCCATGTTGGCGAAAACTGGGAAGCTGTAAGCCAAGGCGGTACGGATGTAATGTTCGATACCCTAGGTGGTGAAATCTACACGTACTACCACTTCGACAATGGCCTACGCCCTACGTTGAACTACAACTACATGGAAGATCGTGATGACCAAACAGATGGCTATGAGCGTAACCTGCTTATCCCTGGTGTTGAATACCACTTCCAGAAGAACAAATTCCTAGTTTGGACTGAATACCAATTCGACCTAGGTAAAGATCAGCTCGTTGGCAATAAATTCGAAAACAGAGATGACCAATTCGCTGCAGGTATTCGTTACTACTTCTAACGCCCAGTTAGTCGATTCATAAATTCTTTAAACAAAGCTCTGCTCTTACGCAGAGCTTTTTTGGGTCATACCCAGAATAATATTCAACACTCTCTATTAACCCTTATTTTTCATCCAATCATGGCATATTGTATTTTTGAGTACGTACCTAATTATGTTACTCTATGCACAATCAATTTGGTTCAAAAGTATGGTCTATGAGCTCTCCAAAACACTCCACGGCGTCAAAGCCAACCGTCACCTCTAAAGATGTCGCTAAACTTGCTGGCGTTTCTCAATCAACTGTATCTCGTGTATTTGTCCCGGGCAGTTCAGTGTCTGAAAAGACCAAGCAAAAAGTGTTCGATGCAGCAAAATCGTTGAACTATCGTCCCAATGCCTTTGCCCGCAGTCTGACGACAAATGAGTCCAAATTGATTGGCTTAGTTTTCCCAGATGCCGACTACCCTATCCACATGAAAACTCTGCAGCTTATCTCTACTGAGCTACAAAAGCAGGGTTACTCTGCGGTATTGATTCCTTGGCAAGTGGATGGAAACGACAACCACTCGATTCCTAATATCTTCCAATACCGAGTTGATGGCGTAATTGCTGCTTCGGCGACCTTTAATAAGTCGCTTTATGAAGAGTGTGAAGAGTTCAACATCCCCATTGTTCAGTATGCTCGTGTAGTTGAGGGGACTAAGAGTAGCCATGTAATAAGTGACAACTACGCCGCAGGCCAAGTCGCCGCTCAACATTTACATAGCGTAGGAACAAAGTCAGCGGTTTACCTGACAGGTAACGTGCCAACCTACACCAACGGCGAGCGTGAATCGGGCTTTTGCTCAGAATTCGAAGATCTAACAGGCAAGCAAGCTCGTGTTATTGAAGCTGACTATGACTACCTTGATGCTCTAGATACCATTCGGACTCTGTTTTCAGAACCCACACATCCTCAAGCGATTTTCTGTGCGACAGATAACCTCGCGATGGCAGTAATGGATGTGGCACGCTTAGAATTTAACCTGCGTATTCCAGAAGATCTTCAAGTGATTGGTTTTGACGATATCCCACAGACTCAATGGTTGAACTACCAACTCACTACCTTCAAGCAAGATTTCAGACGCCTTGCACGTGAATCAGTGAAAATTGTCGTTAGCCAGATTCAAGAGCAAGACACAAGCTTGGTTAAGCTGATGGTGCCAGTGAAGTTCATTGAACGAAACACGACGCTAAAACAGAACCAACGTTAAGACGCTTTCAAACAAAAATCCCGCTCAGTGTGAGCGGGATTTTTTATGATATTTAACTAGTTACCTACACCACCGGTCTTCTCTGCCGGAGAGTCAGGCGTCACTGGAGGCCACTCTTCGAAGGTTGCTAAGTGTTGTTGAATAGCAGCTTGAGCAGGGCCAAATGCCCACATTTTTTGTCCCATCCATTTTAGGTACATGCCCGACTCTTCCGCCGCTCGCTCGTATGGGTCACGACGTAAGTTAAACAGCAATGGTGCGTTTAGCTCTTCTTTAGGGCCACTCCAACCGTGGTTTTGCACGATGAAATGCGCCTTCCAATCACCAACACGAACCGCTTGCAGCTTGTCTCGTTCGTAGTAGTAGATCTCTTTACGGTTTGACTCGCCTTTCTCGGTCAGCATATCCACTTGGTTGTAACCATCAAGGTGCGCTTTAAAGCCATCGTGACCTTTCAGCAGTTTTTCTTTTAGATCCGTTGGACCACCAGCCGCAGCGACAAGAGTGGGTAACCAATCCATACCATCAAAGATGCCATTGCCTACAGTACCCGCTGAGATTTTACCCGGCCAGCTAACCAATGCAGGGGCTCTTACGCCACCTTCCCAAGTTGTGCCTTTCTCACCGTGATAAGGTGTCATACCGCCATCTGGCCAAGTCATGATCTCTGGGCCGTTATCGGCAGTGAAAATGATGATGGTGTTGTCAGCAATACCGAGTTCTTCCATCTTCGCCATCATCTCACCGACGTGATCATCAAGATCTTTCATGACCACTTCTTGGAGTCCCCAACCGTTTTGACCGAGCATCGCTTCGTATTCAGGTGACAGGTGCGTCCAAACGTGACCGCGTGATGGACAGTACCAAATAGGTGTGAGATGGATAACGCAGATCAATAAGGATTGGAAGTTTCACGCAACCATTGATGCAGGGCTTGGTAGTGACACCAACTTTACCTCATCTCTGTTAACTGGCGTGCGATACCAGATAAACAGTTGGTCTGACTTAAATGTTGCCTACAAATCGACCTGGGTTGATTACGAAAACAAGGGGACCTTTGAATACGATACCGCATCGCAAGGGTTCCTGATTGGTTGGGCTGCTCATTTCTAGTCAAACAATAAGAGGTAAGCCTGATATCGTTAGGCTTACCTGACAATGTCAATCTTTCAAGAGTTAATGCCGGTTTTAACTAACGAACAAGCAAAACTACCCATCAACGACCTAGTTATTCACAGTGTTTGGAACTACGCACTCTTTCTTCATGATAGTTAAGCCGGCCTCGAGAGTTTCTGTCCAAGCTTGTTCGACGCTTTCATCGTAGTGAGGGTCATATTTTTTAACTGTATTGAGTAACGAATTGAACCACTCGTTGAGCTCAATCTCGGAAATATCCAGCCCTAGGTCTTTATGCCTTTTACCCAATTTCTTTACTGAGTTACGCACGCTTGGTAGACCCGCAGAGTTATAGATAAGAATGATCGAGGCTTTAAGCATCTTGGTTTGTTGCTCTAACCCTATATTTTCAAAACGTTCTGAAAACCTTGGGTTATGCTCGCAAAAATCCGCCAAAAACGTTTCGAGAAATTCTTGGTCAATCCGGCAGCGCTCAAAACTTTCATAAAACAGTTCGTTCGGTTTCATCTAGCCAGTCCTTTGCAAAATTTTGAGTTATCGGGAAGCTAACAAGTCCAGAGCCGCAACTTAGCCAACTCCGAACCATCAATATGATCTAAGTATACGCCACTGTGGCATAAAATGAACGATGGCATAACGTAAACTACGGCATAAAGTGCGTTGCACAAATCTTGTTTCCATCAGGATCTCGCAAATAAGCCATGTACAAGCGACGCTCGTCAGAACCTCTCGCTCCGGGGCCATTTTCAATGCTGGTACCGCCATTTTCGACGCCAACTCGATGCCACTCATCTACAACTTCAGGAGAAGGCGCAAGAAAACCCACCGTCATGCCGTTGCCGTGAGTCGCAGGCTGACCATCAATCGGCTTCGTTAAGCCCAACACACCCGTTTGGCTAACGTAAACACAGCGCCCTTTGGGATCAACAGAGCCTTCGCTATAACCAAGCACTTTCATGATTGGGTCATAAAAAGCCTTCGCGCGTTCAATATCATCGGTACCGAGAAAAACATGGCTGAACATAACTAACCTCTTCTTTTATTGAAAGAACCATCTAAACTAGACCTATAATTCGTGTTTGTCTAGGCACGCTATTCGGTCACAACTGTTGCTTAACCCATTGAGCAAACACCTGAAACTTAGTTCGCTGTTCCATGCCTTTCGGGAACTCAGTTAGTCTGTTCAACAATTCGTTGTGCGCCCTGCCCTTGGTCATGCAAGATATCATCAGGATTTAGCAAGTTGCACTTTTGCATACTCAAGCATCCGCAACCGATACAGCCGGTTAAGTTCTCTTGTAGCGATTTAATCTGCGCCATTTTACTGTCGAGTTGCCCCTGCCACTTCTTAGCAACGCGCTCCCAATCTCGCTTAGTCGCGGTATGGTTCATCGGCAGTGTCGATAATTCTTCGGTGATCTCTTCCAGCGTGAAGCCTATCGACTGCGCGACTTGGATCAACGCAATTCGTCTCAACATCGCCGACTGATAACGGCGCTGATTTCCGTTAGTACGAATCGAAGCAATCAACCCCTTGGTTTCGTAAAAACGTAACGCCGAAGGAGCCACGCCACTGCGCTCAGCCAACTGGCCTATGGTGAGGTATACGATGTTTCTCATTACGACACTATCCTTGAGATCATAAATATTTAAAGCTTACTTTAACTTTAGAGTAGCGACCTATTGTTACCTTAACCAATTAATGTCCTTAAACTTTGACAACGGGCGCAATGAAAAGCAATCGTGAACATGGCTGCTTTGTTTTATTGTGGTGTTCTCGCTCTCTAAATCTGACTCATGATCGATTTCAGGCTCTCGGCCATTTCGGCATTGATGATCTCACCCGTTTCTACATTAAAGTTGTCGTAGAAACTTGGCACCGACATCGACCCCTTCACATCTGCATCAAAGTAAGGTGCCGAATTTACCGCAGACGACAACACAGAGTTTGCGCCGCCTGGGCCTGGTGATGTGGAGAGCATCACAACAGGTTTGCCTTGGTACACTTTCATGTCGATTCGTGATGTCCAATCAAACACATTCTTAAAGGCTACGGTGTATGAGCCGTTATACTCTGCAAAAGAGATGACCACAGCATCTGCTTCGCCAATCTTGCTAAAAAAGCGTTGAGCGTGTTGATGAACACCTGAATCTTGCTCTCTTTTCTCGCTGTAAATTGGCATCTCGAAATCATTAAGGTCGAGCACCTCGACTTGCGCGCCTTCGACTAAACCTGCGGTGTACGCTGCAAGTTGTTGATTAATTGATGTTGTACTGTTGGTCGCGCCAATCGCTAATACTTTCATTGTTGATCCTTGTTCATTTTTCTCACCTTTTTGCACTCATGACTTCAATTACGGAGCTCAAAATTCATAACTGAAGATTCGTAACGTCTGTTTGATAACATCAAAACCTGCACTAGGCGACAAGGTGATAGATTGTGTTTTTAGATTGGGGATGATGATAAAACCTCAAGTTAACTTGAGGTAAAGCGATATTTTCAAAATATAGGAAATAGTTTAAAAACACTTATAAAGCAGTTGATTATGAAAGGTTTAACATAGGTTGGCATTACACAGGAAAAAGTCAGCACACCCAAAATACATTGAGTGTGCTTTATCGAAGTATTATTTACTTAAAGTGATTTAATGGACAGACACCAGAGTAAGCGACACCGGATAGCTCGGCCATTTCGCGATTCCATGTTGCCAAATCATGAGGGTTAAATTGATTCAAATGATCATGCCCACATGCCCTCGCCATCACTTGCATTAATTCTGTCGAGGCTTCAAAGAAGTTCTTAAGCTGGTTCGATGCTTTCTCGACATTCAAACGCTGACGTAAATCGGCTTTTTGAGTTGCAATACCAGCAGGGCAATTATTGGTGTTACACATTCTCGCCGCCACACAACCTATCGACTGCATGGCACTGTTTGAGATAGCGACACCATCTGCACCAAGCGCCATCGCTTTTACGAAGTCCATTGGAACACGAAGCCCACCAGTAATGATTAAGGTGACTCTGTCACTTACGCCTTGCTTGTCTAGATAGGCTCTGGCACGAGCAAGCGCTGGAATGGTCGGCACACTAATATGGTCACGGAACATTTCTGGCGCCGCCCCTGTACCGCCACCACGCCCATCTAAGATGATGTAATCGGCACTGGCATCAAGCGCGAACTGAATGTCTTCTTCGATGTGATTGGCACTTAACTTAAAGCCAATCGGGATACCGCCTGTCACCTCTCGAACACGGTCGGCGAACTTTTTAAAATCCTCGACCGTGTTAAGGTCGACAAAGGTGGGTGGAGAAATCGCTGCCGTGCCCGCTTCAATGCCACGCACCTCCGCGATCTTGCCTATGTTCTTCGCGCCCGGTAAGTGCCCGCCCGTTCCGGTTTTGGCACCCTGCCCGCCTTTAAAGTGGAAGGCTTGAACGTTTTTGAGCTTAGCTTCATCGTAACCAAACTGAGCACTGGCTAATTCATAAAAGTAGCGAGAGTTCGCCGCTTGCTCTTCGGGTAACATACCGCCCTCACCGGAGCAGATACCCGTCCCTGCGAGTTCGGCACCTTTCGCCAATGAGACTTTTGCTTCTTCAGATAGCGAGCCAAAACTCATATCAGACACAAACAAAGAGATGTCCAATTTGAGTGGCTTCTTCGCTTTGGGGCCAATAATCAGTTCAGTTCCAACGGGCACATTCTCCAGCAAAGGCTTGGTGGCCATTTGCGCGACCATCACTTGAATATCGTCCCAGTGAGGCAATAGATGTCTTGGAACGCCCATGGAGGTCATTGGCCCATGATGTCCAACCTTGGATAAACCATCACGCGCCAGTTGATGAATAAACTCGACGGTAGGTTCTTCTTTGGTTGCGCTCGCAGCTGGCGACAAATCTGGCGCAGCCGCTTGAATGTGAACCTCCGGGCCTTCTTGCCCAACTTGTTCCGCTGTGAACTGTTTATGTGTACCATCGCAAAAAGGGAGGTTGTTCGAATACTTACAGCGGCACAGGTAAGCGTCGCCGGTTTCCTCGGCCACGAAACTCTTTGGTTTGAAGCCCGTTCCTGCATGAGAACCATCACAAAACGGTTGGTTTTTCGATTTGCCACAGGTACAGAAGTAATACTCCTCGCCTTCGGTTAGCTCGACCTTAACGGGTTTGTTATCCGCTATTACTGGATTCTTCATAGTTCGCTCACCTTTTCTTTTTTATGATTTGATGACTGAAGCGATGACTTGCTCACAAGAGTAAAGTAAAGGTGAGATACGCGGCGAATTCAATAAATGAACCATAGAAAACAAGCTTAATGGACAGCCTCAAAACAGAAATCTTGCTGATTCAACACGAACAAAAATGGCCACCAAATCGGCAGCCATTGTGTTTTAAATCTGAGTGTCAGCTAAACGGGAAGGGTTAATCAAATAACTCGATGACTAACTTGTTGTCTTTAATCACTAGATTAGGTTCCGATGACTTGATCAATGACTCTTGAACCTTGTTGCTGTCCAATTTGTAAACCGGTGACTGAGACAAAGCAAAGCCAATCATAGAAACGGCAGGCTTAAGTAACTTCTCTATCTCAGGAGAAAGCTGCTTTCCCTTTTCCTCAAAGCGTTCTAGACGCAGAGACTTTAAGTAGACCTCACCACTCTCTTTGTCGTATTCGGGAATCGCGCTGAATTCGATATCCAGATCTAGCCCCATGTTTGGCATGTTAAACACTTGAATCTTTGCATTGGTATTCGCCAGAACAGACACACGCTCGGCATCAGCTCGACCAATTTGCACCGCTAAGTCATCAACCGCCACTTGCGCATACATAACGTTTTGCACACCGACTTCTTGTTCTAACATCACCGAATCTTGCAGGTAGTTCGTCATTTCTTGTTCAGTAACGCTGTAGCTGACACAACCACCTAGAACTAGCGCAGACGCTGCTAAAATGAACTTTTTTGCTACGTTAATTATCATCAATATCAGCTCTTTATCGTTAGTGATTAGCGCGGAGTTTACTGTGTGCTCATCAATAAATAAAACAGTAAAAACACGATATTCGTGAATACCTTTAATTAATAAGCACAAATATCAGTAAGTAAAGCACCTGATTGGCCTTCCTGCTTAAGACAACGCCATTTGTTAGTTCAAATTCGTCAAATTTGTGTAGTCGAATTAATTAAACTCTTCTAAGCTTATGGGATATTTAGGGGGCTTACTGTAGGTTTCATCATGGAGTCGAAACATGAAGAGTGAGCACAATGCCATCAGCGAGAGTATCACCTGAACCTAAAATTCGTTCTGTGGTTCTGCTATGTAACTCAACATGCCTGCACCATAATCAGTGGGCGGGAGAACTGCGCCTCCATAACTGGAAAGCTCAAATTGCAGAAACGACCGAACAAGCCATTCACTTGCTCAATTCCCACAGCCACTGCTGCGCACCAATTGTCGTTTCCTGTCTAACATCATCCTCGATCGACAAGCAATGTGAGCAAATATCAACGTTGAAGGCACGCTTTCCAAGTTTAAAAGCAATCGCTATCTTCAAACAACCACCAAGCCGAAACTTATCGCTCATTAAGCAAACCTATTGGGATTATTACCACCTACCAATTGATACAGAGTGGCTTTGTCGAAATTTAGGGCATGCGTATGGCATGGTAGACACCAAACAGAACAAACCTAAGCCTGCTTCATGCCATGAATATCAATTGGTGGGGAAATCCAGCACCATCCAACAACTTAAAAAGAAAATAACTAAGATCGCTAACAACGATTTCCCAGTACTGATTCAAGGGGAAACAGGTACAGGAAAAAGCCTCTGTGCACGTTTAATACATGAGGCCTCAGCCCGCTGTCAGAAACCGTTTATCGCTGTAAATTGTGGCGCAATACCACAGTCACTGGTTCACTCCGAGTTGTTTGGCTTTGAAAAGGGCTCGTTCACGGGAGCAAACAAGCGCTACGTCGGACATGTAGAAAGAGCGAATGGTGGCACACTATTTCTCGATGAGATCGGCGACCTGGAACTGTCGCTGCAAACTTACCTGCTCCACTTTCTAGAAAATAACTTGATAGAGCGATTAGGCAGTAACAACCAACTAACTGTAGATTGCCGTGTAATTTTCGCCACCAACGTCAACATAGAACAAGCCGTCGCGGCGGGTAAATTTCGAAAGGATCTCTTTCATCGGATCAATGTACTTCCATTGGATCTAGTGCCACTCAATGATCATAAAGAAGACATTGAAGATTTGATTCGATTTGAACTAAAACACAATTACGCATCCAAAATCAAACTGCCTAGTGACACCCTTGAGCAAATGAAACAGTACCATTGGCCGGGCAATGTCAGGGAGTTATTCAACTGCATAAAAAGAGCGATTGTTCTTTCTAACTCAAGCGCCCTTTCTACTCATCACATGGGGATTCAATTGAAAGGTGCATCGCTCGCCACTGAGAGTGACACTCGACTTTCTTCAAAAAATGTCCGTCGAGTGATTCAGCAACACCATTACAATATTTCCCAATCTGCTAAAGCGTTGTCTATTTCTCGGACAACCTTGTACAAGCTGATCAAAAAACATCAGATAGTAATTTAAGTCGCCTAGTTAGTTAATTACCTAACTAAAAAAAGCAGCCTAACGAACTAGGCTGCTTTAGAGTTTAGTTGTACTCAGTTAATGAAAGTACTTATGGCTCAGGAACAGTAAATGGACAAACATCACAGGTTGCAATGTTCGATGTTTCCATAAATGCTTCTTGCAAGAACAGCGAGTCAAACGTTGCTGTCACTTGATTCGATAGCATTCCGTCTACTCCAGTTGGTAACACATTTGGCGCATAAGTTTTGCTTACTTGTGTACACACTTGACCAATCGCATCACCAAAGTTCGGTATCCACTCTCCTTCACCCGTTTTACAAGCAAACAACTCAGGATCGGCACTTAATACGCTACATATATTACCAGCACCACACGTGGTCACATCCTCAAGATCATCACAAGGTAAAGCGAAGTCGAGGTAATAACTGCTGTTGACGACTTCGGTAGGTAAGTCAGAACGGCTCAAAGAGTCATCCTTAGAATCCACCAGCGATTCAATGGCCAATGGGATATCACCGGTATTACATATTTCAACATCATAGGTTTTCTTAAGCACAACTTGACCACTATCAACCTCTAAGAAGCTATTACATACCTTAGAAATCTCAACCATTGGACTCAAGTCGATTGGCGGACAATTGTAAGCCACAGGAGCTTGAGCATTCACGATAAGGCCATCAAGATCTACTGAACCATCGATCACACCAACGGCACCATTATTTACAGACAAGTAATTACCAATGAATGAGAATGACTCACCGACACTCCACACTTCATCACCGTTACCCACGACAGGAAGCGCACCTAATATTGGTGACTCAGATAAAAAGGCCACTTGGTAATCACCATTGGTGCCTAACGAACCAGGACCGGTGTTGGTGACCGTCACGGTGTAATCGATGTTAAACATGCCATCAACCGTAAAGCTGGTTGTGTTACAAGTCGCCGCTATACTGATGCTACATAAACTGAATGAACCGACAACGAAGTCAGCCAAAGATGCATCAATCGAACGTGAAGCTCGTGACTCGACTAAGAAGCTACTGAAGCAAGGAATATCCTCAATACCAAACTCATCATTCAACAGAGCTGACAAGTTTAATCGACCTTCCACAAAGCTCTCTGTCGGAATTGACGCTGTTTCACCAGTTTTAGCTAGGTAGTCCCAACCTTGCACGTTCGGTAGCGGTATTGCCCCGATAGAATCATCATTTGAAATCGCACATATCTTATCGACACCAACAGCGCCACTGCCACATCTTGCACCCACGAAATCATTCGATTTAGGGTCACCGTCTGTTTGGAAAATTCTCGTCATATTGTCGGTGACATCGCCATTATTTAAATCCCACTGAAACACTTCTATATAGGGATTACCGCCACTCGCCTGAGGAAATGAAATCAAGACAAGAATGTCTCCATTGACATGCTGCCCAACAAAGTCGCCCTTAGTTTGTCCATCTGGTAATCCTACTTGGTCTTGTAAGAACCAGAAACCAATATACATATCACCATTGTTGGCATATCGGTCTGCACCAAAGTAAATCAGCAAATCGCCTTCGCTTTCAAAGGCAGCAGCATACGCATTGGTAAAGTCATCTTTTGGTTGTGGTGACGCTGTACGGAACGCCCAATCCGTAATGTCGGAATCGTCTTTTGATCCCCCCTTCCAAAAAATTTGGTCGATACCATTACGGTCTTTTTGGAAAAATTCTGCAATCCCAACCATGCTGTTGGGATCATTTACATCGTCCCAATCAATACCACTATTATCACTGGTCGCATTACCATCAAGTTCCATCACATCAACCGTAGCCCACGCCAACTGGGGGCTACTAAACAACAAAAGCACACTGAGTAAATAATTTATAACCTTCATGTTCTCTCTCCATTTGTTCATACTTATGCTTTCAGGATGTTCTGCCCGCCCAAATTGGAGAAATCCTTTAGCAATTCGTAGGTTCGATAGAGCATATTCCAAGCCAACTTCAACTATCTGATTTGGTTGATGTTTATATATTTAAGGCACACCTCTATTGGACGTTTTGTTATCATTTGTCCATAAACAAGGGATTTGACCAAATAATCAAGGACTTGAAAGGGTGAACAAAGTGTCAAAGTAAGACATCTTTAGAGCTTTGATTCGAGGAGAGTGATCTTTAAAAGGTACAATAGCGTAGCCATTTTAACATTCTAAAATAATACGCGATTGAACTTAAGGGTGCCGACTTAACGGTCAACTGAAGGTTCTTTTAAGCAAGCCACAGGCGAACAAACAATGACACAACTGAAGATATTTTATGATGGCACTTGTCCATTATGTGCAAAAGAGATGGCAGCACTGACTAAGTCTGATTCCAAAGATCAGATCCAGACCGTCGATATCTACAGTGAAGCGTTTTCAAACTACCCGCAAATAGATGCCGAGGCAGCCAATACAATCTTGCATGCACTGGACGAAAACGGAAAGCTGCTGCTCGGTTTAGACGTGACTTACCAAGCGTGGAAGCTAGTAGGAAAGGGTTGGCTGTATGCCCCGTTACGTTGGGCGATTTTTAAGCCAATGGCAGATTGGTGTTATCTACGGTTTGCCAAAAATCGATATAAGATTTCGTTTTGGCTAACCGGAAAATCACGTTGCAACGGTAACAGCTGCACAAAATAGTGTTGAGTTAAGACATGCCGCTGGCGACTTTGTAGTAAACGATGCCAAATAGGGCTGCGAACACCAATACCGTAACGGCCACTTTCAACCAAATAAATTTCATGCTTTGTCCTTTTAATTCTGTTTACTGTTCCACGCGACAAGTTAGCACAACAAAACATACGGTTGTGTAATGATTGATAGAACTTTGTAGTCATACCAATCACAGTAGGTAAGTGTCAAGAAATAGCGCAGGAAAAAAGCTTGAGAACAAGGCGGATTTTTTAGATAAGTAGTTATTCTACAATCAAAAAATCTAACGACTTTATCGAGATTTTTAACAAGCTAGGGTGAACAGTTATTTACTACGATTGGTATCAACCCTGATTCCCAGAGAGAACCTTTATGTCGGCAAAAGAGAGAAACCTTCCCACACATCGAATTTCTAGATTCAGTAAGTTCGCTTCGTTGGCGACAAGAGTCGCGGGTAACGTGCTAACGGAAGGCACCAAACAAATTGCACAAGGCAACAGGCCCAAAGCAAAAGACTTACTGTTAACGCCACAAAACATTGCTCGCCTGACCGATCAACTCGCACACCTGCGCGGTGCGGCTATGAAGTTAGGACAGATGCTATCAATGGATGCGGGTGATGTCTTAGAACCAGAGTTAGCCGACATTCTCTCTCGCCTGCGCTCCGATGCCGATCCACTGCCAACAAAACAGCTCAATCAAGTGTTAGAAAGCTCGCTCGGGAACCATTGGAAAACCGAATTCCTGTCCTTCAATTTTAAACCGATCGCCAGTGCATCTATCGGACAAGTTCACCAAGCCTATAGTGATGCTGGGAACAAACTCGCAGTCAAAGTCCAATACCCCGGCATTAGAAAAAGTATCGACAGTGATGTAGATAACGTGGGCACGCTGCTCAATATTGTTGGCTTGATACCAAAGTCGGTCGACTACAAAGGCTTGTTAGAAGAGGCAAAAAAACAGCTCCATGATGAAGCGGACTACGCTCGAGAGGCTGGCTATGCAACTCGTTATCACAATGCATTAAAAGAGCACTCTCACTTCGTCGTACCTAAGATTCATCCGCAAGTCTCTTCAGAATCCGTGCTCGCCATGGACTTCATCGAAGGCGTCTCTATAGAACAGATAGAAAGTTACGACCAAGACACCCGTGACTTTGTGATGCACAGCTTGCTTGAGCTTCTATTCAGAGAGTTGTTCGACTTTAAGATGGTGCAAACCGATCCCAATTTCGCCAACTACCTTTACGTTGAAAACACCCGACAAATTGGCTTGTTAGATTTCGGAGCAACACGTGAATACAGTGACCGCTTCAGCGAGGGTTATCGCTTGGCCTTTTCCTCTGTCATTAACAACGATGAGCAAGTGCTCAACCGAGCTTTAGAGCAAATAGGATTCTTTAGCGAGACAATTCTTCCCGAACAACGCCAAGCGATTCTAAATCTAGTGAAGATGGCCTGTGAGCCGATGTTAGTTGACGAAGAGTACGACTTCAAAGCCAGTGGATTGGCACAAAGGCTTCGTGAAGCAGGCACCATTTTGAGCATGGAACAAGAGTATTGGCATACGCCGCCCGCCGATGCGCTGTTCCTGCACCGAAAAATTGGTGGCATGTATCTATTAGCGGCTCGCCTTGGTGCAAAAGTGAATATCAGTCGCTTGGTCGCTCCATATCTTATCTCAGAGAGCAAAAGCACAACTATAAGCGCGAGTTAATGAGACAGTAAATAATACGCAAAGTGATCATTTCATCGTGCTCAAGAGTAATAACCATTACGCCAACTAAAATGAGCCAACCCTATGAAATGTTCACTACTTTGCTCAACCGCACTGATTACAAGCCTCACGAGTTCCATCGCCTTTGCAGCGAGCTGTCCCGAAATACTTAATGGCAAACAGCGCTTGTTAAACTCAACCGAAGAAATCGCCTTGTGCGATGAGTTTCAAGGCAAAACTCTATTGGTGGTAAATACAGCGAGCCAATGTGGCTTCACTCCGCAGTTTGAGCAACTCGAGCACCTTCATCAAACCTACAAAGACCAAGGCTTCACGGTTATCGGTTTCCCAAGTAATGATTTTCGCCAAGACAAGGGAAGCGAAGAGAAGACGGCAAAGGTTTGTTACCTAGACTACGGCGTGACCTTCCCTATGATGGCGCGAGCTTCACTGTCTGGTAGCAACGCCAATCCCGTATTTGCGGAGATACAACAGCAAGCGGGCGTAACGCCTAAATGGAACTTTTACAAATTCTTGATCAGTAAAGAAGGCAAAGTCGTCGCCACCTTCCCTAGCTCCACATCACCAGTGAGCGCTACGCTCAAAAACGCGATTGAGCAACAGTTATGAAGGCAGATTACATGGCAACAACTCAAACCCGTAACACCATGGCCAAACTGGGGTACATGGGGTTAATCCCGTTTCTATTCGGTCTACTCCTCTCGCTCACCGACATCCAACTAATGGGGGTAAGTGGAGAAACGCTGTTCATCACTTACAGCGTGGCAATTTTGAGTTTTCTTTCAGGGATCTTGTGGGCAAATGGCATCGAAAACTTTGAAAGCCAATCAAGTAACAAAGCACTGCTAATAAGCAACGCGATTGTGCTCATCGCTTGGCTGGCAGTATTGCTTGGCGAACAAAAAGAGCTAGTGACAACTCTGATTCTCATCTTTGGTTATATTGCGGTTTGGCGAGCTGAAAGGACGATGAGAGAAGAGAACCAGAGCCAAGGTCCTGATGGCTACTTTGATATGAGGACTCGGCTGACCTCTAGTGTCGTGTTAATGCACGGTATCGTGATGCTAACCTAGAGCTACGAGATTGTCTTTGAAGTGTGAGCCTTTGATTTAGTTAAGCGCCTTTGTTAAAAACCGTTAGCAACAATCTAGATGATGAGCTTCATCACTAACCTCGGCTCATCATCACCAAAGTAGTTGTCTTCTTGCTTGATGGTAACGAACCCCATCGATGCATAAAGCGCACGAGCCGATGTGTTATTTGGGTCTACAGTGAGCAAAAGCCTAGCATCTCGAGGCAACTGCTCAACCGCCTGTTGCATCAGTTTCCGGCCAACTCCCATGCCACGATAATTCTGGTCTACAGCCAATGATAGGACCCAAAACTCATTCTGCTTGTCTGTGGTTGTCGTTAAGGCATAGCCAGCAATCTTTGAGTCTTGCTTAGCAACCAATAAACCTTTTCCCCAGCAATCAAAGGCCTGACGAAAGAAAAACAGCGGATAGGCGTGAGCGCCAAACAAAGCATGTTCAAGCTGGTAGATATCAGCCAGTTCTTGTTTTTCCGCACAAACAACATTCATAGATAGACCTCATTTAAACCGAACCTCAAGTTTAAACATGCAAACTCAAAGGTGCTATTAATAATATATCAACAGCCTAAAGGCTTACGAACTACCTTAACGAAGATGCCACTTAACTAACGCCTGAGGAGTAGATTAGGTTACTTATGTTTTACTGTCGAATAACCAACAAATTTGCGCCAGATAACGCAAGAAAAACCGAGCACGCTTTGTTGAAACGTTTTGCCATTTGTGGCTTAGAGAACCAGTTTCTGAGGTATAAGCCAAATGCCGCGTAGATCGATATCGCGAGCATTTCTAACACTAGAAAGGTGCTACCTAAAACAAAGAATTGAGTATTTACGTTCGCTGAAACATCGACAAATTGAGGAAGGAATGCAGTGAAAATGAGTATCGCTTTTGGATTGCCAGCAGCGAGTGCAAATTCTTGTTTAAACAGACCAAACCAATTCTTATTTCGTTCGATATCCACGACCGGACTGGCGTGTGAGCGCCATAGGTTGAACGCGATCCACAACAGATACATCGCGCCAAATAGTTTGATCAGGAAAAACAGCGTTTCAGAAGTATAAAGCACAACCGCTAAGCCAGATGCAGCCAAAGCAATCATGCCAGAAAAAGCGAGGATTCTTCCTAGGCCTGCGACAAAGGCGGCCTGAAATCCGTAACAACGGGCGTTGTTCATTGATAACAAATTGTTTGGGCCCGGAGTCATGTTGAGCGCAAAACAAGCGGGGATAAACAGCAGTAACTTCCAGATTTCCATTGGTGCTTCCTAATTGCCAAATGCCGTGATTATAAAATCCTTAAACAAGGTCTTATCGTTTATAACAGCATTTCATATCTTTTGTAACTGCATAAAAAATAAGCACCAAATCTATACAGTAAATTTTCAATCAGTTCTCAAAAAACTGTTCGTACTCGGGTGTCGCTAGATTTTCGGCGACACCAATCTCACCGACGAAATAGATAGCGCTCGCAATTGTATCTATCGTTGGGTTTGATTCTCGCTCTGGGAAGTCGCCAACAGCAGGAACAGATTTTGGCGCAGACACCGAACTACAAACAAGGCTATTACATACCCTGTTTTGATTTTCTAAGGAGATAGCTTCAGGAACGTCAAAGTGCTGAGTGAGTACGTCGTGGTTAGACAATTCAGACGAAGCGTACGATAAGGTTGAGAATAGAGCTGAGAGCACAATCCACTTGTTCATGTATCTTTCCATTGATGGCATTCATTGAATTTATAAATACTATCGGATCTCACACATTATGAACAGTGTTTTATTTTAATTTGCGTGAGACTGCTTACCCAGCATCAACTTGTCGAGCAGAGCTTGCGGGACAACGATCACTGAGTATTTAACAAAGGCCACCAGCGCGATTACACCAACAGCCGATCCAAGAATAAAGTCATGGACATCAACCAACACCAATCCCAGAAGTTGATCACTCGCTATCGCTACTAATGCGATGCTAACTGCGGTTACCCACTTGCTGTGTTCATAAGGTAATTGTTCCATCGCTTGGCTTACAACATACAGAAGCATGAGCCGCACAACATAAGTTGCACAAAGAACCGCGACAACACCCCACACGCCATAAATAGGCGTCACAGTGAAATAACCAATGGCCGCCAAGACCGCACATCCACCTTGAATCCACATTTGAGATTGACTCGAATCGCCACTGAAACAACCAAGGTTAAGATAATCACCTGCATTTTTGATAACGCTAATCGCAAGCAGCGCAACAACAATGGCCCCCGCGTAATGATAACTGCTCGGTAAAATGAGAGAAATAAATCCGGGTACCGTTAGAATCATCAACGAACCTAAAACAATGGCGAGGTTCACTCCGACTAACGCCCTATCGGCACACATCTTACTGCCACCCGGCTGTTGAAGCATCGCCACACGGTTTGGAAACCACCAAAGCGCGTAAGGCTGCAACAACAGACCAAGAATCAACGCGAACTTTCCGCTAACCGCATAAATCGCGAGTTCTTCGACACCGACGAAGCTTGCCATTACCCAGCGGTCGAGCCCCATGATCATATACATTGATGCACCGCCAACCAGAACGGGCAGTCCGAATTTTAAGATCTTCGCCGAGTATTTGAAGCAACCAAAAGATCCCATCTCTTGCCATTGATAACGCACTAAACAAACCATTAGCAACACACTGGATACCGCAGCTGAAATCAACACGCCATCTATACCGTATCCAGCCTCAAGCAAAACAAAAGTCATGATGGCTTGAACACCGGCTTTCAACACATTGAGCATGCAAAAACGTTTCGCCATCGCGTTCATACGCATCAGCGTTAGCGGGATAGAAATCGCCCCATCGAGCATGGTAGGAATAAGCAGAAGCAGTATCTGGTAAGGCTGGAATTCAACTGGCAACATTAAGATTAACAACGGCATACTGAGGGCAATCAAGGCGCCCCCAAGCACGCACACCAGCACGCTCAATGTGAAGCAGTTCGAGACGAGCTTTTGCTTTTCATCACCTTCGGCGACACCCACATAACGATACATGGCATCGACAATACCGAAGCTGAACAATATCGTCCCAATGTCTGCCAGCAAGACAATGGCTTCTAAGGAACCATACTCTGCCAACGTCATATTGTGCGTAATGTACGGGATCATCACCAATGAAATCCCTTTCATCATTAATATACCGATGGCGTAGTAAGCCGACTGCTTTAAAGAACCCATAGTCGTCACCTTTTCCTTACCAAGCTGGCTTTAGGAAACTTTTACAGTCTCCAATTAGGTGTCGCAATGTGCGTTTTTGAGGTGACATGACCAAAGAACGGAAACTGTAGGCAATAGCCTGTCTATTCTGTTGTAAACCTCGATAATAGTCAGCATAACCTTCCAGTATTCTCGCCTTTGCGATTTTGAAGCTAGAAGTGGGTAGATTCCATCGTTGACTGTCATTTTGGTAATGTTGAAGAATAGTCTCTATAGACTGCAAATTTCTCAATTTAAGACTTTCAGTTTGGGTAACAGAGCTCGCTCTCATCAAGTAGCCAACCTGCACCGAGTTCAACACACCGATCTGATGGTTTTCACTCATTCGAAGCCACAGTTCCCAATCTTCCCCATACTTGATGTCAGCATTGAAACTGTCTGTTTGAGAAAACACATCCGCTTTCACCATGACCGTTGATGTTCCAATCACGTTATTTTCTATGATGAACTCCAACGGGTTCTCGATATTGATGAACAGCTCATCTTGATCTTGAAACTGCGACCAGTAACTAAAGCAGTCGACTATTACTTGGTAATCTTCAGTAAGATGCTCGTAGTTAGTAAAGCTCATCGCGAGATCAGGGTAACGTTGATGAAATTCGAGTTGGCGCTCAATTTTTTCAGGAAACCAGAAATCGTCTGCGTCTAAAAAAGCGATGTATTCACCGGTCGCCTTTTCAATCCCTAGGTTTCTCGCTTGAGGCGCACCAACACCCAATGTGGACAACGTAATAATGCGTTCATCGTCTATAGAAGCAAGATACGTCGACGTTCCATCGTTACTGTTATCGTCAATGACAATCAGCTCAACATCTTGATGAGTCTGCTTTAGTACACTGCCAATCGCTTTCGGCAGGTAATCCAAACAATTGTAGGTAGGAATAACAACACTTACTTTAGCCATAATGACGCCCTCAGATTTATACGTTATATGGCTGACGTTGCATGTTCTATGCCGAGAGTGTCTTGCTATGAAATCACATCTAGATCAGCCACCTACGCGTCCATTCTCAAAATGACGACCAAACACAGATGTTCAAAAAAACTGCAACTCCAATTTGATTATCAATTTGAGAAAACGAGCTACCTCTTAAGGGGTAACCTTCGAAAAGCAATCAGAAAGCCCTCCAAAGCTACGATTCGATCTTGGTTCGTATCTTGCTTTATTGGTTATTACCTTGGCTTGATAGCTTTAGTCATATGGATTTGAGGAGTAAGGAATGAAGAAAGTAGCATTTGTGGCGCCAACCTACCCAGTACTCAGTGAGACCTTCATTCAAACAGAAGTCGACTCTGTGAAAGCGTGTGGGCACGATGTTTGTGTAATGACGTTCAAAATTGAAAACAGTGAAAAACAGTTCGACTACGACATTGTCGAAATAGGTAAAAATGTTCGGAAGGGTAAAGTCGCCAGCATTAACTGGATAGGTTTCATCAAGGCTGTCTCATTTATTTCTAAGCAAACCAGCATGCCGAAAAAGTCACTGTTCGCTTATGGGTTTAAATTAGCGCTGCAACTCGCGGAAAACGACGTCGAACACGTACATGCGCATTTCTGTCAGCACACCACAGCTCACGCCATCGTCGCGGCAAAGCTGCTGAATATCACCTGTTCGTTCGTTGCTCATGGTCATGATGTTTACGAGTTCGCTTATGACATTGAACATAAAATCTCATCGAGTGATTTTGTGGTTGCAGTGTGTAAAGACATGCTTGCTGACTTCAATACCATGGCGAAAGGAAACATTAAACTCTTGCACTGCGGAGTTAATACCAAACAATTCCAACTCAACCCAAAAACCGAAACGAAGCAACTTCGCTTTGTTTTCCTTGGCCGATTAGTGGAGCAAAAAGGCATCCACCATCTTATTGATGCATTGGCGCCGATTGCCGAACCTCTCGATATTCATCTCGATATCGTCGGTACTGGCGATTTAGAGCAACAGTTAAAGTTACAGGTCAAAGAGCAAGGGCTCACTCGAAACGTGACCTTTCTTGGCGCTAAGCCTCATGAATGGGTGAAAGAGAAACTATCGAATTATGACAGCCTAATCGCGCCCTTCTGTTTTTCCGAAACCGGATGTGTGGATACAGGGCCTCTGGTTTTAAAAGAAGCGATGGCTGTGGGAACGCCAGTCATTACCACCAACATCATGGGATGCAAAGAGATCGTCTCACCAGAGACAGGTTTTGTGGTTAGCGAAAAAAACGTGGAAGAATTAAGAGAAGCGATTGAGCGTTTCGCGCAGCTGAGCAGTAACGATAAAGCATCGATGGGTTTAAAGGCGCGTGAGAGAGTGAAAGACAGTTTTAACTCGATCAAACAAGCTCAGCAATTATCTCGTTGGATAGAGAACCCAGCTCCATAAGAAAACGGAGCACCACAAAAACAAAAGAGCGCTACATCCATTTGAAATGTAACGCTCGTCTAGCACTGCCTAATGATGGCGACTTATGCTTTCAGTGACTTTCAGTAGCTTTTCATTAAGAAGCCTAACTAGCCTGCTCGCAGTGCCAAAATAGACTCAATATCTTCGATGTCACGATATTGAGCGAGTTGTTGCTCTTTCGATGAAATAGCCACAATCGACATTCTATCGGCCAGTTCGTTACCTTCAATACCAACGTGACCGTTCACATGGTAGATGGTAATTTTTGAAGCCAGTTCTTGGTAGAGCGCATACGCAGGCTTAATAATATCGAGGTTTTTGATCTCACCGCCAGACTTGGTCCAGCCCTTTTTCTCCCAACCCGTTGCCCACTTAGTAATACAATCTATCGAGTACTTAGAATCACAATAGATCGCAACAGACAGACCCGCGTTTAGCTTCTCTTTTGCGAGCAAAAACGCCTGTTTAAGGCCATGCAACTCAGCGGTATTATTGGTACCAACAGGTTGATACAAGCCATACCACAATTCGGTTAATTGGTTGTTTTGGTATACCGCTAACCCCGTCCCTGCTTCACCAGGGTTTGGTTCACACGCACCATCGGTAAAGATCTTGATATCAAAAGGCATATCTGTGATTTGCTGCTCCGAAAGAGGCGGCACCTTAGCTTTCGTCGACTTACCCGCAGAGCTTGGCTTTGTCGCAGTAGAACCTGACGCAGACGACGTTTTACCACCGAAAGCAGACTCAGCCTCGTCTAGTGTTGGAAACGATTTATATCTCGCACCAGCGAAACCATCGACTTGGGATTTACACTCGTTCCAAGTGGTAAAAATACCCGGTGTGCGACCTTTCCAAACCACATAATATTTCTTAGCCAAACTAACTCCTTACCAAAACCTAAACACACAAACAGTGAATCAGTACATTAGATGCCACCACACTATACGTTGCAAGGTCTATCACTCTAAAACAGATCTAAAAAAGCTGCGTTCATAACTCACGATGCAATCAACTTCGTCTGCAAATTCAAACGCTTTAATACACTCAGCATCGTTCAACGATTTAATCCGATACTCTTCATAGGCAGCCAAACTTTCAAAGGTAAACAGCGCCAAGGCAATATTGTTCGCCCCTTCCGACGGTAAGAAATAACCATTGTGTTGGCCCCCGAATTTAGCGACCAGAGGAATCCACATTTTTGCGTATGCCTCAAACTCATTTACCTTTTTAGGATCAATCACATATCGAACATAACAAGTAATCATATTTATACAGCCCTTAAATAATAGGAGAAACACAAAGCCTAAGTTGACATTGAAGTTGAAGCTCACGAGAAAAGGTAATCAACCGCGACAAGGTTATAGAACAAAAACACCGCCATGCTAACGCCGATCGTTAGTAGCACATTGCCTGTTTTCCAAATCAACAGACCTGTGACCACCGCGCCTATCAAGTATGGGTTTTCGAGGCTTGGCCAAAATGTTTGTTCAGGAGCAAATACAATTGGCCCCCAAATCGCAGTCAGCACCGCGGGGCTTGAATAGCGTAATAGGCGCCTTGCGGTTTGATTGAGTCGAAGCGGGATTGCAGGCTCAAGAAACAGATACCGACTAAAGAAAACAATCGCAGTCATGAGTAATATCGTTAACCAAATCATCTCTATTTCCCCTCCACGATTGTCTTGTTACCGTTGTTTCGCTCTTGGAACGATTCACTGAAAAAGCCCGCTAACATACCGGCGATCGCTGCAATCATTAGCCCGCCCTCAATATTGTTAACCGACATGGCAACCGAAGTGACCAGTGAAACCATCACACACACCACGACGGGTAGAGTTCGGATTAATGGGAAAACCAAAGCGATAAAGGTTGCTGCGACCGCGAAGTCGAGCCCAATCTCGTTAAGTGATGGAATTTGGCTTCCCGCGACAATGCCAACAAAGCTCGCGATATTCCAAACAAGATAAAAACCGCCGCCTACACCCGCAGCATACCAGCGATTAAATTCATTCTGAGACTGCCCACTACAAATCGCGAACAGCTCGTCGGTGAGCCAAAAACCGAGTAATAGACGCCAACGCGCAGGAAGATGGCTGATTTTGTCACGCATCGATACGCTATACAGAAAGTGCCTTGAGGTGATGAACAGTGTGGTCAACAACATAGTGCCTAAACCAATACCCGCTTTAAACATACCTGCAGCAACAAGTTGTGCTGAGCCAGCAAACAAAATAGCCGACATCGCTTGCGCTTGAAGTTGATTCAATCCGGCATCTATCGCATATGAACCGGCTAGAATTCCCCAAGGGATTACCGCAATACTCAAAGGCATTCCCGCTAAAACGCCTTTCCATAACTGTGTTCGTCTATCCATTGTTTCACTGTCCATATCATTCTTTTCTCTCTTTACATTCGCTATTCAATGTAAGAAGAGTGGAGTCGGTTCGATTGCACAAACTTGCTCGATTTCGCGAACGAATTAAGGTGTCCGATTTAGAGCATTTTAATGTATTGCCCCGGCGTGTAGCCATTGGCCTTTTTGAAGTGTCGATGAAAATGGCTTTGGTCGTGAAAGCCACACTCTTGCGCGGTATCTGAAATGGTATGCCCTTGCTTCAATAGCTTACGAGAAAGCCTTAGCCGAGATTGGATCTGATACGCATGTGGCGGAAGACCAAACTCTTTTTGAAAAGAACGTACTAAGTGAAACGGACTCAATGCCGCTAACTTAGATAGCTCTTCCAGGGACACATCGGCTTGTGGAAAGTCATCTAAGAACTCTTTCACTAAGACAAGTTGGCGCTGAGTTTTCCCATCGAGTTGGGGGTTAAGCGGCGATTTTCCATGTCGGCTAATCAGCTTAACCAACATCCCATACATCAAGGTCTCTCTTAACAGGCGATTGTCGGATTCATCTATCGTGTTAAAGACCAACCTCAATTGATTAGCGAGTTCAGGATCTTCAACAACCGCTCTTGGGAAGTAAGGCGCGCCGTAATTGGGTAAGTTTAGCTCTTGAGTGATATTGGCAAGTTGCTCTGGAAGTGGATACATGGCTCGATACGCCCAACCGCCTTCAGTGGCAGAGTGACCGCTATGAACTTCGTCGGCATTGACCAGAATAATCGCATTTTGTGGCGCAATATGATGCCCGCCCGTTCGATAGAAACGCTGAGCGCCCTGCTCGATGACTCCCAGCGTGTAGCCCTCGTGGCTGTGGCGCGAGAAGTTCTGCTTTTCGTATTCAGCATTAAGAATTTCAAGGCCGCCGAGCTCTTCGGTTATCTTATATTCGGCCTTCTCTTTAGAGCGTTTCTTGTTCTCCATAACAATTCCCAAGCCTGTTGATTATCGAGCGACTTATCAGTCTACTCTATAGTCTCTTTCAGCTTTTGTACAAAATTGCGCATTTGGCGGTTAATACATTTTTTGACCTAGGAATTAAACGGCTCAATAACGTGCTCTAATTGCGAGCAAGTTCGTGGTCTTTAAGCAGTTAGCGAAGAATTGACAAATCAACGACTTAATCATGCTCATAATCCCCGCCAATTATTAGTAACTGTTCAGAGATATGATGAAGAAAGCCTTAGCATTGATCTTTTTCTTAAGCCTTACAGGCTGCACGCACAATCAATCCAAAGCACTAAGCATGAACTCCTCGTCGGTTAACACATACCCACAATCGATGTCGAACCTGCAACTGTGCGACACCTTGTATTACGGGCGCTCAAGTAACCAGACACTCGCAGCAATTGGCAGTGAATTCAATCGAAGAGGGTTATCCAAGAGTTGGTGTGACACCGAAACCAACAAGCTTTATCTAACAAAGACAATTGATTGGGTTGCTGACCAAGTAGAAGACAAAGAAGATTCAGAGGAAGATGCGTCGGCAGTGGTGTTGCCTGCGAATTAGAACGGGTTAGCAATGTTGTTTGCTTATTAGCCGAGCTACCTAGTCAGGACTAGCCGAACTTACTTTATTGTTCAGGCACATCATTGATATGTTGTGACACACGAACTAGCTTACTGGTTTTAAAACCCATGCTCTGCGCCCGTTCAATCAGCGAGTCTAAGTCTTGTTTGGTGAACTCTGCAGTGCGATACAAGATCTGTAAGGTATTTTTGGTAGGACCCACCAACAAAGCCTGAGTGTAATCTTCATTCAAGAAAATTACCTTTCTCTGCTTCTCATAAGGGCTATTCGCTTCGACTGAAAACCACGCTTCGGTTTGAGAGCCCTTAAATGTTGCGGCTTGTTCTTTGGTCTTCCACTCATTCTTTTTCGCGTTGTAGCCTCGAGTTGTCAGCTTAAGATTACCGTCAGATTCAAATAAAAAGCTAAACGACAAAGAACCGAGCTTTGATTGCAATGGATGCGGGATAAAACAAGCGGAATACCATGTACCAGCGAAGCGTTCGGCATCAAAGTCAGAGGCGGGGATTTTAGACGTAGGTTTACTGCCACGAAACGTAAACAACAGCTTAATCATTAGCATCGCTAATATTTTGTATGTCATGTCACTTACTCTTTATTCGATTGTTATTAGACCCACACCTTCGATCGCATAATCAGTCGACGAATTGGTCTGTTTTTACAAGCTTAGCCAACAAGGTCTGTAACTGCTTGGATTCGTCTTCACTCAACGCACTCTGAAACTGCTCGCTGATACTATCGACCATAGGCTCACAATATTCGGCAAGCTTCTTGCCCTCTTCCGTTAAAGAAAGAAGTTTTACCTTTTTGTTCGTTTCACTCTTGCTGGCCTCAATAAGGTTCAGCTTAATCGCGTTATCAACCAAACGCTTGGTCACAGAGCGATTTCGAAGCAAGTAATTGGTTAACTCTTGCTGAGTGATTTTGCCATGCTTATCTAACACTCGAAGCGCACCAAACATCTCTAGAGAAATGCCCGAAGTGGTGCCCATCTCAGCGGTGACTTGAGCTCGAAACTGTTTGTAAGCAAAGCCCATTAAGAACATAGGATTGCTGTCGAGTGCATCAATTCCGGTGATGGATAATGCTGGTTGATTTTCCATATATAATTCCTTGGCAGACCACTAATAATACCAACACGATGGACATTAACTCTGCACGAAAGTAGGTATCTTGCAAACCAAGATCGGTTGCTGAAACATAGAGTTGCAATGGTAGCATAGTTCCTAACATCGCTTCAGTATGCATACCTCGCACGCCACCACGACTGCCGCTGATCCAAATTGCTATCATGGTCACCAAGCTTGTTAGTCCAATGATATACACCCAATTATAGGAGTGTTGCCCCGCTAACAAGGTTACGAAGACCAACGCCAATGCACAACCACCAACGTGGGCTTGTAAACAGTTTTTCACCACCATTTGATAGTTCATGCGTTCACTTTGCGCAGCCGCAATAATCACAGGCATCATACAGAACGTCGCGGCAATCAAATCGACCATCATCAAAAATGCTAAACCAACTCCAAGCATGACCACATATATCACTCGCTGCTGGTACGTCACAGGAACACTTTGCATTGGCAGCGGCGACATCGCTTTGGGCGGCTTTAAGAACAGCATCACAAATCTCACCACAACCATGGTCGTCACCATGCTCACTGCTATATCGCGAACCCAGTCCGTCATCGGCATTGGGCCATGTTGTGCAAACACAATCACCAAAAACCAATTGAGCAATGGGATGTAGATTTTCCCAAGTTTGGCAGGCGTGTCGGCCCACCTTCTTGCTAAATCAAATACCCATAAACTGATCCCCCAAACCACTGCCGGGTGTGAGGCAAATAACTGATCGACAAGCAGAGCCACACAAGCGACACCCAAGATAGGGAGAAACGCTTTGAGCATACCTCTCACTGAGTAGTCGTTAATCTTGGTCGCCGCCATTACCGGATAAAGAGCGAGGTACGCCGCAACACCTAGCTGTAGCCAAAGTTGAGCCAACATACCCAAAGACACGATAGCGCTGATCCAAGCTACTTCAGACCAGTTAATCGGGCCTCGAACTTCGTTATTCATAATCTGCCTCTTAGGTCGTAAATCGTTATTTCGTCAGTGGGTAGTCAGTTAGTCGATGATTGAAGAGCACAGTTAAACTAGGTAACGAATGCGAGCTAGCACTTCCATCCATGCACTTCCGATCACATCCCAAAACGTCGCTTCAGGCACCACCATCACGCTCACTTTAGAGCCTGAGAACAATGAGTGATCAAGTGACGGCAACGTTACTTGTGTACGCACTTTTTGTTGGTCTCGAATCCAGCGATCATCATTCACGACTTTCGCGAGGCCGCTGTTGTCGCTGCTCGCATCATAGATAGCCAGTTCACGACCTTGAATATTTCCCTCAAACACCTCACCAGGCATTGCATCAAACACCAAACGAACGGTTGTTCCCGCAGTCAGATTTGCACTGCCCTTTTCGTTGAAGTCTGCGTTAATCCAAGCATGCTGGCGATCAACCAAAAACAAAACGGGGCTGCCAGCGCCAACATAGGTTCCTGAGTTAAGGTTGAGATTGCTGATTACGCCATCAACAGGCGCGACGATTGTCGTTTTGTCCAAATCCAATTGCGCCAGTTCAACGCGAGTTCGAGCAACAGCCAAAGCACCGTTGTCGCTGCTTTTCTCAAGCTCAGCTTTTATCTGCTCAATATCGGCTTGCGCAGCTTCGACGGCTTGCTGTCTTACAATCGTGTCCGATCGGCTATCGTCTAGCGTTTCTTGGCTAACAAGTTTTCTCGAAATCAATTGCTGGTTACGCTTCAATTTTCTCTCGGCATTCAGAGCTTCGTGTTGGCGCTGACGTAACGTCGCTTCCGCGCCATGCAAGTGCTGCTTGTTTGCTTCATAGCTTTGCTCTGCTTCAACCAAAGCCGCTTCAGCCTGAGTTAACGCCAATTCAAAACGAGTTGGATCTAAGCGAACTAGCAGTTCCCCTTTTTTTACATCCTGACCATTCTTAACAGCCAACTCCACCACTGGCGCCGACACTTCTGCAGCAATACGGCTGGTTGGAATGTGCAATTGAGCTTGAGTTGTGAACGGCGCAAGGTTGTCACTTGCCACCAAGAAAAGAGCAAACAAGGCACTGGTGCCAAGTGTTAGATAGAGCATCCATTGATACGCTTTATTAGCCATAATGTTTCACCTACAACAAAATAATGCGCTCATTGTATTGATTTTTGTTTCAGATGCAACATAAATCAAAGGTGAGTATCTTAAAGATCTTGCGAGAAGTACAGCAAGCTACTGTTTATGAAAGATATAAATAGAAATTTAGATAAGAAAAAGTCGTGTAGTTAGTTTGGGAAGCAAGAGTTCCAGAAGTTATCTAATGCCTTTGCTCACAATGATATGCATTAACATTGATATTATTTAACATTTGATTAACCAACTTATCCATTAAAACTATAAGGAAATAAAAATGAAGTGGATATTTGTTGTATTCGTCAGTGTTTTCTCAGTATTTACTTACGCAAAAGATTGGAAGCAAATCCGATTTACGGTGGAAGGAGCATACCCACCATTCAGCTGGACAACGCAAGATGGTGAATTAGAGGGGTTTGAAGTCGATTTAGCCAACGCCTTGTGTGTCGAATTAGAAGTAAAATGTATCATCTCAAAAACTGACTGGGACGGGATTATCCCTTCGCTTTTAAGCCGTAAAAACGATGCAATTATAGCGGCTATGACAATTACCGAAGAACGTGAAAAGAAAGTTAACTTCACGATGCCTTACGCTAAAGTTCCCACTCGTTTTGTCATGGAAAAAGGGCGTGAAATCAATATGGATGACGGCAGCTTAAATGAACTAACAATTGGAGTTCAGCGCGCTACCATTGGTGACAAATACCTTTCCGAGATCTACCCAAATGTAGATATCAAGCGTTATGGATCATTCGACGAAGCCTTTACCGATTTACTCAACGGACGCCTAGATAGCGTGTTTGGTGGTTCTATGGGACTCAATACGGGCTTTCTTGAAACGGAGCAAGGTAAGGACTACCACTTTACGGGTCCTAAATTTACAGAAGAAAAATGGTTCGGGCGTGGTATTGGTGTCGCGGTACGAAAACAAGATAATGAACTCAAAGATCTTATTGATGACGGTATCCAGCGCTTGATCGACAATGGTCAGCATCAAAAAATCGCAAGTAAGTATTTTTCATACAGCATTTACGAATAGTTTGGTATGCAGTGTGGACTAAACTAATTGCGAACTGTGTTCACTTTAGAAAGCATCAGATAGCAAAAAGCCGCTCATAAAGAGCGGCTTTTTTAAGGGGTGGGAACCCAGCCACATCCCGGCACACAAGTCACTCGCTGCGGCTGCTCCCTTCCAGGCCTGACCGAGTTCACGAGCTATTGTTGCGGGAGGACCAGGCCCCCATAGATTCGTTTTCTAAGAGGCTTGCCTCAAAGAGTGATTGGATTATTAAGCATCACAGCAACCATTGCAAGCCCTTCCACCCTATTTTTGAACAATTGCGGTCTAAGTGCTTATCCTTTATTCAAACCATTAGAAAATCGCAGGTAAATTCACCATTTACCTGCATTTGGAAGGTTTGGATTGCTGGAGTACTAGATATCGATGTCTTCGTTATCTTCTGTGCGAATGATGTAGTCTGTCATCCACGCGGTACCTAATAGACACAACCACACCACAAAGACTGGGCTCGGTACTTCGATGCTTGGAGTAATCACCAGAGCCGCAAAACCGACCGTTGGCAGTGTCCAACACAGTAGTTTATTCCAGCGGAAGGTTTTCAAGCGCGTCAGCGTTTCCATCGATGCCATGATGCCCGTTACACACAAGGCAACCAAAGCGGCATAAGGTAAATCGGCTATCCATAATGGAAGTATTAAGCCTAATGACCACCAGCTGTGTCGGCTGGCAGGCTTAAGATGATTTGCCGCCCACCAAATCACGATGATTGATAAGGTTTGAAGTGTGGTAACCCACGGGACACCTTCAAGCTTGCCTGCTGATTGTGTCACCATGATCCCGACCTGCAAAGTAGTCACAATCAAGCCGGAAATAATCACGACCGACAAACTACTGCGTCTTGAGAAGACCACCATCAATAACGGGAATAGTACCCACGCACTGACAGACAGCGTGATAGGCTGCAAAGGAAGGGTTAGACCATAAGTGGTCATGGAAACAAGCAAAGCTAATCCTGCTATGCCCCCCTGCGGTAAAATCCATAAAGCAGGAATTACCATTGCAAGCACCGGGATATCTCCCTCACTTAAACTGATTGCTCTCGCGCAAACAACCGCTAATAATGTGGTGATCAAGAACTGAAACGTTGTAAATACCATAGCCCTCTCCTTCTACCGATCCGTGGTACCATACCAATCGTAGTAATTAACTGGTCACCCTAGCTTGTTAAAAAACTCGATAACCTCGTTAGATTTTTTGATTGTAGAATAACTACTTATCAAAACTTCTTATCAAAAAGAGCGGCCTTGCTCTCAAGCTTTTTCCCTGCGCTATTTTTGAACACTTACTTACTGTGATTGGTATTTATGAACTAGGAACATTTAGTATGGACCAATTTTTAAGCCAAATCTTTGCTGTGATTCACCAAATTCCATATGGGAAAGTAACAACTTATGGAGACATAGCACGTTTTTCAGGATTTCCGGGCTATGCGCGCCATGTTGGTAAAGCGCTGGGTAACCTGCCAGAAGGTAGCAAACTGCCTTGGTATCGAGTGATAAACAGCAAGGGTGAAATATCTTTAAAGGCTGATTCGTTCGACAGACAAAAGCAGCATTTGGTTAAAGAAGGGGTTGAGGTGAGTGATGCAGGAAAAGTTAAACTCAGAATATACAAATGGCAGCCCTAGAGCTGCCACTAATCGTCAATTCAACTGGCTAAGTTAAGCCAATCAAGATGCCTTAACAGTGGCATCGATTTCTGATTAACGAACACCAACCAAACGTAGGTCTGCTTGCTGTGTATTTTCTACATCAGTAATTACTGACTTAATCGTGTCCGTTATGAAACGCAGTTTACCGTCAACATGAATCGATGCGCGCATGTTGTAACGGTGGTTAGCTTTAATTTTGTCGTTGTCGTAGCTCAGCTCGAATGCGAACGGTACTTGCTTACCGTCTGTGGTGAACTCTTGAGTTGCGATAACCGTCGATGGTGCATCAGCCAGTGAGATATCTTCTAGCGTAACGGTAACCACTGCATTCTCTGGCAATGCAATTCTTTCACGGTAGCTTACTGTTCCTGAAATCACTTGAGTGTTCTCTGCAACCACTTCTTGAGAAGCGCTCGTTTCTGATGTTGCTTGGCAACCAACAAGTAGGCCAAACGATACTAAAGACGTAATAAGAATTAGAGCCTTTTTCATATTCAATTTCTCTCAACATGTTTGCCGGACTCGGCAAATCTACTCACCAATTATAAGAGAGCTTTCATATTCTGTCTTGAAACCCTATGATTTATTGACAGATATCTGACTAAGCTAAATGATTAACACCATAATCTGACACCCATTTTACGAAGAGGAATGCTGGCGATGAGTCAACCTTTACAAGAATTACTAAGTTTACTTCAGCTAGAAAAACTGGAAGAAGGTTTATTCCGTGGGCAAAGTGAGAACCTAGGCCTACCACAGGTATACGGCGGTCAGGTATTGGGACAAGCGCTTTCTGCTGCTCGTTATACCGTTCAAGACGACCGTAGTGTTCACTCGTTCCACAGTTATTTTCTGTTTCCCGGCGATCCTGAAAAGCCAATCATTTACGATGTTGAGAACCTACGAGATGGACGCAGCTTTAGCACACGCCGTGTAAAAGCGATTCAAAATGGCCGCCCTATTTTCTATCTCACTGCTTCTTATCATGGCGATGCGCCAGGGTTTGAGCACCAGATTTCAATGCCTGATATTCCGGGACCAGAGAACTTTGCCTCAGAAACTGAATTAGCGAGCCACATTGCGGAATTCTTACCAGAGAAACTGCGCAAAACCTTCTGTGGCGAAAAGCCGATTGAGATGCGTCCGGTGACGGTGGTAAACCCACTGAAACCTAAGAAGACGGAAGCGAAACAATACCTTTGGGTAAGAGCGAATGGCGCGATGCCAGACAACCACTTGATCCACCAATACCTGCTTGCCTACGCATCGGATTGGGGATTCTTAGTGACGGCGCTTCACCCACATGAAGTCTCTATCATGACGCCAAATTTTCAAGTGGCGACGATTGACCACTCAATCTGGTTCCACCGCCCATTCAAAATGGACGAATGGCTGCTTTATGCGATTGAAAGCCCAACGGCAGCGAACACTCGCGGCCTAGTGCGCGGCGAGATCTTCAACCAGAAAGGTGAGCTGGTAGCGACAGCAGTACAAGAAGGTGTGATGCGTTTTACTAAATAGCACTCAAATAAATAGCGGATAAACGCTTCTTACAAGCCCCAAATACGCACAAACAAAAAGAGGCTAGGTTTAATACCTAGCCTCTTTCTTTAATGACGCTTAAGAAAACTCGTCACGCAAAAATCAATAAAACCTACTCAACTTCTAACGTTGGCTCAAACTCGCCTTGAACTCGCGTTTTAATGCCATCACCTGCGTCTCGTAGAAGGTTAAATGGCGATAACACTACGCCTTTCACCGCGCCCTCAGCGGCTCCCTGAGCGAGTTCCTTACTCTTATCAGCTAACAAATTAGCTTGTGCCAAAATACCTGGGACTTCCGCTCGTAGCATTTCAGATTCCGTGACGATGACAGGAATAGTCTGTTCGCGGTAAGACTTACTTTCAGCGAGCATTGGTGGCATTACGTCTACGCGGTATCTCTTTAATTCAGTTAATGTTGGTGGAATAACATCGGTTCTTACCTGCTCGACTTCCGTTCGAACATTTTTCACTTCATCTAATATCGCAGGGATTTTGTTGTCGACCGAGGCTACGGTTTGATTCACATCATCGATCGTCTTTCTAACTTCTTCGACAGTGTTTAACACCTGAGGAGCAAGATCGCTGACATGTTCTGCAAGCGCTAATAGCTCTTCTACTTTGAGCCCTTTGGTGAGGCCCGATATGTCTTCGATAACTTGCGGGTAAGTATCAACGATTTCACCGACTTTATTAGTCAATGAGTAGATGGTGTAACCCAAGTAAAAAATGGCGACCGCCAGTACCAGCTGGATAGCGGTAGATACTTTTGCAAACATGAATAATCCTTTTCTTTATCGCAGAGACGAGATCTAAACTGAGAAGATAGTTAAACTAAAGCGATAGTTAATCTATTACTAGGCGCAGCTTAAAGCGGCAATGCTGTCGTGTACTTCAATGGTTCCATCGCAAACGTCGAGGTCACATTAGAGATACCATCAATGCTATTCACCAAGCGCTTATAGAAATCATCAAAGCACTTCATGTCTTTAACCTGAACCTTCATCATATAATCATATTCGCCAGCCATGCGATAGAACTCCATCACTTCTGGAAATTCCGACACAGTATTCACAAAACGACCATACCACTCATGAGAATGATCACTGGTTTTCACCAATACGAACGCAGTAAAGGAAAGATCCAGTTTTTCCGGGTTCAGCAGTGCAACTCTTTTCTCAATAATGCCGTTCTCTTCGAGGCGCTTAAGCCTTTTCCAACAAGGCGTTGTAGTGAGATTGACCGCTTCAGAAATATCGTTCAATGACAGGGTGCTGTCTTCTTGCAGTAATCCTAATATTTTTTTATCTACGGCATCTATCACACTTTCACCAAATCGCATTTAAAGAGAATTATTTTCTACAAGTTAAGCAAAACAAAGCAAATATGGCAAAGTTTTTCTCTCTGATTGTAGCTAAATTAGAACCATACCAATTACAAAGAATTCCTACACTCGATCAGGAGAACGCTTATGTGCACTGACCATCAATGGATTAACAACGCGATTCGTAAAATTGAAGCCGACTACCAACGCTCAGCGGATACGCACCTTATCAAGCTCGAACTACCAAGTATCGAAGGCATTGATGTTTACCTTAAAGATGAAAGCACACACCCTACGGGCTCTTTGAAGCACCGCTTAGCGCGTTCTCTGTTCTTATACGCTATCTGTAATGGTTGGGTTGGCCCAGAAACAACGATCATTGAATCTTCATCGGGCAGCACAGCCGTGTCTGAGGCGTACTTTGCTCGCCTACTAGGTCTTCCGTTTATTGCAGTAATGCCAAAATGCACAGCGAAGAAGAAGATTGAGCAGATAGAATTCTACGGCGGCCAAGCACATCTTGTGGATCGCTCAGATGAAATTTACGATGAGTCTCGTCGTTTAGCAGAAGAGCTGAATGGTCATTACATGGACCAATTTACTTACGCTGAGCGCGCAACCGACTGGCGTGGTAACAACAACATCGCGAACTCGATTTTCAATCAAATGCAGATGGAAGATCACCCAGTTCCGGCTTGGGTAGTAATGAGCCCAGGTACTGGCGGTACTTCAGCGACGATTGGCCGCTTCATTCGCTACCAACAACATGAAACTAAGCTTTGTGTTGTCGACCCTGAGAACTCTGTATTCCACGAATACTTCCAAACAGGCAATGCGAACGTGAAAGGCAGTACATTCAGCAAGATTGAAGGGATTGGTCGCCCACGAGCAGAGCCAAGCTTCATTCCTGGAGTGGTTGACGAAATGCGTAAAATTCCAGATGCCGCAAGTATCGCAACGACACATTGGTTATCTGACATTCTTGGACGCAAGGTTGGCGCATCAACCGGTACTAACATGTACGGTGTGCTTCAGCTAGCCAGTGAAATGAAAGCACGTGGCGAAACAGGTTCTATTGTGACTTTGCTATGTGATAGCGGTGAACGTTACCTAGACACTTACTTCAATGACGAGTGGGCAAATCTAAATATCGGCGACCTACAACCGTACGCGGCGAAGTTAGAAGCTTTCTCGCAAACAGGTGAGCTGGCTTAAATACAGAGCAAGCACCGACTCCAAACTAAAAAGAGCCTTGATGGGCTCTTTTTGTTTATTCATTCTATTAATCAACCACCAACGAGAACAAATTACTCTGGCTTCTGCTTCGCTTCAAATGCCGCTAGTTGTTCAGGCGTCGCTTTTGGCTGATGGTTTTGTTTCCACTCATCGTAAGTCATGCCATATACGCGCTCACGAGCGTCATCGATATCCAAGTCTAAGCCTTGTTGCTCAGCTTCCGCTTTGTACCATTTGCTGAAACAGTTACGGCAGAAGCCCGCCAAGATCATCAGATCGATGTTCTGCACATCTTTATTGTTATCTAGGTGCGCTAACAGGCGACGAAAGGTTGCTGCATCCAGCTTATCCTGTTCTTCTTGAGAAAGATCTTTGTATTTAAATTCAGCCACTTTACTTTCCTTTATTCGATTTATTGTATTAATTCGTTGAGCTCTGTTTGTTATACAAAAAAAGCCTGCAATTCGCTAGGAGCAAACGCAGGCTTTTCAATATTGTTACACTATTCCGTGTTCATTAATCGTGCGTGTTCATTAACCGTGACTGGTTCTTCCCACGTTGTCATGGCTAAGCTCTTTATTAAGTTCCGCTTCCACGTGACCCGGAGAGCGTGTTGATCCTGAAATCAGTCGGTACATCGCAGGGATTACGAACAGAGTAACCAATGTCGCGAAACCCATACCGAAGAAAATAACTGTACCCACTGCCACTCGGCTTTCATAGCCTGCGCCCGTTGAAGTAATCAATGGAATTGCACCAGCCAGCGTCGTGAATGCCGTCATCATGATTGGACGTAAGCGTCGAGCAGAAGCATCAATGATCGCCTTTTCAAACTCAATACCACGGTCACGAAGTTGGTTAGCAAACTCTACGATCAAGATACCGTTTTTGGTTACCATACCGATCAACATGATCATACCAATCTGGCTGTAGACGTTGAGCCCTTGACTCATCAGCACCAAGCCTAAGAAGCCACCGAAGATACCCATAGGTACGGTGAACATCACCACCAGCGGGTTAATGAAGCTTTCAAACTGCGCGGCCAGTACCAAGTATGCGACCAGCATCGCTAGCGCAAACACCACTAGGATACTTGATTGGTTCTCTTTAAAGTCTTTTGACTCGCCAGAGTAGCTCACTGAAATATCACCCGGTAGCTGTTCAATCGCTTGTTCATCAAGGAAATCGAGCGCGTCACCCAGCGTGTAACCTTCCATTAGGTTCGCTTTAATGGTCACCGATTTCTGCTTGTTGTAGTGCGACAAACGAATCGATGAAGCCACTTCTTCAATGTGCGTCAGCGTATCAAGTGTAACCAGCTCACCAGACTGAGTTCGCATGTAGATTTGGCTTAGATCGTTCGCGTTGTTGAAGCTGTTTTCATCACCACGCAGATACACGTCGTACTCTTCACCACGGTCAACGAAGGTCGTTTCACTGCGGCCGCCAAGCATGATTTCTAACGTATCTGAAATGTCTGAAACGCTAACACCTAGCTCTGCTGCACGCTGCTTATCTACGGTTACCAATAGCTCTGGTGTTTTCTCAGAGTAATCGATGTCCGCGCCTTCCATCATTGGAGAATCTTCAGCCGCTTGTTTTAAGAGCTCTGCCCACTTCTGAAGTTCAGAGTAATCAGAACCGCCAAGTACGAATTGAACAGGCTCACTTGAACCACCTTTGAAGCCCGGCATGAACGGGAATACACGCACATCTGGAATGCCGTTCAACGATTTACGAACTTCGTTCAACGCTTCTTGTGCGGTAACGTCACGCTCATCCCAGTCTTCTAGTATCATGATTACGAAGCCCGTTTGGTCACCCGCATTACCACCAAACGCTGGTGATTGAATACTGAATGACTTCAAGAAGCCCTGACCAAGCAATGGCATTAAGCGTTCTTCAACGATGTCCATGTTGGCAGACATACGGTTGTAACTGGTTGCATCGGCACCACGAACAAACGCAAATATAACACCACGGTCTTCTTGTGGCGTCAGTTGCGACGGCACTTGTTGCATCAAGCCATAACTACCGCCCATACACGCGATAATGATGATTGGAGCGGCCCAACGCCAGTTAAGAGCACGGCGCAATACCGCGCGGTATCCAGACTCAAGCTTGCCAAATACGCGCTCGACAAACAAATTGAAACGGTTTGGTTTAACGTTCGCTTTAAGGATCTTACTGCCTAGCACTGGCGTTAGCGTTAATGCGACTAGCGACGAGAAGATCACCGACATCGCAAGCAATACAGAAAACTCGGTAAACAATAGGCCAACCATGCCGTCCATGAACGAGATTGGTAGGAATACCATTACCAATACAAGCGTTGTTGCGATTACCGCGAAGCCTACTTCACGAGTACCTTTATAGGCAGCAAGCAGCGGTGACTCACCACGTTCGATATGGTGGAAAATGTTCTCAACCACCACGATCGCATCATCGACCACCAAACCAATCGACAGGATAAGTGCCATCAGGGTAATCAGGTTGATGGAGAAACCGAAGTAGTACGCGGCAATAAACGACGAGATCAGAGATACAGGTACGGTTACCGCTGGAATAAGTGTTGCACGTGCTTGACCAATAAAGATGTAAAGCACAAGGATAACCAAGCCACCCGTGATAAAGAGTGTGCTGTATACCTCTGAGATTGAACGGTCAATAAAGACTGTTGAGTCATAATCGACAGCTAAACGAGTACCGTCTGGCAAGAACTTTTGAATTGCTTCGACTTCTTTATGGACTAAGTCAGCCACCTCAAGTGGGTTCGCATCTGACTGAGGCACGATACCCATACTTACGTTAACAACGCCGTCACTCTTAAAGGTCGAGTTCTCGTTTTCTGCGCCAATGTAAACATCCGCTACGTCTTTCAAGTAGATAGGTGTGTTATCAGAGGCACGTTTAACGACTAGGTATTCGAAATCTTCAGCTTCAGTGTAAGAACGAGCAGTACGAACCGACATCACAATCGCATCGTTACGTACTTCACCACCCGGGCTTTCAATGTTCTCACTGTTCAACGCAGATGTGATGTCGGAGGTAGTAACACCACGACCCGCCATCTGCGCAGGTTTCAGCTTGACGTACATTACTTTGTACAAGCCACCTGAGATATCCACCGAGCTCACGCCAGAAATCAAACTAAAGCGGTCAATCAACACACGTTCGGTGTAGTCGGTTAACTGCGTTCGGTCCATCTCTGTCGAACTTAAGTTGATGTAGACCGAAGCTTCACCACTACCATTGTTCTTATAAACAATTGGGTCGTCGGCTTCATCGGGCAATGAACGCTGCGCACGAGCTACAGCATCACGAACATCACTCACACCGGTATTGAGGTCGTAACCAAGCTCAAAAGTAATCGTGATACGCGACATACCGTTACGCGTTGTGGATTCGATCTCATCGATACCACTGATGCCGGATAACTGGTCTTCAAGGTTGGAGGTTATTTGGCTTTCAATGATGGTGGCAGACGCACCCTCATAACGAGTACTGATAGATACTACCGGGCTTTCAATATCTGGCATCTCACGAACCGCGAGCTTATTGAAAGAGACAATACCAAACACAACCAATAGTAGGCTCAATACGACGGCCGCTACTGGTCTCTTTACAGAAACATCAGATAACAACATTAGTTAGCGCCTTCTTGTGCTTTTTTATCACTTGCTGCATCAGCTGGGCGATTAACGGCAAGCTCTTGAACCAAGACGCCGTCACGCATGTTCACGATACCTTGCACCACGATCTTCTGGCCAATTTCGATGCCTTTGTCGATCACGACTTCGTTATCGATACGTGCCCCAAGGAAAACTTCTGTACGAGTTGCTTTATTATCTTCGTCGATAACATAAACGAAACGCTTCGTACCTGAATACTCAAGCGCTTGAACTGGAATGATTGGCGCTTCCACTGGTGGGAAGTCCATATCCGCCGCCACTAACATACCTGGCTTTAGATAATCATTATTGTTGTCGAAGTGGATTCGAACTCGAAGGTTCAAGGTTTCAGCGTTAATACGAGAATCAATGCCTACTACAGTACCAGTGAACTGAGTGTCGCCCCATGCGCTAGTGCGAGCCGTTACTTTCATACCTTTAGACAGTTTAGAAAGGTAGCGCTCCGGGATCTGCAGATCTAATTGCATTACCGATAGGTCATCTAGAGTTACGAGTTCAGTACCGGCTGTCACCATTTTACCGCGGCTAAAGTCGATAAAACCAACAGTGCCCGAGAATGGCGCGCTGATGTGAAGATCTTTCAGATTGGCATTTGCAGCAGCTAAACGAGCATTGGCGATCTCTACGTTCGTTTTCTGAGCGTCAATTTCAGTTTGCGTGATCGCGTTACGTTTCACTAGGCGTTGAAATTCCGCTAGCTTACGTTGCTCGTCTTTTAGATAAGCTTGCGCTTCTGCAACTGCCGCTTTTGCTTTGTCATCGTCGAGTTGAACCAACATCTGCCCTTTAGTGACATCTTGATTGGCTTTAATGTTGATAGAGTCCACTCTGCCAGCCACTTCAGAAGTGATCATTACTGATTGCTCGGCTTCTAACTTACCGACCAACGAAAGAGATTGGCTAACTTGGTGAATATCAACCTGCTCAGTAACAACAGTGACAGTGCTAGGGCCCATACGTTTAGCAAGTACGGCTGGAGACGCCATAAGAATAGACAAGCTAAGCAGGGTTAAAACAGATTTATGCTTCATAATAATGGTCTGCAAGTAAGTTTGTACCAATCACAGTGAGTAAGTGGTCAGAAATAGCTTAGGTAAAAGCTTGAGAACAAGGCAGCTCTTTTCAACAGATAGTTTCGATAAGTAGTTATTCTACAATCAAAATATCTGACGCTGTTCTCGAGCATTTTAGCAAGCTAAGATGACACGTTATTTACTACGATTGGTATTATTATCTATAAATGAAATTAACCGTATTCTATCAACTGATGAATGCTGTAACGTCAAGAAGTGTAAATCTAGATTAAATTCCATTTACGTTTCATCATGTTTTAGACACATTGAACACAATACAGAAAGCCAGTCACCTCAAGGTGTTACCTATCAGTACGTAAACCTTAGTATAGATGTTCACTTCACGAGCAATATGCGTACTTTTCGCCATCTTTGCCCAAAAAGGCAGCATTTAACACAAAACCATAAGAAAAACCCTTTACAGGTTTAGCGTGTTTGCTATGATGCGCTCCGCACTTGAGAGATGCGTTGGGAAAAACATCTCTTTAGCCTATCCATTATGAGTTAGGAAAAAACACCCTGGAGGGGTTCCCGAGTGGCCAAAGGGAGCAGACTGTAAATCTGCCGGCACTGCCTTCGATGGTTCGAATCCGTCTCCCTCCACCATATTCTTCTTACCTCTTTTAAGAGTTAAGAGAACAACCT